>JBBQXX010000022.1:0-22782 GCA_038209235.1 Sphingomonadales bacterium | reverse complement strand
GCGGCCATCCAGGCGAACCTCAAGGAAACCGTCACCCGCGTGCTCGCCTCGCTCACCCCGCGCGAAGAACGCGTGCTGCGGATGCGCTTTGGCATCGGCATGAACACCGATCACACGCTCGAAGAGGTCGGCCAGCAGTTCTCGGTCACCCGCGAACGCATCCGCCAGATCGAAGCCAAGGCGCTGCGCAAGCTCAAGCACCCGAGCCGGTCACGCAAGATGCGGTCGTTTTTGGATCAGTAGCAGGTGGCGTTACCGCTCGCTGTTCTCCGGCATAAGCCGGAGCCCAGGGGCGGGAATGCACGACATCCGTTCTTACATCGCGGCACCCGCTGACCAACGCACACCCCGGTCATTCCCGCGCACGCAAAAATACCGGTTTCGTGCGACACTCCCGGAAAAGCGCCACTTCCGCCTGCGAGAGGGTATCAACCCTCGTGTGACCCATGTCGGCTGGGTCCTCCGGCTGCTCTTCTGCGAGGTTGCTGGCCCAATGAGCGGTTTTTGCACCTGTCGCCGCAAATCCCCAGCGCGTCACATCCCGCAATATGACCCCCGCAAAGCGCGGGCCCAAACCGAGGGGAGTTTGGTATCGTATCCCCGGAATTCCCGATCGATGGCTCGACTGCGCGTACCGGTTTTCAAACTGCGGTGCCAACCAGTCTTCCGATCCCTGCCGTCAGTGCCATTGCCAGCGCGCCCCAGAAGGTAACCCGCAACGTGGCGTTCCACACCGGTGCGCCGCCAGCCCGCGCTCCGATGGCACCCAGCAGGGCAAGAAAAAGGAGAGATGCGACGGCCTCGATAACGACCAGCCGACCGCCGGGCGCGAAGATGACGATACCCAGTGGCAGGGCTGCGCCGACCGTGAAGGTCGCCGCCGACGTAAGCGCCGCCTGAATGGGCCGCGCCGTGGTCATCTCTGAAATGCCAAGCTCGTCACGTGCGTGGGCCGCCAGCGCATCTTTTGACATCAACTGCCGCGCCACTTTGTCAGCCGTTGCCGGATCGATGCCTCGCTTGATATAGATCGCGGCGAGCTCATCGGTCTCGGCTTCGACGTCACCGGACAATTCGGATCGCTCGCGCGCCAGGTCAGCCTGCTCGGTATCGGACTGCGAACTGACCGACACATATTCGCCCGCCGCCATCGACATGGCACCTGCGACCAGTCCGGCGGCGCCAGCAACAAAAATATCGGAGGGCTTGGCGCCTGCCGCAGCAACGCCGATGATCAGGCTTGCGGTCGATACAATGCCATCATTGGCACCCAGCACGGCAGCACGCAACCATCCGACGCGAGAGATCAGATGGCGCTCGGGGTGGAAATACAGTCTGGGCATACTCGTCCGCTCCTTCGCTTACATCGCTCGTTTCCTGCGCGTCAGCTGCGGGGGTTCTGCACATGACCGCGCAGCGCCCGAATAATAGGAGCAGTGCCGTATTGAAAGCCAACCGCTTTCAGCCAGATTGTCGGAAAATCTGAAAATCTCCGAAAACCTCTAGCAAACGATTGATTCTATGAAATTTATAATTTTTTGTATTCGCCATTGCCCTAAGCGACGGCAGGAATGCTGATGCCACAATCAGTCCACTGGCAATCGCCACTAGCGCTTTCCCGGCAGCATCCGCAGAAGCGTATTGTCCTTGAACCAATAGTGGTGGAGCAGCGCTGCCGATGCATGCACGCCGATGAGGAAATAGCCGATCGTGGCGATGGTTTCGTGCACCTCTTTCACCTGCCCTGCCAAAGCCTTACTCGGACCGACAAGCGCGAAAATTTCCAGCCCGAAGAATGGAATGGTTTTGCCCGATGCGCTGAGGATCAGCCAGCCGGCGATTGGCATCGCCAGCATAAAGGCATAGAGCGCAAGATGAAGCGCTTTGGCGACAAACATTTGCCATGCCGGAGGCTCCGGGGTGATCGCAGGGCGACTGTTGAGCAACCGCGAGACGATGCGGACAATGACGAGCAGCAGCACTGAGAGCCCCAGCATGAAATGCCAGGTCTTCAGTCCATTGCGTATATCGCTGCCTTGCGGAAAATACTCGCGTAGCAACATGCAGGAATAGACAACCACGATCAGCAGCAGCATCCCCCAGTGCAGGATGATCGATACGGGCGCATAATGCTGTCGGTTAACAATCGCCGTCATGGTTGATCGCCTTTCTATGTGGCAGTTTCGGCAAAGCAGGACAGCCTGGGACCTCAGGCGCGGTGAAGGGAATCGGTGCAAAGACCCCAAGCGCTTTCAGTATCAACAGGTTGGCTGATAATGCCATTTGTGGTTCGATATCCGTCGCAGCCTGGACCATCGGGTGTGACGCGTGGCAAGCTGGAAGCGGTGTCGGATCAATCATACATTTGTCCTTAGTGGCCGCAATGCGGTCCAAAGCCAGGTAAATAGCGCTCTGAAAATCCGGGTTCCGAAAACGGATTGGCCGCCTTGATCGTATGGAAGCGCGTTGCAAATGCAATTTAGCACGTTTTAACATTGGCCGAGACTATCGGAATATACCCACGCTACCCGGCGACTTAGCTCAGACAAACCGTACTGTTTATTGCCCACCCCGATAATTCCGGGGAGAGTTCAGGGGGCAAGATACTAAATAGACACCGCCGTCACCCTTCACCAAACGCCGCAATCACTGTCCCTATCGGCAAAAACAGCGTGCGACTGTCCGCCGGGTATCCGATAAACTCCGCGCACGCCATGTAGAACCGCCTCGCCTGCTCATCCTTCGCCTGCACCCGCACACTGCGCCGATACCGATGCTCTGGAAGGCGAGGCGATGCGGCGCAGGGCGTCTGAAAGCAGGTCTGCGCCCAGACCGCGACCGGCATAGGCGCGGGGCACTGGCAGACGGCCGATTACCGGTATGGGCAGTGTATCGCGCGCACTGCGGGGGAGTTTGCCGGGAGGAATTCTGCGGACACGGTCCCAATTAGATCCTCATTTTAGGCTGTACTATTGGACTGTCTTGGTCCGGTTTGCCCCGTATCGTGATCTCCGGCTTTGGCAATTCATTGACAGGCACTTCACCCCGCAAAATGCGCGCGGTTTTTTGGCTTCCCTTCTCCTGCAAACCAGCATCGGCTCAATAGAGCAACCTCGGCCCGCTTGCCTGCCATGCCGCCTCATCGGCGCTGGTCAGCGCATCCAGATCATCGGGTGTCGCGCCTGCGTCGTCCACCCACGCCCGCAAGCCCGGGCCGCCGTTGATCACGTCGATGGCCAGCTTGCCGTGCTCATACTCATAGGCAAAATCGCGCCACAGCGGGTAATCGGGATACAGCGTGCGGATGGCCTTGAAGGCGAGCGCCTGCACCCGCCACGGGCGGAAGGCTGCGTGATCGTAATGGGGTCCTTCGGCATGAATGTGGACTCCGTGGCACATCTGCCCGACGTGCTTGTGGAATGTCGGTTCGAACCAGATCTCGCGCAACGCGCATCCTGTCAGCCAGTGCGGTGCGATTTCGTGCATCGTTGCGATAACCGCGCGGGCATCGATATCGGGCGCGCCGAATATCTCGAGCGGGCGGGTGGTGCCCCTGCCCTCGCTCAGCGTTGTGCCCTCCAGCATCACGGTTCCTGCATACGCGCGCGCCATGTTGATGTTGGGGGCGTTGGGGCTGGGGTTGATCCAGATGCGGGTCGTCGGCCAGCCGAAGCCGGGGGCAGACCCAGGCTCCCAGCCTAGCATCTCGATCACCCGGTAATCGACGTCCAGCCCGTAATGGCGGATAAACCAATGCCCCATTTCGCCCAGCGTCAGCCCGTGGCGCATCGGCATCGGCGCTGCGCCGACGAAGCTTTCCCAGCCTTCAAGCAGCGTCAAACCCTCAACCGGACGGCCTGCCGGGTTGGGCCTATCCAGCACCCAGACCGATTTGCCATCACGCGCCGCAGCTTCCAGCATATACAGCAAGGTGGTCACGAAGGTGTAGATACGACAGCCCAGGTCCTGCAGATCGATCAGCACGACATCGAACGTGCCCATCATCTGCTCGGTGGGGCGGCGCACCTGGCCATAAAGGCTGAACACCGGGATGTGGTGCACAGGGTCGGTATAATCCGGGCTCTCCACCATATTGTCCTGCTTGTCGCCGCGTAGCCCGTGTTGCGGGCCGAAGGCAGCGGTCAGCAGGATATCGTCGAGCGCCGCCAAAGCATCCAGCGAGTGCGTGAGGTCTGCCGATACCGATGCAGGATGCGCGACCAGCGCGACACGCTTGCCATGCAGGGCCTTGCGCAGTTCAGGGTCAGACAACAGACGATCGATACCAAATTGCATGCGCGTTCAGGCCTTTTTGTGATGGAGCGACGTGTTTAAGCCAACCGCGCGGCAAAACAATCTGCGTGGTGAAAATCAGGTTTTGCTGGCGGATGACGCAAGGACCACAAGCTTGTGCTGCCGTCCCTGGCTTCGATGACCGCTGTCAGCGCCAGCCGCCACGGCCTTGCGCCGAGCAACGCATCCAGCCCGCACAGATCGAGCGACACTTGCCAGATGCCTTGCGTGGGCTGATCCGCTGCTGGCGGGCTCGCCAGCTCCAGGTCGCGCATTCCGGCCCGGTAATCGTCAAAGGCATACGCTGCCCATGCGCCAGAGGGTGAGACATTGAACTCGGCATAAGCGGTGCCATCGCCCTGCGCGACAAACGCCTCAAAACAGCTGTGCTGCCACAAGCCATCGGTTCTGCCGCTTGGCGATATTGGCCACAGGGCGTGATCATGCGGATCATCCACCCGATATTCCAGCGCCAGTGTGCCACGCTGCCCCATCGACCAGCTTGCAGAAATCTGCATTCCGGGTGGGGATGGGTTAGCAGGATGCGGTGACAGGGGTTGCAAAAGCATGCCGCGTGCTTTCGCGCCTGATCGCCGCAAACTCAACAGCAATCCTGCATGCCCAGCCGGAACTTGCCGATCTTGTTTGCGCGGAGTCAGCGCCAAAGCGCGAGACGTTATTCGCCATTTCAACATTCGGGCAAACTTGTTAGGATGACGCGAACGTAAAGAGTATGCGGCCGCACACCGGCCGCCGAGAGGCAAGTCATGGCGCTCGTCAAGGCGGCAAATGCTGCACAGATATTTGGCCGCGATGTGTTCGGGCGCATCACCCAGGCATCGCGCTGGAAGGGGCTGGCGCTGGTCGCGCACGCGTGGATGGTGGTGATCGCGCTGGCGTGGGGCGCAGCGTATCTTGGCACATGGTGGGCCTGGATGGTGGCCATCATCCTGATCGGCGGGCGGCAGTTGGGGCTTGCCATCCTGATGCATGAGGCAGCCCACGGGCTGATGCATCCTGATCGGCGGATCAACAATTGGGTTGGCCAGTGGCTGACCGGCGTGCCGATGGGCACCGATATGCACGCCTATCGCACCTATCATCTGACCCATCATCGCTATACGCAGCAGCCCGAAGATCCGGATCTGTCGCTGTCTGCCCCCTTCCCCACCAGCCGCGCCAGCCTGATCCGCAAGGTGGTGCGCGATCTGACCGGGCAAACATTTGTCAAGCAACGCGGCGCGCAGATTACCATGGCACTCAAGGGGTTTGGCCCCGCAGCCAAAGAGCAGAATTTTTTTGTCGGCAAAGTCGTTCTGCGATTTCTGGCGGCGCAGATCGTGCTGCTGGGTTTATCGTTTGCTACAGGGCTGGGCGCGCTGCCCTATGTGATATGGCTGATTGCGATGGCCACGACTTTCCAGCTGTATCTGCGTGTCCGCAACATCGCCGAACATGCCTGCACCAGCACCGGCAGCAACGACCCCTTTACCCACGCGCGTACCACTTACGCCAATTGGCTCGAACGCGCGACGGTGGCACCGTATTGGGTTAACTTTCACAGCGAGCATCACCTTTTCATGGGGGTGCCGTGCTATAACCTGCCGCAGGCGCACCAGCTTTTGCTGACCGGTGGCCATGCGGGCAGGATGACCATATCGCCGGGTTATGCCGATGTGGTGCGAACGATCACCACGTCATCTGCCAAAGCGTAGTGTCGTCCGATCAGACAAGTTCGATATTGGAATTAGCCGCCGCATGGACGGCGGTCGCGATCGCAGCGTTGAAGGCTGGCAGATCGTCGGGCGAGCGGCTGGTGATCAGGTTGCCATCGATAGCGACTTGCTTATCGACAAAGGTTGCGCCTGCGTTTTCCAGATCGGTACGGATCGACTTGTAGCATGTCAGCGTTTTGCCGCTGACCAGGCCCGCTTCGATAAGCAGCCACGGCGCGTGGCAAACCGCCGCAATCGGCTTGCCTGCATCGGCAAACGCCTTGATCAGCGCAATGGCGTCGGTATCGACGCGCAGCACATCCGGATTGATCTGACCACCCGGCAACACCAGCGCGTCATAATCGTCTGCTTTGGCGCCGTCCAGCGCTGCATCGACTTGAACACTTTCGCCCCAGTCCTTACCCTTCCAGCCGCGGATTTCGCCCTGCTGCGGTGAGACGATATCGACATGCGCGCCAGCTTTGCGCAGCGCATCGCGCGGCTCGATCAGCTCGGACTGTTCAAAGCCATGGGTGGCAAGAATGCAGATACGGCGTCCGGACAAGTCGGCGGAAATGTTGGAATGCGACACGGTTGTTCTCCATTAACGTTGGCAATGCCAACTTTACGGATAGAACCGTGCCATCGTTCCCACCGCCATCGCGCGTCACAGCCATTTAAACCGTTTGAAACGGATATAAAGCGTCAGGCAGATGCTCGCCAGCACGCCAAGAATGACAAAATAGCCATAGCGCCAGCTAAGCTCGGGCATCACATCAAAGTTCATGCCGTATATCCCTGCAATCGCCGTCGGTACCGCAAGGATTGCCGCCCATGCGGCCAGCTGGCGGGTGATCACGCCTTGCCGCTGCTGCTCGAGCAGGCCGCTGGTTTCGATGACCGAAGTCAGTGTATCGCGCAGCCCCGCCACCCGGTAATCCGCGCGCCTGACATGATCATGCAGATCGCGGAAATACGGCACGATGTCGGCATCGATCTGTGGCAGGCTGAGATTCATGCAGCGACCGCCGACATCCTGCATCGGCCCCAGGACCCGCTGAAGCCGAAAAAGGTCCCGGCGAAGCGAGAACAGCGCAGCGGTCTGCTCGCGATCAAGAAATGCATCAAGCGCACGGTCTTCCATGCCAAGCACCTCGTCTTCCAGCACATCGATAACGCCAAGATAGCCATCGATGATGAAGTCGAGAATGGCATGCAGCACGAAATCTGCGCCGTGAGCGAGCATCCATGGCGTTGCCTCCATATGGGCGCGCACCGGGGAGTGATCGCGCATCGAACCATGACGCACGGTGACGATAAACTGACGTCCCATGAATACGGCGGTGTTGCCATAGGAGATCCGCGTCTTGCTGTTGCTGTCATCAAGGTGAACCGTGCGCGCGACCGCAAACAGATGTTCGCCGAACGGCTCGATCTTGGGCAGGTGACGATGATCAAGCGCATCCTCCACCGCCAGCGGGTGCAGGCCAAGCTGATGCTGGATCGGCGCCAGTTCTGCGCTGGAAGGCTCGTGCAGACCGATCCACAAAAGGTCCGCAGGATTGTCCAGCGCCGGCAGCGGCTGGGCAAGGTCAACCTCGCTCAGCAGACGCCCCGCGCGGTAAAAGCGGGCAGCAACGACGGTCATGCCAGCGCTTCGGCAATCAGCTTGCGCGTGTTGGCAATACCGTACAGCGCGATGAAGCTGCCCATGCGCGGGCCTTGCTCGGACCCCAGCAGCGTCTCGTAAAGCGCCTTGAACCAGTCGCGCAGGCTACCAAAACCATATGCCTCATCCTTGCCGATGGCATAGACGATGTTCTGGATATTCTCGGCGGACGCATCGTCTGGCAGCGCGGCAAGCTCGGCATCGAGGCGGTTCAGCGCGTCGATTTCCAGCCCGACTGGCCTGCGGCGTTTAAGTGTCGGCGCGATGAAATCGCGGCCATAGTTGACCGCATTGGCGATCAGTGCGTCGAGCTCCGGGTGTGTCTCAGCGCAAACCCCCGGCGCGTATTTCTGGACAAAGCCCCAGACCAGATCCTTGTCGCCCATCCCCGGCAGGCTGACGACATTGAGCAACAGGCCAAAGCTGACCGGCGGGCTGCCGTCGGGAACATTGCCGTTATGGATGTGGTGCACAGGATTGCCCAGCTGCTTGTCGGCATCCTGTGTATGCCAGCTGTCACGAAACTGGAAATACTCGTCGACCGCGCGCGGCACCACCGCAAGGCTCAGCTGTTTGGCGGCCTTGGGGTCGCGGTAGATATAGAACGCCAGGCTGTTCTGACTGCCATAGCGCAGCCACTCGTCGATCGACAGGCCGTTGCCCTTGGACTTGGAGATCTTTTCGCCCTTTTCGTCGAGATACATCTCGTAGATCATGCCTTCTGGCTTCTGCCCGCCGAGCACGCGCGCAATCTTGCCCGATTGCACACCGCTATCGGTCAGGTCCTTGCCATACATCTCGTAATCGACGCCCAGCGCGACCCAGCGCATCGCCCAGTCGACCTTCCATTGCAGCTTGGCACCACCGCCCAGAATCGATTGCTCGATCATCTCGCCATCATCGACGAAGCGCACGATACCAGCGTCTGCATCGACGACCTCGACCGGCACCTGCAACACAACTCCCGATCTGGGGCTGATCGGCAGCACAGGCGAGTAGGTCGCGGCCCGCTCGGCGCGCAAGGTCGGCAGCATGATGTCGAGAATCGCCTGGTAGTTGCGCAGCACGCCACGCAACGCCTCATCGAAATGTCCGCCCCTGTAGCGTTCGGTCGAGGAGACGAATTCGTAGTCGAAGCCGAACTGGTCGAGGAAAGCGCGCAGCATCGCGTTGTTGTGGTGGGCAAAGCTCTCGGACTTGCCAAACGGATCGGGAATATCGGTCAGCGGCTTGCCGAGATATTCCTTCAGCATCTCCTGGTTCGGCACATTTTCGGGCACTTTGCGCAGGCCATCAAGGTCGTCGCTGAACGCGACCAGTCTTGTCGGGGCGGCGACCCCGCTCTCATCGGCGGTCAGCGTCTCATAGGCACGGCGGACCAGCGTGGTGCGGTACACCTCCTGAAAGGTACCGATATGCGGTAGGCCCGATGGGCCATAGCCGGTCTCGAACAACACCGGCCCCAGCGCTTGGGGCTTGCCATCGCGATAGCGTTTGACCAGCCTGCGCGCTTCCTCAAAGGGCCATGCCTTGGATCGCAGTGCTGCCTCGCGATACACGCTCACCTGTGTTTCCTTTTCGTTCCGAAGTCGCCATAAGGGCTGGTAATGCTCGCTTTCCTAAACTTTCCAGCCCTGCATGCAAGCCATAGCGCGATCTGGTTCGCTGCGCCGGGCAGGCCTGCGACGCGCATTTCCAAGGGCGAGGCGATCGGCCGTGCGGCCGAAACCCCGCTGATCATGCTCAACGCGCCGCTGGTCGCACAGCGGCTGGGCTATCCGGAGCTTTCCGGGCTCGACCTGCTCGAGCTGTTCGCCTTTGTGCACCCGGCGCAGTTCATGGTGCCCACGCCGATGGGGCTGGCGCGGGCGTTGGGCCTTCACCACATTACGCTCCCCCGCAAAGGCGGGGACCCATCACCTGGCAGTCCGTCTTCAATGGATCGAGCGAGCGGTTCGCATCCAAACGCCCCGGACAGCGCCCCGAATGCCGACGGCCAAACCGATAGATCAGTCCGTGATCCTCAGCAGATCGACCCCCGCCTGCGCGGGGGAGCCAGCAATATTGCAGAAATTGACCACGACGAAGCAATCCCCGACTCATCCATTCCCGCCCTGCTCCACGCCGCTGCCGAGGCGCTTGTCGCCACGCTCGGCAGCACCGACTGGCCGCAGCGCGAGGGCGCCTGGGTTTCGGCGCAGGCGCTGGCGAAACTGCGCTGGCCATGGGCGGGCACCGTGTCGCGCCACATCAAGCAACCCGAAAAGGCCGAACGCTGGCTTTTCACCCGCCTGCCCGAATGGGAAGAGCAGCCCGCGCGCGCGCAGCCCCGGCAGATCGTGCTCAGCCAAGACGCGGTCGAAGCGCAGCTGGAAGCGCTGACCGGTGCCGGTGCAGAGCGCCGCGAAGGCCAGCGCCAGTTTGCGCGCCATGTCGCGCACATCTTTGCCCCGCGCGAGCGCCGGTCAGGCCAAGGCCAAGGACAGGGCCAGGGCCAAGGACAGGGCCAGGCACAGCAACCACATATGCTGCTGGCGGAGGCCGGCACCGGCATCGGCAAGACGCTGGGCTATCTTGCGCCTGCATCGCTATGGTCGAACGCGGCAGGCGGCACGGTGTGGATATCAACCTATACCAAGGCCCTGCAGCGGCAATTGTCACGCGAAACCGAGCGCATCTATGGCGATGAAGCAACATTCCGCCGCCGCGTCGTCATCCGCAAGGGCCGTGAGAATTACCTGTGCCTGCTCAATCTGGAAGACGCGTTGCAGGGCGGCTTTCAGGGGCGCGCAGCGGTGCTGGCGCAACTGGTGGCGCGCTGGGCCGCGTACAGCCGCGATGGTGATATGATCGGCGGCGATCTGCCCGGCTGGCTGGTTACGCTGTTCCGCCGCGCAGGCGTCACCGCGCTGACCGACCGGCGCGGCGAATGCGTTTATGCTGGCTGCCCGCATTACCGCAAATGCTTCATCGAACACGCCACCCGCGCCAGCCATCATGCCGATCTGGTGATCGCCAACCACGCGCTGGTCATGGTCAACGCGGCGCGCGCACGCGAACAGCAGGGCCGCCCGACCCGGATCATCTTCGACGAGGGCCATCACCTGTATGATGCCGCCGATTCGATGTTCGCCGTCGCGCTCACCGGCCAGGAAACGGTCGAGATGCGCCGCTGGATCATGGGACCCGAGGGCAAATCACGCGGGCGCAGACGCGGGCTTGCCGCGCGGCTTTCAGACGTCGCCTCATACGATGAACTGGGTGGTCGCGCCATCGAGGCCGCGCGAATCGCTGCCGAGGCATTGCCCGGCGAAGGCTGGCTGGCGCGCATCCGCGAGGGCACGGCCTCGGGCGAAATCGAGCAGCTGCTCGCCGCGATCCGGGGCACGGTGTATGCCCGTGATGAAAGCGGCGGCGAGGATGCAGGCTATGGGCTGGAAACCGAACTGGCCGAACTCGATGGACCGCTGATTACCGCTGCAGGCGACGCCGCGCGCGCCATTGATGCGCTGCACGGGCCGCTGGTGGCGCTGGGGCGGCGGCTTGAGGCGCTGATCGAAGACGGACCCGATTGGCTCGATGGACCGGCGCGCGCGCGGATCGAAGGCGCAGCTGCAAGCCTGGGCTGGCGGGTCGACCTGCTCGCCGCATGGGCCTCGCTGCTCGGTCGGATCGGCGGGCCTGCCGATGCCGATTTCGTCGACTGGCTGGCGCTCGACCGGTTCGAGGGCCGTGAATACGATATGGGGCTGCACCGGCGCTGGCTCGATCCGGGCAAGCCGCTTGCCGAGGCAGTGATCAAGCCATCGCATGGCGTGCTGGTGACATCGGCAACGCTGAAGGCGGGCGACGACTGGACGCCTGCGCTGACCCGCTCGGGCGCGGTTCATCTTGAGCGGCCACCCGAACAGTTCGAGGCGCCCAGCCCCTTCGATTATGCTAATCAGGCCGAGGTGCTGATCGTAACCGATGTGCGGCGCGGCGATCTGGCCGGGCTGGCCGGAGCCTATGGACGACTGATCGAGGCTGCGGGCGGCGGCGCGCTGGGGTTGTTCACCGCGATCCGCCGTCTGCGCAGCGTGCATGGCCGCATCGCCGACCGACTCGCGCAATCGGGCCTGCCGCTCTATGCGCAGCACGTCGATCCGATGGAGACCGGCACGCTGGTCGATATCTTCCGCGATGATCCGCGCGCCTCATTGCTCGGCACCGACAGCTTGCGCGACGGCGTGGACGTACCCGGGCACTCGCTGCGGTTGGTGATCATGGAGGGCGTGCCGTGGCCCAAGCCCGATATATTGCACCGTGCGCGGCGCGCGGCAGGAGGCGGCACGCGCTATGACGACATGATTATCCGCGCGCGGCTGGCGCAGGCGTTCGGGCGGTTGATCCGCCGCGCCGATGATCGCGGGCGGTTCGTGATGCTGTCCTCAGCCTTTCCCTCGCGGCTGCTCAGCGCCTTCCCGGCAGGCACACCGGTGCGCCGGGTGACGCTTTCGGAGGCTTTACAAGCGGTTCAAACTGGCGTTTCTGAACCACGTTCGCACACCGCGCGAATCGATCCCGTGACAGGGTCGGGGGGAGATATGCGATGAAGAAGCTGACATTGCTGCGGCATGCCAAATCGGATTGGCTGGACCGTTCGATCCGCGATTTCGATCGCCCGCTCAACCCACGCGGGCTGCTCGGTGCCAAGGCGATGGGCACATACATGTCGGAAAAAGATATTCGCTTTGACGCGGTTGTCGCCTCGCCTGCAGTGCGCGTGACCGAAACGATCGACCATTTCGAAGCCGCTTATGGCGATACGCTCAACCCCGACTGGGACCGCCGCATTTACCTTGCCTCATCGGTGACGCTGATCGACGTGTTGCGAGGCGTTCCCGATTCTGCAGACCATGTGCTGATGGTCGGACACAATCCTGGGCTGGAAGATCTGGTGTTCGATCTGGTGGCCGATGATGGGTCGAGCCCATTGCGCGATGTGGTGGACGAGAAATTCCCGACCGCAGCGATCGCTGTGATGGAGATCGATATCGACAGCTGGGCGGCACTCGACAACCGCACCGCCAAGCTGGTGGAAGTCACCCGTCCGCGCGACCTGGACCCCGATCTTGGCCCGCAGGACGACGATTAATCCTAAGCGCCAACGGCTGTCATGACCGAAACGATCCTGCGCCGCGCCACGGCTGACGACGCGTCCAAGCTGGCATTGCTGGGTGCTGCGACATTCCTGGTCGCCTTTGCCAGCGACCACCCCGGCGATGCGCTGGTGGATCATACTGCGCTTGAGCATAGCGCAGGCCGCTATGCCGGATGGCTGACCAGGCCCGATTACGCGTTCTGGCTGATCGAAACCCCGCTGGGCGCGCCGATCGGTTATGCGATGATCTGCCCGCCTGAGCTGGACATCACGCCTGATCCGCAGTCGCTGGAGCTCAAGCGCATCTACACGCTGCCGGGATGGCAAAGCGCCGGGCTGGGCCAGAAGCTGATCGAGGCGGCGATTGCCGAGGCGCGCGAACGCGGAGCCACAACCCTGTATCTGTGCGTTTATCAGGTCAATGTGAATGCCCAGCGCTTCTATGCGCGGCACGGGTTCGAGAAGGTCGGGCAACAGCAGTTCATGACCGGCGATGTGCCGTTTACCGACTGGATATTGCGCAAGCGCCTTTAGGCGACTTCCCGTTCAGGCTAATGCCAGCGCCGCAGCCAGTTGGTCGCGAATAACACGCAATGCGGCAAGATCAGCCGATTGATCGCGGTGCAGGATGGTCACTGCCGTCAGCTCGACTATCTTTTGCCCGGCCAGAAACTGCCGCGCACCGCGAACGGTGAAACCTTCGCGGTTGAGCAGTTGGTCGATCTGGCGCAGCATCGCGATGTCCTGCACCCGGTAATACCGCCTGCCGCCGGCGCGTTTGAGCGGCTGCAGCGTATCGAACTGCGCCTCCCAATAACGCAGGATGTGCGGCTTGACCCCCAGTAGCGCCGACACTTCGCCAATTGTGCGCATCGCGCCATCGGCCTTGCCGGGAACATTGTCGGGTGGATTCAGGGGCATAACGTCTAATGGGTCCGTTTTCGATCAGATGGTTGCGGCGCGAGCAGCCGGGCTCAGCCGTCAGCCATGATCCTGTCTTTCATCATCTGGCTGGCGCGGAAGGTCAGCACCCGGCGCGGGGTGATCGGAACTTCGACACCGGTCTTGGGATTGCGGCCAACGCGTTCACCCTTGTCGCGCAACAGGAAGGTGCCAAAGCCGGAAATCTTGACGTTCTCACCGCGCTCAAGCGCATCGGTCATGTGGTTGAGCACCAATTCGACCATCTGCGAGGCATCGGCACGCGACAGACCCACCTGATGGTTGATCGTATCCGCCAGATCTGCGCGCGTAAGTGTACCAACCGACCGCATCCCGCCATCTCCTCACTCTTTTGATAGCCAAGAGTATCGCAAAACAGACGGCAAGGCAAACCGATGGAGTGTGAAAAAACGGCGGAAAATCCGAAGGTTGCGGGACAATAGCGCGCGAGGTTAATAACGGATGATCGCTGCGCCCCAGGTAAGCCCGCCGCCCATCGCTTCGAGCACCAGCAGATGGCCACGCTGGATGCGGCCATCGCGCACCGCGACATCGAGCGCCAGCGGCACCGATGCGGCAGACGTGTTGGCGTGCCGATCGACGGTAACGATCACCTTTTCCGGCGGCAGGCCAAGCTTGCGTGCGGTTGCATCGAGAATGCGGGCATTGGCCTGATGCGGGACCACCCAGTCGATATCGGCGCTGGTCAGACCCAAGGTCGCCATCGCCTGCTCCATCACCTCGGCAAGATTGACCACCGCATGCCGAAACACCTCACGCCCCTTCATCCGCACCTTGCCAACCGTGCCGGTGGTCGAAGGTCCGCCATCCACATAAAGCAGATCGTGATGGCGGCCATCGGAATGCAGCCGCGTCGTCAGGATACCGCGCGGGGCCGGGTCGGCCGCATCGGCAGTTTCGAGTCCAAGTACTACCGCCCCTGCCCCGTCGCCGAACAGCACACAAGTGCCGCGATCTTCCCAGTCGAGCAGGCGGCTGAAGGTCTCTGCACCGATGACCAGCGCCTTGCTGGCCATACCGGTGCGCAACATGCTGTCTGCCACGCTGAGCGCATACAGAAAGCCCGAGCATACCGCCGCGACATCAAACGCTGCACCGCGCGTCATGCCGATGGCAGCCTGCACCTTGGTCGCGGTGGCAGGGAATGTGTTGTCGGGCGTCGCGGTGGCAAGCACAATCAGATCGATGTCGTCACCATTCAGCCCCGCCGCATCCAGAGCAGCGCGCGCTGCACCAATGGCCAGCGTCGATGTCGTTTCATCGGGCGATGCAATATAGCGGGACTTGATCCCGGTGCGCTCGGTAATCCAGTCGTCGCTGGTATCCACCGTCTGTGAAAGCTCTTCGTTCGAGACACAGCGCGCCGGCAAGGCCGACCCGGTGCCCAGAATGACACTGCGCGTTACAAGATCGGCAGCATTCACTCTGCCGCTTCGCTTGGGCTGGCGGACCCAGCGCCATTGCTGGCGATGGCGCTGGTATCGAAATCCTTAAGCACGTCGCCGATCCGCTGGGTTATATTGTCTTCGACCAGCCGGGCAGCGACCTCCACCGCATTGGCGACGCCCTTGATGCTGGCGGAACCATGGCTTTTTACCACGACGCCGTTCAGCCCCAGAAAGACCGCGCCGTTATGGTTGTTGGGATCAAGGTGGTGGCGCAAAAGTTCGGTCGCGGGCCGCGAGATCAAAAAGCCGATTTTCGACCGCAGCGACGACTGGAAGCTGCGTTTGAGCAGATCGGTGACGAAGCGCGCCGTACCTTCAAGTGACTTGAGCGCGATATTGCCCGAAAAACCATCGGTTACGATGACATCGCAATCGCCACGCGAAAGCTTGTCAGCCTCGGTAAATCCCTGGAAGTCCATCGGCAGGTGCTGGGCGGACCGCAGGGCAGCAGCAGCGGCGCGCAGCGCATCGGTGCCCTTGGAATCCTCGGTTCCGATGTTGAGCAGCCGTGTGCGCGGCTTTGCGATGCCGAAGATGATCTGCGAATAGACCGCGCCCATCACCGCAAACTGCACCAGATTGCGCGCATCGCAATCGGTGTTCGCGCCCAGATCGAGCATCACCAGATCGGTGTCTTCAAGCGTTGGCAACAGCGCGGCGAGCGCGGGCCGATCGATCCCGGGCATGGTGCGCAGCGCCAGCTTGGCCATCGCCATCAGCGCGCCGGTGTTGCCCGCGCTGACCGCAGCGCCTGCATCGCCCGATTTGACCGCCTGAATGGCAAGGCCCATCGATGATTTCTTGGATTTGCGTAGCGCCTGGCTGGGCTTGTCCTCGCCGCGCACCACCAGATCGGTGTGCAGGATTTCAGACGCGCCGCGTAGATTGGGGTGCTTATCCAGCCCCGCCTTGATCTGCGTTTCGTCACCCACCAGCAGAAAGCTGAACCGGTCGTGACGATGGCGCGCCTCAGCAGCACCGCCCAGCATCACGCGTACGCCCTCGTCGCCGCCCATCGCATCAATCGCGATCCGCGGCTTCATCGGCACCGGTTAATCCCCCTGAAAAAAGTGCAAAGGCCTTCTGAACAGGTCAGGCGACTGCAAGCACCTCACGGCCATTGTAATAGCCGCATGCGCCGCACACGTGGTGTGGACGCTTCAGTTCGCCACAGTTCGGGCATTCCTGATGCGCTTCGACTTTAAGCGAATCGTGGCTCCGGCGCATGCCGCGCTTGGAGGGTGAGGTTTTTCTTTTAGGAACAGCCATGGCAGGACCCGCTTACCTTAAATTGCTTTTGTATCAATGCGATATTGCTTTGCCTTCCGGGCAGGAAGCGCTGGGCGCGGCCTGCCGGTGGAGCGACAAGGCCCATCCGCGTGCGAAGGCGGGGCTATACCGAAAATATCGTGCGTTGCAAGCATTGTCGCGCTAATCCCCGGCGACAAGCCGCTGCCCGACCGGGCGATGCGCGAAGGGGGATAGTTTCATGAGCCTGCCGATAACCTTGACGATGGCCGCTGCAGCCGGATTGATCAACCTGTGGCTGGCGATCCGCATCGGTCAGGTGCGCATCAGCCAGAAGGTCAGCATCGGCGATGGCGGCAATGAGTTCGTTATCCGCCGCATGCGCGCGCAGGCCAATTTCGTCGAATTCACGCCGTTCGTGCTGGTGCTGATCGCCGCGCTGGAGCTTTCCGGTTTTGGCGGCACCTGGCTGTGGGCGGTGGGTATCATCTACATGGTCAGCCGCCTTGCGCATGGCCTTGGCATGGACGGCGGCGGGTTCAAACTTGGCCGGATGATCGGCACCTTGATATCGATGCTGACGCTGCTGGCCCTGTCCGGCTATGCGATTTATGTTGCCAGTATAATACCGGTTGCCTGACCCATATATATAGCAGCTAGGCCAGCATGTGATCGGCGACAAAGCCGTTGCGCTGGCGTTCGAAGCCGAAATTGCTCGTCGGGCCATGGCCGGGAACGAACACCGTGTCGTTGCCCAGCGGCCACAGCTTCTGCGTGATCGAATCGATCAGATCCTGATGGTTGCCGCGCGGAAAATCGGTGCGACCGATCGAGCCCTGGAACAGCACGTCGCCGACAATCGCCAGCTTTGACGGTGCGTGGTAGAAGACGATATGGCCCGGCGTATGACCGGGGCAATGGATCACATCGAGCACCAGATTGCCGACGGTGACGCTATCGCCATCGTTCAGCCAGCGGTCCGGCTCGAACACTGCGCCTGCGATGCCATACTTGCGGCCATCCTCATCGAGGCGCGAAATCCAGAACCGGTCTTCTTCCTGCGGGCCCTCGATCTTCAGCCCCAGTTCCTTGGCGAGCGTGCCAGTCTCACCGCAATGATCGATATGGCCATGCGTCACCAGCAGCTTTTCCAGCGTGACGCCGGCTTGCGCCACTGCGGCCTTGAGCTTGGGTAGATCGCCGCCCGGATCGACCAACGCCCCCTGCATCGTCTGCGTGCACCACAGCAAGGTGCAGTTCTGCTGGAGCGGCGTCACCGGGATGATCGCAGCGCGAAGAGGCGGTTCAGGCGCGCGGGAAGCGGGGTTGTTCATGCCAAGCTATGTGGCAAGGATGCAGGTGCGGTGCAAGTCAATCGTCCTTTGCCAAGTCCTGAACAGCCCAGAGCGGCGCGTCCAGGGCCTTGGCGATTGCGCGCAGCAACTTCATGCGAATCTCTACTTTTCCAGCCTCGATCTGGCTGAGAAAAGATTGCGAACAGGACAGCTTCGCCGCCAACTGTGACTGTGTGATAGCGCGATAGCGCCGCCACGCCTTGATCGGGTGCATATTCTCGCTCAAAAGCATCGAAAGCACTTCGCCGGGCATAGAGCCCTCCCCTGCATCAATGCGCGCCTTTATCGCCAGAGCTTCGACAAGTTCCAGATTATCCTGACCCAGCGCCTTGAGATAATCATAATCTGCTTCCGACAGGATGACCATCGCGGTGCCGTCAGGCGTCACAAATCTTTGTGGTTCCGATCCCATTTCCTACCTCAATCGTAAGCCGACCCGCGCGGCGCCACCTTGAAAACGAACAGTATCACACCGTCATCAGAATAAATGATCCGCCAGTCGCCAACTCGCAATCTCAAGAGTCCTGATGCCCCCTGCATGCGTTTGATGTTGTTTGCCTGACTTGCCGGATCGCGGGCAAGCTGATCGATTTTGCCCATGATCCTTCGCGATGTGGATCGATCCATGCGGCTGAGCACCTTTGCGGCCTCGTCGCTGTATCGAACCCTGTTCACTGTTCCGGAATATCACATTTCTGTATAAATAAGATAACTAAATTCGATATCACACCCGCCGCCCCGCCCAGATCACGCGACCGACAACGGCCACGCTGTCCGGCGCGACGTCGGGATAGCTGGGATAGAGCGGATTGTCGGACGTGACCGACAGCCGACCATCCGGGCGAAATGCCAGCCGCTTGACGATCAGCGTATCATCCATGCGCAGCACATAAATGCCATCGCGGCGGCGCGCGCCTGCGCTTTTGTCCATCGCGACGAGTATGTCGTCGCCATCGCCCAGTGCAGGGGCCATCGAATCGCCTTCGACACAGATCATCGTCACCGCATCCGATCCTGCGCCAAGCTTCCGGAGCCAGCCTTCATCGAACGCGATTTCGGCGAGCGGCGCTTCGCTGTCGGGGAGCGCTCCTGCCCCCGCCGATGCGCCCACCGGCAATCGTGGAATAAGCCGCATGCGCAAGGGTAATCCGCGCCGTGGCGGGTTGCCAGGCGATGCGCTGGATGACCGTCGCCCAGCGACCGCCGGGCGTGCAGACCTCCCCTCGTCCGGTGCACCGAGCTGCTGTTCGGATACACCGAAGAACTGCGCAAGCAGGCGGCGATCGGCCTCATCGAGCTTGCGCGGGGTGCCCCGGCGGATGAACTGCTGCACATAGGCTGCATTTTTGCCAAGCAGCTGCGAGACCCCCGCAAAGCTGAGCCCGCGCGCCTGAATCAGCGCTTCCAGAGTCTGGCGAACCTCGTCTTGTTCCATAACGGATATATAGCACAGGAATAATCCTATTCAAGGGGATTTCCTACAACCTACGAATCGCTTATAGGATTATTCCTACCGTCGCTGCCGGTCCAGCGGAGATGCGATTATGGAAAGGAAACACTTTATGCCCCTGCTGCGACTCGTCGAGAAATTCCTGTGTGAAACCGGAATGGCGCGCACCAAGTTCGGACGGCTTTCAGCAAGCGATCCCCGGTTGGTCGATGACCTGCGCAACGGCCGCGAACCGCGTAAGGCGTTACGCAACAAAGTAGAACATTTCATGAACATTTATCGCGAGAGGCAGGCATGATCCACCAGACTATACGCCGCGACCCGGCCACCGCGCTGATCCGGGCGGTCATGGCACTGGCATCGGGCCAGGCGCAGTTTGAAGAGCATCGCGGGACGCAATGGGCCAGCGCAACCTTTGCCGGGATGCGCCACGTGATGCGATTGCACTTTGCAGGTGCCGAGGCGGTTGCTCACGGCGAACGGCTGGCCGCCATGCTCCCCGAGCATGAATTTCGCATCCGGGGGCAACTGGTCGCCGATCTTGCCATCGCTCAGGTTCACCGGCGCGATGAAGGCGAACCGGCGCTGACGCTGACCATCGAAGCGCTGACCGTTGAAGACGACGGCCCGGCAGGCCGATAGCCACGATGCAGGCGTCATTCGCTCCACCGCTCGCAGATGGCAGCGGCGTTGGCACTGATGGCGGCCGCAGACGAGCGGATACGATCTTGCCTCAGGGTCTCGCGCACAAAACCGGCGGGGGATACGCGGCTCGCTTGCGCCGCGGTTTGACGGCACCAGCGCCGCGATAAACCCGGTGGCAGGCCTGCCCAGATCATCTGCCAGGCTGGTCGCGACGACGTCGGCAAGCACACTGGCAGTCTGCGGCTGAACAGGCGGCGCAACCACACCATCTGCCGCGTCAGCCCGCCGTCAGTTGGCAGCCAGCATCGCGGGACGTGGCCCCAGCCAGTCGGCCATCGTCACCGTATCGCTAACCTTGTAAGGCAGGCCACGGCTGTTGAGGAACAGCTTTTCCATCTCGGTGCGCGTGAACGGCCGCGATCCCAGCCGCCCGAACACCGCCATCTGGCCGCCCGATTCATCGACACCGCGATCCCGATCCAGCCCCTTGGCCACCGCCAGCGCTGCCGACGGGGTTCTTGCCCACGCAATCATTTCGGGCTTTGGATCGGGCGAGAAGCCGTAGAAATTGGGCTGGCTGGAAGGCGATGTCAGCTGCAGCACCTTCATGCCGTTGCGACCATCGGCAACATAGGCAAACAGCGTCGCGTTGGTGGATCCGACAATCACGTCCTCGGCATCGTTAAGCTGTCCCCCGGCATTGAACCGCATATATTCGCGCGGTGCTTCAGGGTTGGTCATGTCGATGATCACCAGACCATCCTGCTTGGCCGCGACATAGGCAAACGTGCGCGCCACATACAGCTTGCGGGCATCGGCCAGCCGCACCGTACCTGAAGGCACCGCGACGGGCGCTTCCAGCCGGGTGATATCAAACAGCTTGATGCCGTCTGCATCGGTGACCCACAGATAGCGGAACTGCACCGTGCTCGCGCGCGGATCGGTGAGCGGTATCACCGTCATCAATTGCGGGTTGAGCTGCGTATAGTCATAATCGCGCGGCGCATTGGCGGGCGGCTCATCGGCAAGCCGCACCACCACCAGACCGGCATCGGCGGTGATATAGGCAAAGTCGCCCGCCAACGTGATGTGCCGCGCGCCCTTGAGCACGTTGTCAGGGTTCCAGGTCAGCGTGCGCTTGAAGAAGTTGTTGCGGAATTCGCCATCGGCCAGCGTGTTGATATCGACCGCAACCAGTCCTTCGACGCTGTCGGTGACGAACGCGTAGTTGAACACCGCGCGGAACGGCTGTTCCTGATTGGCTTCCCGCATTTCGGGGGTGTTGCGGGTCGGCGCTATTGGCTGGGTGGTGGCAATCGCCATGCAGGTCGCGTTGGTGGTATCGACATGCGTGTCATGACCAAGCGAGGAGACCGGTGAGCGAATGATCCGTTCAGAAAAGCCCTTGTTGGCGATCGACGCGATGTCATAGGCGCGGAAGCCGCCCTTGCCTTCTGCAACGAAAATATACTCGCCACGATTTTGCAGACAATTTACCCGGCCCGCCGTGCCCTGCACAACATTGGCAAATTCTTCACGCGCATACGATTCGCCTGAGAATTTGCTGTCGAACGCCTTGCCGCGCACCCAGTTCTTCAACTCGCGGCTATTGCCCTCGACATGAAGCTTGTAATAATCGGGATAGGCATAACGGTGCAGATAGGATCCGATGACCGATTGCGGCTCGTCCCACTCGGTGACGCGAACCGCCTCAAAACCACCATCAAGGCCAACCCAGCTGTGCAGCCCGACAAAGTTGACGAAATTGGTGCCGAGCAGCAGCAACTGCGACATCACCGCATTGTTATCGTTTGCCTCACTCAGGTGGCAATCGCTGCACTGTTTGGTCTCGGTCTTGCGCACCGTGTGCGGGAAGTGCGGCGCAAACGCCTGTGACGAGAAGCCGGGTGCCGAAATCGGCGGCTGTTGCACGTAAATGCGCTCGCGGTTGATGTTGGTCGACGACAGGATCAGCGCCGAGGTCGAGCGAACAGGGGCTATGATATTGCCCTTGGTGGTCTGGTGGCGGCCCATCTGGAACATCTCGTCGCGCGCGACCTGCGGGTTGTAAGTCGCATAATTGCGCGTCTCGTCTTCCTCGTACTTGTGGACTTTGGTCTTCCAGTTCGCCTCGATCGGCAGGTGACAGCCGCCACACGAGGTGGTCCAGCTCAGGTGGCAGGTAAAGCACGCCATCTCTTCGGTATCGTGCGCACGGTCTGCCTTGGCGACCGCTGGCCCGAAGCTGTATTTGCCGGTTTCAGCGCCCGCCTTGGCGAGCAGCTTTGAGCGTGCCGCCTTGGGGTTGAAATCAGGGCTGCCAGGATCAACCGCATCCTTGACCAGGCTGACCTGCCACGACAGTTCAGGATCGAGCACCGAACGCTGGATGAGCACACGCTTGCCGGTGTCATCCTTCATCCACTCGAACCGGCGCTGGCCATCGGGGTTGCGGATCAGCGCCAGGTTGTTGCCCTTGGGCCGTGCAGCCAGGTTCGATGTGAACAGTGTCGGATAAGCATCGGGGGTGCCATGGCAATCCTTGCAGCCAATTTCCACCGCATTGGCGACCTCGCCATAGATCAGCCCGTTGCCATGCCCATCCTGGCTGAAATGGCAATCGACGCACTGCATGCCAAGCTCGGCATGGATGTCCATCATATGCACAGACTTGCCCGGATTGGTGCCGGCTGGAACGAACTTGCCCTCGCCTGCCTTGCGGAATTTTTCCGGATCATCGGGCGAAACCATATTGGCGGTGTCGGTGCCCCAGGTCGCCATATTGCCGTTTGCATCGAGCAGATTGCCCTTGCGGTCGCGTTTCAGGATCGCGCGGAAATTCCAGCCATGGCC
>JBBQXX010000021.1:0-23021 GCA_038209235.1 Sphingomonadales bacterium | reverse complement strand
GGTGACGATCATGCAGATGGAGGCCGGGCTCGACACCGGGCCGATGCTGCTCGAGGGCGAAACGCCGGTGGATCGCAAGACAGCAGGCGAACTGACCGCTGAGATTGCGGTTCTGGGGGCCAGGCTGATGGTGCAGGTGCTCGGCGATCTGGTGGCCTATCTGCCGCAGATGCAGCCCGATGAGGGTGTGACCTACGCGGGCGAGATCGACAAGGCCGAGGCCCGGCTGGATTTCACGCGCAGCGCCGCCGATGTCGAACGGCAGGTCCGCGGGTTCAACCCGATGCCGGGTGCGTTCTTCGAGCTGAACGGTGAGCGGTTGCGGGTACATGAGGCCGAAGTGGTCCCCGGCGAAGGCAGCGGCCCATCTGCCGATAGCACCCGCAACAGCGAGCAGGAGATGAATCCCCGCCTCGCCGGGGAAGCCGCATCGACAATGGCAGCATCAGCGCAAGCGGGCACCATTCTCGACAACCGCCTTACCATCGCCTGCAACACAGGCGCGATCCGCCCCGTCATCATCCAGCGCGCCGGTCGTCCGGCGATGGCGCTCGATGACTTCCTGCGCGGCTTCCCGATCGTGCCGGGCACCCTGGTCGCATGACACGCTTTGCGCTAACGCTCGAATATGATGGCGGGCCTTATGTGGGGCTGCAACGACAGGCGCATGGCCCCAGCATCCAGCAGCATGTCGAGGCAGCCGCGCGCGCCATCACCGGCGAGCAGGTGACGATGCACGCCGCCGGACGCACCGATGCAGGCGTCCACGCGCTGGCGATGCGCGCGCATATCGATATCGCCAAGGGGTTCGTACCGTTCCGGCTGATGGAGGCGCTCAACGCACGGTTGCGGCCCGAGCCGATTGCGGTGCTCGCCTGCGAGCCGGTGGCCGATGACTGGCATGCGCGTTTTTCGTGTACCGGTCGGGGCTATCTCTATCGTATCACCAACCGCCGCGCGCCGCTGACGCTTGAGCGGGGCAAGACGTGGCGGGTCATCGCTCCGCTTGATGCCGCCGCGATGCATGCAGCAGCGCAACATCTGGTCGGCCACCATGATTTCACCACCTTCCGATCGGTGCACTGTCAGGCGCAAAGCCCGGTCAAGACCCTCGACCGGCTGGATGTGGTGCGCGATGGCGATGGAATCGATATCCACGCAGGCTCGCGGTCCTTCCTGCAGCATCAGGTGCGATCGATGGTCGGCTGTCTGGTGCTGGTCGGGCGCGGCAAATGGTCGGGCGATGATCTCAAAGCCGCGCTGGAGGCAAGGGATCGCACCGCGCTGGGCTTCAATGCGCCGCCCGATGGGCTGTATTTTGCCGAGGCGGTTTATGGGGAAGCCGGGCCGCCAAACCCGGTAATCAGCCCCCACCCCCGTTCAGCCTGAGCCGGAACGGGTCACGATTCGCACTGCGACGAACCGCAAGCCCATTCATTCTCCGCTCAGCCTGAGCGGGACTGTGTGGCGCGCTGGGCGGGTGTAGATGACGCGCTGGGCGCATGGAGTTGCCAGCTAGCGAGCCTGCTCAAAACACCCGCGCAAGCGCCTTATCGAGCATCCACAATTGCCACAGCAACCGCGAATGGTCGCTGCGCCCGGCGATATGCGCCTCGGCGATTTCGGTCAGCCGCGCGGTGTTGAACCAGCCGCTGCGCGCCAGCGCCGATCCAGACGCGATACTGCGTGCCTGCTCTGCCAGCGCCCCGCGAAACCATTGCGCAATCGGGCTGACAAAGCCCATCTTGGGGCGGTAGAGAATGTCGTCGGGCAAAATACCCTGCATCGCGCGCTTCATCAGCCATTTGCCCTGCTGCCCACGCACCCGCATATTTTCAGGCAGCGTGGCGGCAAATTCGATCAGCCGATAATCGAGCAGCGGCTCGCGCGCTTCGAGGCTTACCGCCATGCTGGTGCGATCGACCTTGGTGAGGATATCGCCGGGCAACCACAGCTTCATATCGGCATATTGCGCCGCATCCAGCCCCGAACGCGCCGGGGCCGTCTGCATCAACGCGATCATGTGATCCTCGCCGGCATAGCCCGCCAAAGCCTTGCGCTGGCTGTCCGAATAGAGCGATTGCCGCATCGCATACCCCGTCACGCCGACCGCATCGGCATAGCCTTGCGCCCCGCTGCGCGCGAGCGACAGCAACGTCGATTTCGCGCGCAGCGGCCGCGGTGCCCAATCGGCCTTGGGATAAATCGCCCCCAGCGCGCCGAACACCGGCCCGCGCAAACCTTGCGGCAACAGGTTGCGCACCTGTTCCTCGCCATGATGAAACACGTGACGGCGATAGCCTGCCATCGCCTCGTCCGCACCATCACCCGACAGCGCCACCGTCACGCTTTCGCGCGCCAGTTCGCACACGCGGTAAGTGGGCAGCATCGAGGCATCGGCGAACGGCTCGTCGAACTGTGCTGCGACCTTGTCGATGATCGCGATGTCATCGGGCGAGACCATGCGGCTGCGGTGGTCGGTGGCAAAGCGCTCGGCGATCCTGCGCGCAAAATCGCTCTCGTCGAGCGCCGCAACGTCAAAGCCGATGCTGCATGTCTTGACCGCTTGCTTGCTGCGCTCGGCCATCAGCGCAACCACGGTGGACGAATCCACCCCGCCCGACAGGAACGCCCCCAGTGGCACATCGGCGATCATCCGCGAGGCCACAGCCTCGCGCATCAGGTGCAGCAGTTCGGCCTGCAGATCATCGGCAGAGCCGCGCGCGCGGCGTGAGAAATCGACATCCCACCACTGCACCGGTGTGGGCAGCGGCTTGCCGCGTTCGAGCATCAGATAGTGCCCGGCGGGCAGCTTCTTTACGCCTGCAACAAAACATCGGTGATCGGGCACATAGCCAAACGCCAGATAATCATCGATCGCCTGCGGGTCAGGCTCGCGGCGCAACGCAGGGTGGGCGAGCAAGCCCTTGAGTTCGGACGCAAAGATCACGCTGCCATCGGATAGCGGCGCGTAAAACAACGGCTTCACCCCCAGCCGATCGCGCGCGATGAACAGCCGTTGGGTGCGCTGGTCATGGATGGCGAAGGCGAACATGCCGTTCAACCGCTCCAGACACGCTACGCCCCACTGCCGCCACGCAGCAAGGATGACCTCGGTATCGCCGCTGGTGCGGAAATGATGGCCTAGCGCAGCCAGTTCGGCGCGGACCTGCTGAAAATTGTAGATCTCGCCGTTATAGGTCAGGACATCGGCTTCATCATGGCTGAACATCGGCTGCGCGCTTCCGGCAAGATCGATGATCGACAGCCGCAAATGGCCCAGCCCGACGCCCGGCGCGGTCCAGTGTCCGTCGCCATCGGGGCCGCGATGCAGCATCGCAGCGGTCATCGCCTTCAGCCGCGCTGGATCAACCGGCTTGGCGGTTTCCAGATGAAATATGCCTGCTATGCCGCACATGCTGGCGCTATCTGCCCACCAGCACAGCATCGGCCAGCCTGCGCGGCCCGCCTGCATTCGCGATCAGTGCGTCGATGGCTGGCCGCTCAGCACCATCGCCGCTGCGCTGGGCCGAGACGATCAGGATCATCGCGGGCTGGCTGCGGCGCAGCAGCCGGGCTTTGAGCGATTCGACCCGGATCGCCAGATTGCTACCGCTCAGCGCATCGCCCGTCCGGTAGAAGGTCACGACATCGCGCACCACGCGGCCCGGCGCGGTGATGATATCGGCCCTGCCATCGGGCACCGGCGCGCCTGCTTCCACCCATGACCATTCGCCATCCGGATCAAGCGCGCCCTGGCCGAACCCGGTGATCTCGCGGCCTTCCGACTGGCCATCGTACAGCGCGGCGAACAGATCGACCCGCAAGCCGTCTTTGACATAGCTGGCGATTGCGACACGGTTGCTGCCATCGGCGCGTGGCCTCCATTCGGACGACGGCGCGAATGGCTGACGCTGCCATCCGGCGATTTGGGGTAGCAGGTCGCGCTGTGGCAGGGTGGCAGGCTGCGGCAGGCCCAGCAACGCCCAACCCAGCGGCACGGCGAGAAGCAGCGCGATGGCTGCCAGCACCGGACGCGGCACCGACGTCACACTGCTTGATTTCGCGGCCAGTTGCTCAATCAGCGCGGGTTCGACGAACGGATCGGTCACCTGCCGATCAAAAAAGCGCCAGCCGATTGCCATGACGAGCAGCAACACCAGCGCGAAAAATATCCAGCCGTAAAAGATGTGATCGAACCCGGCGGCAAAATCGAGACCATGATGGTGCGCGATGTAGATGGTGCCAAACGCGCGCACCCCGTTGGCGAGCACCGGCACGATGACTGCAATTGTAACGATGCCGATCCGGCGCGGCCAGCTTTTGAAGCACACATTGGCGACCAGCACGCCATAAGCCAGCATGGCGATCAGGAATTTGACCCCCGAACAGGCTTCTGCCACGCGGAACAGCCCGGTGGGTGTGGAGATGAACACCCCCTCGATATGCGCCGGGATGCCCGCAAGGCCCAGCAACGCCATCGAGATATCGGCGGTGATGATCTGCAGCCGGGGCACCAGTTCTTCGCCCAGCGGCACCAGAAAAAACGCATAGCCCAGCGGAAACAGCAGCGCGCGCGCGACATGCGGGCCAAGCAGCGCCAGCGTGCTGCCCTGTAGAAACATGACCAGCGCCAAATGCCGTGCCAGCGCCACGCCTGCCGCCTCGCCCAGCACCCAGCCGCCTGCCGCTGCTGCCATGACCAGTAGACCGGGCCACCAGACCGACGGCGTGATGGCGCGCAACTCGCTGGTGCGTTGCAGCACCAGCCAGACCAGAATCGGCGGGATCAGCAGGATGTGGTTGAAGGTCGAACTGTCCCACCAGATCATCACCATATCGGCGGCATCGCGCGCGAATATCAGCAGGATTGCCGCCCATGCGACCGCCAGCCGGGTCAGCGCGCTGCGCCACGCGGCGCTCAACGGTGCGCGGTTGGCGGTGTCGGCACTATCTGCGGCAAGGCTGGCCATGTCAGGCGGCGCTTTGCATGCAGGTGACAGGCTTGGCCAGCCAGCGCATCAGCGGCGCCAGTTGCGCATCCCATTGATAGCAGGCCAGCATATGCGCGCGCGCTGCGATACCCAGCGCTACGGCCCGTTGCGGATCGGCGACAACGGCGTTGATCGCATCGGCCATTGCGGCGTCATCGGCAGCGACGATGAAATGCTCGCTCGCCACAGCGATGATCCCTTCGGCAGCCGCCGCCGAAGCGACCACGGGCCGCGCCATCGCCATGGCTTCGAGCACCTTGTTCTGGATACCGCGCGCAATCCGCAGCGGTGCCACGACCACATCGGCAGAAACGATCCACGGCCGGATATCGGCGACTTCACCGACCACGCTGACACCGGGCAAGCTCGCCAATGCGCTGACAGCCGCGGAAGGATTGCGTCCGACGATGTGGAAGCACGCCTGCGGGTTGGCTGCACGAACCGCGGGGAGCACCATTTTGGCGAAATGTTCGGTCGCATCGATGTTGGGCGCATAATCCATCTGGCCGGTGAACACCAGATGCGGCCCGGGCTGGTCGGCAAACGGCGCAGGCGCAACGCCTGCCGGATCATAAAACACGGTGTCGATGCCATTGCTAACCGCCTCGACGCGCACCGATGGATCGTTCAGGTCTGCACGAAAAAGCGCAGCTTCGGCGGGGCTGACGAAGATCGACAGCGCGGCGCGGCGCGCAACCTGTTGCTCGAACCGCCCCAGCAGCCGCGCCTCGCGCGCGTGCACCGGCCTCATCGGGCCTGTGGCAGCATCAGCATAGGAAGCGAACTTGGCCGAATCCATGTCGACGAAATCCATGATCACCCGGCCTGCAAAACCGGGTGGAATGAACTGCGCCATCTGGCTGGAAAAGACGAAGATCGTATCGATCGGCCGCGTCAACAGCAGGCCGCTGACGAACAGTTCGATTGCGTCGCTGGCAAAGGCAGTGAGCGACACCGGCTTGCCAGTGGCCAGCGCCTTCAGCCCGGCCAGGACATTGGAAATCGTTCGGCGCACCAGAATGTGGCTGGCAGCAACATCGGCCAACTGCGCTTGGGCTGCGATGTCCGCTTCAGTTTCAGCAAAAGTCGCAACATGCACCGGCCCACGCGCGGCCAGCGCACGCAGCAGGTTGCACGAGCGTATCTTGTCGCCCCGGTCCGGCGGGAACGGGATGCGATGCGCCAGAAACAGCGTTTCGCCCATTTTAACCCAGCCCGCCTGCGATCAGCGGCCCGAGCCGGTTGGCCACCGCCAGCGGCAGCCGCTGCCACAGCGCGATCTGCAGCCGGTATCTGGGGCTGAGCGGATTGATATCACGCGGCGGCTGGCCATCGGCAGTACGCACCGCGTAGCTCAACGGTGTCGGCTCGAACCCCCAGTTCTTCTTGAACGCATGCGCGCCGGTGCCGAGTTTCGACCGGCCAAAGTCAAAGCGGGTGCAGCCGCGCCGCCGGGCGTGGTTCATCAGCGCATAATACATGACATCGTTGGCGCGCAAACCGCGTGCTTCCCACACACCGCCGCCCCAATAGGGCATCACCGCACCGCGATGATACAGGCTGAGCACGCTGGCAACAGGCATTTCGTTGTGCAGCACGGTCAGGATATCGGCATCTTGCCCAAAGCCGTCGAGCACCGCATCGAACAGGCGGCGCGGAAACACCGGGGTGCCCAGATTGCGTACGCTGGTGGCATAGACCGCATAATGCTGGCTGCGGTCCAGATCGCCGGTGCCGGTGCGCACCACCAGATCGTTGGCCAGCCCCTTGCGCACCTCGGCACGTTGCTTGCGCGGGATCGATTCGAGCTGCTTGCGATCGGCATCGGGTCCATCGTCGACCAGATCGGCGATAAAACCGGCGTGCGCATCGGACTTGACCGTCCAGCGCGGATCGTCGGGCAACCAGCCGCCGCGCAGTTCCAGCGTCGGCGCGCTGTAGCGTTCGGCCAGCTGCCACGCCGCCTCTGCCAGAACTTTGCCGGTGTGGCCATCGTTGGCAATGATCCCGCCATCGACGGCAAATCCTGCTGACACCATCGCGCGACCAAACAGCGCCGAGTGCACGGCATGGAGCGGGAGATACCCTGTGATCTCGCCTGCGCCATCCTCGGCAATCAGGGGAAGAAAGTCATGCCCGGTGGCCTTGGTGACTGCCTCACCCCAGCAGGCGCGATGAAATGCCGTCGTCTCTGCGCGGCCGGCGAGCCACGCGGCAACACGCGCCTGCTCCTGCGGGTCAGCCAGATTGGCCAGGCGCACATCAAGGGTAACGGGCGGTGCAAAATGCAACATCACGCCTGCGCCGCAGCAAGGGGCAGTGCGATCTCGTCGATCCGGCACCAGTTGAAATCGCGCGTCAGCTGTTCCAGCTTACCCGCCATCGCTGACAGCTGCGTGTAATGGCGCAGCCGTGAGCGCAGCGGTGCGCCAGCCACGCGGGGCTGATCGGGATCGACCTCCCAGGGGTGGAAATAGAAGATCGCTGGCTGGCCATCGGTGCTGTTGACGCGGCGCAGCGCCCAGCGCGACAGGCCATAAGGCAGGATGCGGAAGAAACCCCCGCCGCCCGCGCCAAACCGCCGCTCACCCAGTTCAACCGTGGTCACCGGCAGTTCGATCATCGCCGACTGCGCCACCGGATGGAACGCAAAGCGCGGTGCCTCGCGCCAGCCATAATGGTCGTGTGCGATCGGCGCGACGCTCGACGAATAGGCATAGCCGTATTCAGCCAGGATCGGATGCGCCCAAGGGGTGCGGGCATCGATCGAGAAGCTCGGCGCGCGATAGCCTTTTACCGCGACACCACCGGCATCCTCGATCGTCTTGCGCGCGCGCTCGATATCGGCACGAAACTGGTCGGGAGACATCGTGAAGACGCGGCTATGGTCCCAGCCGTGGCTGGCGATCTCATGGCCCTCAGCGATAATTCGCCGCACCAGCGCCGGGTAACGCTGCGCCACCCAGCCAAGCGTAAAGAACGTCGCCTTGACGCCGCAGCGCGCAAACAGATCGATCACCGCGCCGGTGTTGTATTCAACCCGGCTGGCAATGGTATCCCAGTCGTCTTTCGGGATGGTGTTCTCGAACGCGCCGACCTGAAAATACTCCTCGACATCGACCGACAGGCCGTTGGCGATGCGCCGCGCGTCGGTGCGATCTGGTCCCAGCGATGCTTCGCGCACAGTATTTCACTCCTGATCCGATGGCTGAAGGCGTGGCAATTGACCCGGTTGTGATCAGGCGGCGCGGCCCTGTGGCCACATTCCAACATGATCGTCTTCCACCCAGTTTACCAGCAAAGTCAGCACCCGGTGCAAAGCCGCCTTTTGCTCGCCCTGCTGCAGTTCCAGCGCGTGCAGCCGCTCGATCACCAGATGCAGGTCGGCTGCAGGCTGGCTTGGGCGTGCCTCCAGCGCCTCGACCCGGTCCAGCGCCGCTTGCAGTTCGCAGACCAGCGCCGCGCGCTCGTCTTCCTGCTCCCCGGCAAACTGGCGGACCTCATCGACGAACTGGTTGAAATCCGCCTTGCTGACCGCAGCGATGGCAGGCGCTGGCGTTGCCGTCATCACTGGTGCTGCTGCCGGTGCTGCCTCGGCGACAACCGGCGCTGCGTGTTCCGCATGCGCAGCAGCGCTGGCAAGAGCATCTTCGTTCTGCCAGTCGGCCTCGGTCGTCGCGTCGATCGCCAGATCGGCGACCACCGCATCGACCAGTGCAGCATCGATGGTTGCGCGATTTTCGACAGCCGCCATCAGCATTACCCGGTTGAGCAGCATGTTGAGCCGACGCGGGATACCGCCGCTCTCGCCGAAAAGGCGCGGCCAGACATTGTCGTCAAACGTTGGCCGCCCCTGCCAGTCCACCAGCTTCAGCCGGTGTTCGACATAAGCTTGCACCTCTGTTGCGTCCATTGCGCCAAGATGATGCGTGGCGATCACCCGCTGGCGCAGTTGCTCCAGCCCCGGCGCGCTTTGCACGACGGTGCGAAACTCGGGCTGGCCGAGCAGGAATATCTGGAGCAGCGGATGGCTGCCCAGCTGGAAGTTGGAAAGCATGCGCAGCTCTTCGAGCGCGGGCATCGGCAGGTTCTGCGATTCATCGACCACCAGCAGACAGCGCCGACCGGCGCGCGCTTCGGTGTGCAGGAAATGCTCGATAGCATTCAGCGTGCCGGTCTTGTCGAGGCCAGCGGTGGCAACGCCAAAGCTGCTCGCCACCATATGCAGCAGGTCATCACCTTTCAGCTGCGTGGTCACGATCTGCGCGGCGGTCAGCCGGGCGCTGTCGATGGTCTGCATCAGATAGGCGACCAGGGTCGATTTGCCCGCGCCAATCTCGCCGGTGATGATGATGAAGCCCTCACCCTGCGCCAGACCATAGCCCAGATACGACATCGCCTTGCGGTGCGTGGCACTTTCGAAATAGAACCTGGGATCAGGGGTCAGCTGGAACGGTCGACCGGAAAATCCAAAATGAGCTTCATACATGGGCTAACCCCTGATCTTCAGTGACAATCATTGAAACGAGTAGCGCAGCGCCAGCAGGGCAGATGCAATCAGGCTGCTCTCGAACCCTTCAGGTTCGAAATAGTCCAGCCCCACCGCAAAGCTGCCGGACAGGCGGTTGGTGAAGTTGCGGAAATAGGATGCATTGGTCCCCAGCCCCAGAACATTGCCGGCCTGGCCTGCAAACGCCAGACCCGGTGCGGTTTCCACATAGGTCGCAAACAGCGTGCCGTTAAGGCTGGAACGCGCATCAATTTGCTTGTCAACACCATAACTGGCAAAATAGACTTCATCCAGCGTCTGATCAAACCCTGCCAGCGCGCCTGAACCGGCAGCAAAGAACCTGCGGCGGCTGTAGCCTGCGCCAAAGCCATGGGTCCAGGTGGCACCGGTGACGCTGATCTGCCCGGTAATGCCGCGCGTGCGAAATGCCGACGATGCGACCGATTGCAGTGCATCATTGAAGCAATTGCCGCCCGCAGCCCCGAACACGCAGGAATTGAGATCACCACTCAGCGGGTTGCGGGTGGTGTTGAACTGTGTCGGCAGTCCGGCCAGATTGTCATTCAACCGTGACCCGAAGCCGGTTACCAGGTCATAAACGGTAAGGTTTGCCGCCAGCCGCTGGTTGGGGACGTAGCTGAGCGAACCGAAATAGGTTGTGCTGTCATAACGTTTGCCGATCCGCGCCTCTAACGTGGTGCGACGGCTGGGCCGCCACAGTACGCCCACGTCCCAGATCAGGCCATCCTGATCATAAGACAGCAGCCGGGGTGACGCCTGATTGGTGACAAGCCGCCCGCTGTTGTCGATCACCGGAATGCCAGCGGCATCCCGCACCGCGTCACGCTCTGAAATCTCGATGTCTTCATAGCCCACGCCGCCGACCAGCGCGAGCGTTGCACTCACCGGCACAATAACATCGGCTCGCACTATCTTGTCTTGGAAACGCTGATCGAGCTGGCTTGCATCCTCGCGGAAATAGCCGCCGCTGATCGACCAGCCAATGGGCAGAAATCCGCCGGGCTGCTGACCGATCGAGGCGCTGGCTGCGTGGCTCAAACTGTCGTCGAAGATGTTGATCGGTGCCTGGCCAGGCGACAACGCGACGGTATCTGCCTCCACCTTGGTATAGCCGATGCGATACGCCGCGTTGACGGAAACTCCGCCAACTTGCGTCGCCAGCGTCGGGCCGGCAAACACCGAATAAACCTGGGTCACATTGTCTGACCCGGCAATCTGGTTGCTGGGTGCCGCGCCGCGCGGATCAATGCGCGAGCGGATGCCGATGGCCCCTGCATCAAACGTCAACGTATTGGGGATGATCTGCACGCTGCCCCGCGCAAGGCCACTGATAGCATCTTCATCGCCGAAATCGTCGTTCCACGAAAAGCGCCGTTCATAGCGCAGGCTGACCTGTGCCTCGGCGCGACTGGTCTGCACCTCCGCATCGACACCCACAGCAACCTGGCTGAAGGTCAGTATATCCCCGCCGTTGGACAGGTCAGCACTGACCAGCTGGCCCACTTCCAGATAGGGGACGATCGTAGTCCGGCGGTTGCCCGCGTTGCGGCCATCAGCTTGCTGATTATTGGCTTGCTGGGCAAAGGCCGATTGCGGAACCACAGCCAGGGCGCATGCGAGCGCAACCAATGGCAGAGCCTTGGCGCGTGGTGTCATCGCAGACCATTGCACCATGGTCATTCTCCATATCCATAATAGGATCCGAAGCTGCGACCGCTGGGGGAGAATTTGACCCCGTTGAGCAGCAGCTGAATCTGGTTGCAGCTTGAAATCAGCCCCAAAGCATCGCGCAATGCCCGCTCGCTGGTGACGTCGGCGCGTACGATGACCAAGGCATGGCCGACATATTGCGCCAGCGTGGCGGCAGGCGATGCAGCAAGCAGCGGCGGCGAATCGAAGATCACGATCCGGCCCGGATGGCCGTCGGTCAGCCGGGCAAGCACATCCTGGGTCCGCGCCGAGGCGAGATATTCACTGTCGGTGTTGGTCTGCTGGCCCGCTGGCAATACCGAAAAGCCGCGAATGTCGGTGTGGATGATGCAATCTTCGACCGCCACATCGGGATCGGCGAGCGCATCCATCAGCCCGCGTCGCCCCTCGATGCCAAGCGACGACAATATGCTGGGCTTGGCGAAATCGGCATCGACCAGCACCACATCATAGTCCTGTTCGGTGGCAATCGAAAGCGCCAGATTGATCGCGCTATAGGTCTTGCCCTCATTGGGCTGGGCCGAGCAGACCAGAATCCGCTGTGCTGCCCTTCCGAGGCCTGCGTTCGCTTCGGCCTGAATGCTGGCGAGCAGGCGGCGCTTCACGATGCGGAATTCTTCGGAAATGCTGGTGACCGGGCCATCGGGCACGATGAACGCCGATTGACGCAGGCGGTCGCGATCGACCGGCGCGACCGGCAGGCTGTTTGGCGCGCGTGGACGCGGCGCGGCGGCAGGTGCAGCGACAGACGCTTGAGGTGCAGATGCAGGTGCGCGTGCTGGACTGGCTTTGACTGGCGAAGGCGCTGGCAGTTCCGCAGCAACCGGCTGCTCGGCAAGCTTTGGCGCGCCTTGATCAAGGCCCTTGCGGAAATCATACATCTGCCCGGCGCGCTCGATCAGCGATGACGGGCTGCTGGGCTTGTCCGGCGAGCGGATAGGATCGTGCATCGTCATGTCTCTTTTGCCCCTCACACCACCGAGCCGCGCTGGATGAACTCGATCATCAGCAACAGCACGAAGACCCCTACCAGTGCTCCTCCCGATCCGACGAACAGCCGCAGCTTGCGCTTGCGCTCAGCGCGCTGCGCCTGGGTGAGCATCTGCGAGATCGACCCGATCACTGGCAGACCGCTGGCGCGTTCCAGTTTGCCCGCAGTCGGATAGCTGGCGGTCAGCTGGCCCAGCGCAAACGCCCCGCCAATGCCGCCGCCGATCCCGGCGAGCAGCACCATTACCAGCAACAGCGGGCGGTTTGGCGCAACCGGGGTGCGCGGACTGGATGGCGGGGAGATGAGATCAAAGCGCACCGCATCGGTCTGGGTCTCCACCTGACCGCGCAGCCGCACCTGCTCGCGGTCGGTGAGCAGCTTGTCATACTGGATCTTGAGCACTTCGTAATCGCGGGCGATGCGCGACTGTTCGGCAGCCACGCCGGGCTCCTGAATCTGCTTGGCGACCATCGCGTTCATCTCCGCCTGGAGCGAACCCTTGCGCGATTGCAGCGCGCTCACCGCCGCCTGGCGTTCAGCCTTGATGCTGACCAGCGAACTATAAGCCGGGTTGGGCACGTTATAGCTGGTGCTGGCCTCGACGCCTGCGCTGCGCAGCGCGGCAATCTGGTTCTTGAGCGCGACCACATCGGGGTGCTGATCGGTCAGGCCGCGCGCCTTGGCCGAAGCCAGTTCGCCTTGCGCCTGCGCCAGCGGATTGACCGCACCGCCCGCGCTTGCACCCGCTATGCTCTGCGGTGTTCCGGCAAGCTGGCCGTTGATCGCAGCCAGCGCGCTTTGCGCTGCGATCAGCTGCGAATCGATCTGGCTGATCTCGACCCGGCCCGCTTCGAGCCGCTGGCTGACCGAACCGATGCCCGGCAGCATGCCAAGATTTTCGGTCTCGAACCTGACCCGATCCTGCTCGGCGATCTCAAGGTCTTTTTGCCGCTTGGCGATCTGGTCATCCAGAAAGCGCAGCGTATCGCTGGTATCACCGCGCCCGCCCGCCAGATTCTGCTCGACGAAAATGTCGATCAGCTTCTGGACGATATCGCGCGCCAGCGTCGCCGCCTCGCCATCCGAGCGGCCACCTGCGGACATGGTCGCCGATATCTCGAACAGATTGTCCTGCTCGGACTTGATCTTGATCGCGCCGCGCAAGCCGCCAACCGCGCTTTCGATTTCACGCGGGGTGACAAGATTCCTGCCGAGGTCGGTGCCGCGCACCACTTTTTCGAGGTTGGCAACCGAGGTCAGCGTCTGTTCGACGGTATCGATCTGCTTTTGCCGCTCGACCGCACTGATACCGGTATTGTCGGGCAGGATCGCCTTGGTCTGCACAAACAGCTTGGCCTGCGATTCATAGGTGTTGGGGATCAGCGCGACCGCCAGCCAGCCCAGCACACAGATGCCCCAGGCAATCGCCATCGCCAGCCAGCGGCGTTGCCACACGCTGTGAACCGCGATCCGAAATTCGTCGTACAGGCCATTCATCGGTCAGGCTTTTCTTTCATTAAGGCTGTGCATGTCGGGCAATCCACACGATCAAAACATGCTTTCCGGGATGATGATCACGTCGCCGGGCTGGAGCAGCACATTGGCGCGGCTGTCGCCCTTCTTGATGAGGTCATCGAGCTTGATCGCATATTCCTGCTGACGGCCCGAAACCTTGTCGAAGCGGACCAGCTTGGCACGGTTGCCGGCGGCAAATTCGGACAATCCGCCCACCGAGATCATCGCATCAAGCAGCGTCATGTTGGCGCGATAGGGGATCGAGGCGGGCTTTTCGGTTGCGCCGACGATCCGCACCTGTTGCGAGAAGGTGCCCGCAAAGGTGTTGACGATCACCGAGACGATCGGCTCCTGAATGAATTGCGAGAGTTGCAGCTTGATATCTTCGGACAGCATCGTCGGGGTCTTGCCGACGGCAGGCATATCGGTGATCAGCGGGGTGGTAATGCGACCATCGGGGCGCACCTGCACCTTGGCGCCAAGCTCGGGATTGCGCCAGACGAAGATGGTCAGTTCATCAAGCGGACCGATGATGTATTCTTCGCTGGGACCATCGGAGAGCGAGACGAACGAGGCCGGGGGCAGCTGCGGCCCGTTGGCACTCGAGGCGCACCCGGCGAGTAACGCGGTTGCCGCCAGAGCCGCGATTCCCATTTTGAACAGACGGAACAATCCCATGTCAGCACCTTTTTCGTCCACCGGCAACTCCGGGGTCTGCTTACGCGCAAGCAAGACCCGTTTCGTGCAGATTGGCATCAGCTATGACGGGAAAGGGTGAACATAGCGTTAGTGTTTGGGGGGGCAGGTGTTTTTACAACTGGCTCGCGCTTCGGCTGGCCAAAGCAAGACAACGCCCAATCCTCCCCCGGAACGGGAAGGTGGCTCGCCGCAGGCGAGACGGAGGGGAAGCGGCCAGACACGTCCGTTCAGGGGAAGCACAATCCGGCTTTCCCTCCACCCCTTCGTGGTCCCCGTCCCCTTGCAAGGGAGGATTACTTGCGCATCCCCGCCAGAAACCGTGCCCAGCCCCTGGACCACTTGTTAAACACCTTGGCCTCATCCGATGCAAAGGCAGCCGCCTTGATGTGCTCCGAACGGTTGGGATAAGGGACGATCAGGCTGGCAACGCCAAAGGTCGAGGATTTGCCCGCGATCATCATCGCGATTGGCAGGATCAGGTCACCAGCCCCGCGCCCGACGACGGTGCCGCCGACGACTTTGCCGCCTTTCTTGACCAGCTTGACAAAGCCGGTCGTCTCGCGCTCGGTCACCGCGCGGTCGTTATGATCGAAGTCTTCGCGCCAGACGGTGATCTTGTCGCCGTGCAGCCGCCGCGCCTCCTGCTCGGTGAGACCGACCTGCGCCAGTGCCGGATCGGTATAGGTCACCCAGGGCAGCGCGTCATAATTGGCCTTGGCAGGCACGCCCAGACTGATCTCAAGCGCGACATTGCCGCCTTCATAGCCGCTGGCGTGCGTAAAGCGTGGCCCATCGCGGCAGTCACCGATGGCATAGATGTGGCTGGCGCTGGTCCGCCGCCGCGCATCGACGGTGATGCCGCGCTTGTCGAATGTCACGCCTGCCGTCTCCAGCCCCAGACCATCGAAATTGACCTCGCGCCCGGTTGCAATCAGCAGGTGCGTGCCGGTGAGCGCGCGGCCATCCTTGAGCGTGAGGGTCAGGCCATTATCGGTCTTCTCCACCGCATCGGCCTCCGCATCGGTGATCAGCTCGATGCCCTCTGCGGTCAGCCGCTCGATCACGATGGCCGCCGCATCAGCATCATCCTTGGAGAACGGTCGGCCCTTGGTCGCAACCACCACCTGTGCCCCCAGCCGCCGGAACGCCTGCGCCATTTCCATGCCGATCGGCCCGCCGCCCAGCACGATCAGCCGGCCGGGCAGTTCGGTCAGATCCCAGACATTGTGGTTGGTGAGATAGGGCACGCCGTCCAGCCCCCGGATCGGGGGAACAAAGGCGCGGCTGCCCACCGCGATGACGATGCGCGGCGCGCTGTAGCTTTTGCCGCCCACGCTCAGGCTTTTGGCGCCGGTGAACATGGCATCGCCGCGCACCACCTCGACCCCCATGCCCTCGAAGCGTTCGACGCTGTCGTGTGGCTCGATGGTCTTGATCGCGGCATGGACCGCAGCGTGCACCGCGCGGAAATCCACCTGCGGCACAACATTGGCGATACCGAATTCGGCGGCATGGCGCATGTCGTGCGCGCGATGCGCAACCGCGATCAGCGCCTTGCTGGGTACGCAGCCGGTGTTCAGGCAATCGCCCCCCATCGCGCCGCGCTCGATCAGCAGCGGCTTGAGGCCGAACATCGCGCAGCCCCCCGCAGCGGTCAATCCGGCAGAGCCTGCACCAATTACGATCACGTCATGCGAATACGTCATAGTCCTCGTTTCGGCTGGCGAATGGTGCTGGTTACAGCAACAGCAAGCCGCTAGACCTTGTGCGCCAGTGACACCGGTAACAAGGGAATCCAGCATGAATCTTGAAAATTCGCGCGAATATTATGGAAAGGTGCTGTCGCAATCGGCCGACCTGCGCACCGACGCGTGTACGACAGCAGAAGCGCCGCCGCTGGCGGTGCGCCAGGCGCTTGCCAATGTTCATGCCGATGTGAAGGCGCGCTATTACGGCTGCGGCTTGATTGCGCCCTCGCTGATCGAGGGCGCGCGCATTCTCGATCTGGGCTCCGGTTCGGGGCAGGACGCCTATATTCTTGCGCAGCTGGTGGGGGAGCATGGCGAGGTCGTCGGTGTCGATACGACACCCGAACAGCTCGCCATCGCCAATGCGCATCTGGAATGGCATCGCGAAAAATTCGGCTATGCCAGATCGAACGTCCGCTTTGTCGAGGGCGATATCGAGAGGCTCGATGAAATCGGGCTGGAGGCGGGCAGCTTCGACATCATCGTCTCGAACTGCGTCATCAATCTGGTGGCGGACAAGGCCAAGGTCTTTGCCGACGCGCACACGCTGCTCAAAACGGGCGGCGAGATGTATTTCTCCGATGTCTATTCGAGCAGGCGCGTACCGCAGCATCTGATGACCGATCCGGTGCTGCACGGCGAATGCCTGTCGGGCGCGCTGTACTGGGGCGATTTCCTCAGGCTCGCCAAACAGGCGGGCTTTGATGACCCGCGCCTGGTCAAGGATCGCCCGCTGGGCATCGGTGATCCGCGCATCGCCGAAATGCTCGAAGGTATCGAATTCTTTTCAGCCACCTACCGGCTGTTCAAGCTCGACGGGCTGGAGCCCGAATGCGAGGATTACGGCCAGGCGGTGCTTTATCTGGGCAGCATCGAAGGCGAAGAGCGCGTGTTCACGCTCGACAAGCACCACCCGATCGAGCGTGGCCGTATCTTTCCGATCTGCGGCAACAGCTGGAAGATGCTGGCGGACACGCGCTTTGCCGAGCATTTCCAGTTCATCGGGGACTTTTCGGCGCATTACGGGGTGTTCGATGGCTGCGGCGGCGGCTTGCCGTTTGCACAAGCCACAGGGGACGATGGCGCGGTGGCAGCGGGCTGTTGTTGATCGAAGTTGTTGCTTCTTTGGGCCCTGCCATGACCCAATCTGGAACTACCACAGCCGCTCAGCCTGAGCGGCTGTGGGTTATGGTCGGGATGACACCATGCACGTCTTCCTGACCGGCGCGACCGGGCTGGTCGGCGGCGCGCTGGCTGGCGCGCTGCTCGATGCCGGGCACCGCGTTACCGCGCTGGTGCGCGGCGCGGGCCGTGATGTGCTGGATATGGATGGGCGCGACCGGATCGCCGAGATCGCGGTGGTGCACGGCGATGTCGCGCAGCCCGGTTTTGGCCCCGATTCTGGCACGTCGGAGCCGCCAGCCACGATCGACCTGCTGGTCCATTGCGCCGCCACCGTCGATTTCGCAGCAGCAGACCGAGTGCATCAGGCCGTCAATGTCGGCGGCACCGCGAATGCCATTGCGCTGGCACAGCGCTGGGGCTGCCGTTTGCTCTACGTCTCCACCGCCTATGTCTGCGGGCGCGCTGATGGTTTGATCACCGAAAGCCCGGCCGATCCGCAGGCGAACTTCACCAACGGCTATGAGGCGAGCAAGGCGCGCGCCGAGGCTCTGGTGGAGGCGGCGCAAGCCGACGGCCTGAGCGCCGCTATCGCCCGCCCGGCAATCATCGTCGGGCGGCTGAGCGATGGCGCGATTGCGCGGATCGATGGCTTCCATCACCTGTTCCGGCTGTTTGGATCGCCGCTTCTCGGGGGCGTGCCGGCCGTGCCCGATGCCGCCTTTGCCATCGTCCCGATCTGCCATGTCACCGCCGGATTGCTGGCCATGGCCGAGCAACCTGCTGCCTTTGCGGGGCAGCGTGTGCATCTGGTCGGCGCAGCGCCCTTCGCAATGGACGATATGTTGCGCATCGTCGGCGACTATCCCGGCACGATGCCAGCGCACATGGTCGATCCGGCGCATTATGACCCGGCTGCGCTCGACCGCCGCACCGCGATGGTCCACCGCCGTATCGGCCCGCAGTTCTTCGACTATTTCCGGCGCAGCCCGCGCTTTGAAACAACAAGTTTGACACGCATCGCCGGTATCGAGCCACCCACAGTCGACGAAGCAGCGTTTCGCCGGATGATCGACCACTGCATCAAGGCAGGCTTTCTCGACTGGCGGTAACACACTTGCCGTTCTCTGGCGAAAGCAGATGCGGCGGCCTTGCGCTTCCCCGTCACCTCCAACATGATGGCGCACAGACCAACAACTGTGGGGCCGCACCAATGAAAACGCTTTTGCTATCCGCACTCGTCCTGAGCCTGCCCACCGCCGCTCTGGCCGATGAGGCCGAAGACGCCGCCGAGGCGCAAGTGCTCAGCGCGATCGATGCGCGCTATGACGAGACCGCCAGGGTCGCCCGGCAGATCTGGGAATGGGCCGAGGTCGGCTACAAGGAGAACCGGTCGAGCGCGCTGCTGCGCGACCGGTTGAAGACCGCAGGCTTCAAGATCACCGATGGCGTCGCGGGAATCCCCACCGCGTTCACCGCCGAGTTCGGCAGCGGCGGACCGGTCATCGCCATCCTGGCCGAATATGATGCGCTGCCCGGAATCAATCAGGACGCCAGCCCGACGCGCGCGCCGATTGCGGGCAAGACCGCAGCGCATGCGTGCGGGCACAACCTGTTTGCCGCCGGATCCCTGGGCGCAGCGCTCGCGGTGCGCGACTGGCTCAAGGCCACCGGTACACCGGGCCGGGTTCGGCTGTATGGCACGCCAGCCGAAGAAGGCGGCAGTGGCAAGGTCTATCTGGTGCGCGAAGGCCTGTTCAAGGACGTCGATTTCACCATCCACTGGCACGCCGATGACGAGAACTCTGCCGCTGCGCGCACCAGCCTTGCCAACCGCTCGGCCAAGTTCCGCTTCACCGGAGTCTCCGCGCATGCCGCCGCCGCGCCCGAACGCGCCCGCTCGGCACTCGACGGGGTGGAGGCGATGAACATGATGGCCAATATGATGCGCGAACACGTGCCGCAGCAGACGCGCATCCATTATGTCATCACGCAAGGCGGCAGCGCGCCCAATGTGGTGCCCGATTTTGCCGAGGTGTTCTATTACGTCCGCCACCCCGATGCCGATCAGGTGCGCAGCATCTGGACCCGGCTGGAGGCAGCGGCGCAAGGCGCAGCGCAGGGCACCGGCACCAAGGTGGAATGGGAGATCATCCACGGCAACAACGCGCTGCTGGTCAATGAGCCGCTGGCAAAAATGATGGACGCCAAGCTGCGTCAGGTCGGCGGGGTCAGCTACACACCTGCCGAAACGACGTTTGCGCAAGGCATCCGCACCAGCTTCGAAAATCCCGATCTGGCGTTGGGCAGCCAGAGCGAGATCCAGCCCTATGACGTGACTTTGGGCTATGGCTCGACCGATGTCGGCGATGTCTCCTATGCCACGCCAACGGTGGGCCTGCGCGCGGCGACATGGGTGCCGGGAACATCATCGCACAGTTGGCAATCGGCAGCCGCCAGCGGCATGACCATCGGCTTCAAGGGCGCGCAGGTCGCCGCCAAGGCGATGACACTGGCCGCGATCGAACTCTACACCAACCCGTCGCTGCGCACCCAAGCCACCACCGCGTTCAAGACCGCGCTGGGGCCGGATTACATATACCAGTCGCTGCTCGGCGACCGCAAACCGCCGCTGGATTACCGCGATTGATTAATCCACAAACTAATTGAATGCAGCGAATTACTTATTTGATTTTTTGAAAGATTGTCGGCCATAGTGGTTTATTGAAATTAACGAAGAGGGAATGCTATGCCGACGAACGCAAAAATTCCGAAGAGGGTGCACGATCGCTTGATTGTCGGTCTCAAAAAGTATCAGCGCATAGTTGGTAGCTTGCGAGAAAGGGACATATCCGAGGCTGACACCGTTACTGTCGTAAAGGATATGCTGACCGATATTTTTGGGTATGACAAATACACCGAACTGACCAGTGAGCAGCAAATTCGAGGTACATTTTGTGATCTAGCCGTCAAAGTGGAAGGTAAAATTTACTATCTAGCTGAAGTTAAGGCAGCGGGGATTAAGTTGAATAACGCGCATTTACGGCAGGCAGTTAATTACGGTGCGCACCAAGGTATAGAATGGATAATTCTGACCAATGCTATCGAGTGGAAGATATACCGCCTAAAGTTTGGCCAACCCATTGATTTTGAAGAGGTGTTCTGCCTTGATATCTGTGCGCTGTCTGCGCGCTCGCAGGAGGATGTTGCTAAGCTGTTCCTGTTATGCCGCGAGAATGTTTCAACCGATGCTCTGACCGCATTTCATCAGCAGGCGCAGATCGTTAATCGCTATGTAATCGCAGAACTGCTTCGCGGTCAGACGGTCGCCGCTTGCATCCGAAAAGAACTGAGACGTCTTTTCGATGTGAAGGTGACTGATGAGGAGGTCTCAATGATTATCGGCTCAGATGTTCTGAAACGAGAGGTCGTGGACGGCGATCAGCCTGCAGCAGCAGCAGCGGCAGCGCTGGTCAAGAAATCTGAACGAGCGATTGAACGCAAAAGGGTACGTGCCGTCACGGAACAATGACCCAATCCGTTTTCCGGCGAACGCCAAGAATCCAGGGCGATTGCAGCGCAACTTGACTCCTGGGCTCCGGCTTTCGCCGGAGAACGAGCAGCGCTGGATGCTAAGAAAAATTCGCTGTCCGCTTTTGCATGAACGCAAACACCGCTTCCATCTGGTTGGGGGTGCGGATGATCTGGTCTTGCAGCACGCTTTCTTCCATCAGGATCGCGTCGGTATCGAGGTCGGGGGTGCGGTTGAACAGGTCTTTGGCGGCGCGGATCGCATCAGGGTTCTTGCTCGCGATGTCGGTGGCGATGGCCATCGCGCGGGCGTGCGGATCGGCTTCGACGTGGGTGGCAAAGCCGATGCGGCCGGCCTCTTCGCCTGAAAATTCGCGGTTGGTGTAGGTCAGTTCGCGCAACGCATCATCGCGCACCGTGCCGCGCCACAGCGCATAGCCGCCCATGTCGGGGATCAGCCCCCAGCGCATTTCCATCACCGACAGTCGCGCATCGGGCGCGATGATGCGCACGCACGCGCCCGACATGATCTGCAAGCCGCCGCCAAAGCACACGCCGTGCACTGCCGCGATCACCGGCATCGGCAGCTTGCGCCAGCCGAACGCGACCTGCTGGAATGTGTTGGTATTGCCATAGGTCCGGTTGGTCAGGGCAGCGGGCGCATCGCCTCCCGAACTGCCTCCCGATGCGGTGAAGCTTGCCATATCCAGCCCGGCGCAGAACGAACGGCCCTCGCCTGACAGCACCACTGCGCGAATCCCCGGCTCGCTGCCCAGCCGGTCGATCGCCGCGATTATCCCCTCGAACATCGCAGGATCGAGCGCGTTCATCTTGTCAGCGCGGTTGAGCCGCACATCGGCGACATGGTTCTCGATGGTGATGCTGACCCGGTCGTTCATGCGTGTGTCTTTCCATTGGCGCCTTGAAGCGCGCGCTCCACCAGCGGCAGTTGATCGTTGCCGAAATACATATCGGTGCCGTTGATGAAAATCGAGGGCGAACCATAGCCGCCGCGCGCCACCAAGGCATCGGTGTTGGCGCGCAGCCGATCCTTGATCGCCTGCGTGCTGGCCGACGCGATCAGCGCTGCGCCGTCCAGGCCAATGCCATCGGCGACAGCGGCGACCTGAGCCGGATCATCGAGGTTGCGTTGCTCGACGAAATAGGCGTGGAATGCTGCCTCGGCAAAGCGTTCGAGCGCGGCCTGATCATCCTCCAGCGCGGTCGCGACGCGCATCGCGTGGACGCTTTTGAGCGGGTGATGGGGCGAAGGGAAGCTTAGTTCCAGCCCGCTCCACCCCGCCCAGTCGCGCAAGATCTTTGCCATGTGCCTGAACTTGGGGCTGCTCGCACCGTCGCGCGCGGCATAGACCGACGGGTTGGCGGCGTTGAACACCCCGCCGACGAGGATCGGGGTCCAGCGTATGGTTGCCGCGCTGCGCGCAGCCAGCGGACGGATGTTGTGAAAGGCGAGATAGGTCCACGGGCTGGACAGATCGAAGCAGAATTCGATTTGGGCGGTCATAGCAAAACATCCGTTGCGCCGTTCTCCGGCGAAAGCCGGAGCCAAGGAGTCAGTTCGCGCTGTAGCCGCGCTGGATTGCGGCGTTGGCCAGCAGACGGCTCAGCGCGCATCACGCCTTGATCCCGAACAAAGTCTCGCGCGTCTTGGCATTGTCTTGCGGGTTGCGGTTGATCGCATCCTTCATCAGCGCAAGCCCCGCCTGAAGCGCAGGCCGCGCGCGGCACACCGCATACCAGCGCGCGATGTTCGGATAATCGTCCAAGCTGATTTCCTGCCGTTTGTGCGTCATGATCCACGGGAAGATCGCCATATCCGCGATGGTGTAATCGCTGCCCGCGACATAATCCGCCTCGGCCAGCCGCCGGTCGAGCACGCCATACAGCCGCGCGGTCTCACGCGCATAGCGGTCGATGGCATAAGGCAGCTTTTCGGTTGCATAGAGCTTGAAATGGCCGTTCTGGCCGAGCATCGGCCCAAGACCGCCCATCTGCCACATCAGCCACTGCACCACCGAGTATCGCCCGCGCGGATCGGCGGGGATAAACCGCCCGGCCTTTTCGGCGAGATAGAGCAGGATCGCACCGGTCTCGAAAATGCTCAGCGGATCACCGCCACCCAGCGGATCGGAATCGACGATGGCAGGGATGCGATTGTT
>JBBQXX010000020.1:0-23022 GCA_038209235.1 Sphingomonadales bacterium | reverse complement strand
CCTTTTGGTACTGCGTTATCAGGCGCAATGCTTTGGCTGCAGATCAGCATGCCACCATGGATCGGGGAGTAGCGCAGCCTGGTAGCGCATCTGCTTTGGGAGCAGAGGGTCGCAGGTTCGAATCCTGTCTCCCCGACCATTCTATCTCCAGTACCCACGGAAATCAGTCTGTTAGCATGGGCTGATGGGTTTTTTGGTCACACGACTACTGCACACACCACCAGCACATGCGCCCGACACAAGGCGATACCTTGTGTGCAAGATACCCTATGCCATCTGCGTCCAGGGCCGATACATTTTCCGGCGCCGGGTGCATTTCCGAAATATTATCTCCAAGCCCGTTATGGTCGCTCTTCGCACCGCCGATCCCAAGCTGGCGCGGCGGCGCGCTTTGCCGATGTGAAGCTGAGCGTGGATATTATGCTGGAATCGAACCAAGTGCTGACTAATGACGAGATAGAGGCGATTTTTGGCCAGCAGCTTGAGGCCAAATGCAATTGCCTATGGCGCCTGCAACCTGAGGCGCAGTGATTTTTGCGCGCCCCGCAAACACAACCCCTGCTGATGCCTTCAGCTCGATCAGGCAGACAACGAGCAGCCTCAGCCTATCTTCTCCAGCCGGATCGCAAAGCCGCCGCCGGGGACCATGCGGATATCGAGCCGGTCGGCAGGTGTCAGCATGCGCTGCTCGATGGTGATATCGTGGCGCGCGGCTGTCCGGTAATCAGCAGCATCGCCATCGCGCCAGATATGCGCGCGCCAGCGGGTGCCTTTGGGCAGGAACGACAAGTCGATGATCGTGTTGCGCGCATTCTCGTCGGTCACGCCGCCCAGATACCAGTCCGGCCCGTTGCGATCCTGCCGCGCGATGATCGCAAAATCGCCGACCTCACCCGACAATACCCGGGTTTCGGCCCAGTCGGTCGGCACCTGTTTGATAAACGCCAGTTCGCGCGGATATTTTTCGAGGTTCTCGGGCACATCGGCGACCATCTGGATCGGTGAATAGAGCACGACATACAGCGCCAGTTCGCGCGCGATGGTCGATTCCAGGTCGCGCCCGCCGCGCCCCTTCAGCGACAGCACGCCGGGGGTATAATCCATCGGCCCGGCAAGCATCCGCGTGAACACCAGTGTGGGCACATGTGCTGGGCCATTGCCGGGCGTTCCCCATGCCTGATATTCGCCGCCGCGTGCCCCTTCGCGGCTGACCCAGTTGGGATAGGTGCGCCTGAGACCGGTATCCTTGATCGGCTCGTGCGGGTTGATCGCGATCCGTGCCGCGGCTGCTGCCTTGACGACCCTGAGGTGGTGTTGTGCCATGCGCTGGCCGTCGTGCCATTCGATGCGCTGTTCGCCCGGAGCATCGCCCGGCGCAATGATAGCGCCTGCATCGGCGACATAGCCGGTCTTGACCGCATCGACACCATGCCGCGCATACAGTGCCAGCGCCGCATCAAGCCCGGCCTCATAGACCGCGATGTTGCCGCCGGTTTCATGGTGACCAATCAGGTGCACGCCTTTGGGCCGCGCATAACCGGCAAGCGCGGGCAGATCGAAATCGGGATACGAACGGGCAAAATCGAAGTCGCGGCCATTGCCAAACCAGTTGCCATCCCATCCGACGTTCCAGCCTTCGACCAGCACACCGCGAAAGCCATGTTCGGCGGCAAAATCGATGTGGCGCCTGACATTGGCATTGGTCGCGCCGTGCTTTGGGCCGCTTGACCAGCTGGCGGTTTCAAGGTGCATCTGCCACCACACACCGACATATTTGTGCGGTGTGAACCAACTCACGTTGCCCAGCGTGTTGGGTTCGTTGAGGTTGAGTTCCAGATCATTGTCGTACAGACCGCCTGCATTGTCGGCAATGCGGATCGTGCGCCATGGCGTGGTGAAGGCACCGCTGCGCTCTACCTTTGAGCCTTGACTGGAGGGCGACAGCGTCGCGCGGAAGCGGCGGCCATCGACTCGTTGCAACCACATCGCCGCATAATCGACCAGCGCTGCCTCATGAAAAGCCAGATGGGTGCCATCTGCCATGCGCACCGTCATCGGCGTGTGCGCTGTCGATATCTCTTCGACCGGGGTCTGGTGATAGAGATACTCGTAACGGTTCCAGTCGCCCGCCTGGATCCACCATGCCGTGCCTGGTGCTGCGATGACGAACTCGGTCAGTTCATCGGCAATGCGCCAGGGCTTGCCGCCGGCCCGTGCGCTGAATTCATAGCGAAAGCCGATGCCGTTATCGAAGGCGCGTACGCGCACCGCGATCGGCCGGTCGGCACGGTTGTCGCTCATCGCATCGCTCCCGCCCGGCGAGACGAGATCAACCAGCAGCTCGTTGTGATTGTCGGTAACCCGGCGGCGCTCGCCCCAAGGCAGCTCCCAGTGCGCATTGTGGCGGGCCGTTTTGGTGCCGACCAGCCGGGTGTTGCGGCCAAACCCATCCTGATCGGTAAACCGGAAACCCAGCCGTGATGGCGCAATCAACGGCTTGTCGTCGCGGCCGACCGTGTATTGGGCCCAGCCTTCGCCATCGATGCTGATGGTGATACGGATCCGCCCGTCGGGGGATGACACGCTGGCGGCAGGGCCAGTATGGGATGGGGCCTGGGCTTGGGCCTGGGCCTGCGCTTGCGCCCCGGCATTACAGGCTATCCATGTCAGCATCGCGATCAACAGGACACGCATGGCAGGTCTCCGGCAAATAATAGTGCCCCGGCTCAGCGGGGAATAAAAAATATGGCGGAATAGCCGGGCAGGCACCCGGGCGCTGCGCCGTTCACCGCCAGCAAAGGCTTGCCGCGTGTTGAAACGTCACTGGGCCACGCCGCGTGATCCGCGCCAAGATTGAACACCGCTGTCACCGTTGCGCCATCGCCGCTTCTGGCAAAGGCCAGCGTTGCATCGCCGGTGTGCAGAATGGCGATGCTGCCGGTGACAAGCGCCGGATGCGCCTTGCGCAAGCCAATCGCCCGGCGCGTAAGATTGAGCAGCGAGGCCGGGTCAGCGTTTTGCACATCGACCGCAAGCGCGTTGTGACCTTCGCCCAGCGGCAGCCACGGATCGGCGCTGCCAAAGCCCATATCGGCGGCCTGGCTTTGCCATGGCATCGGGGTGCGTGCGCCATCGCGGCTCAACGTCAACGGCCAGTTGGCGATCGCTTCGGGGTCCTGCAGCCGGTCAAACGGAATATCGACCTGTGGCAAGCCCAGCTCCTCCCCCTGATACAGGAAGATATTGCCGCGCAGCGCGACAAGCAGCAGGATCTTGAGCCTGGCGAACGCTGCGCGATGATCGGGATCGACCCAGCGCGACAGTGCGCGTGGCGCGTCATGGTTCTCGAACGCCCAGCTTGGCCAGCCGATCCCCGGCGCATCGGGCCAGCCGGTCAGCGCATCGGCGACGAGGTGCGGCGTCAGTTTTCTGGCATAGAGGAAATCGAAGCCATAAGCGCTGTCGAACCGCTTTCCGCCCGCAGTGAACAGCTTCATTTCGCGCTCGGCATCATCGCCGCCGACTTCGGCAACTGTAAACTTTTCGCCATAGCTGTCGATCACCGCACGCATCCGCTCGACAAACATGGGGATGTCGGCATGCGACTGGTTGTAGATCTTGCGCTGGAAATCAAACGGGCGGGTGCGCGGCTTGCCGGTATCGGGCGCGGGCGGATTGTCGCGCAGCAACGGGTCATGCATCGCGAAATTGACCGCATCCATGCGGAAACCATCGACACCGCGATCCAGCCAGAAGCGCAGGACGTCGAGCAATGCCTGTTGCACATCGGGATGATGCACGTTGAGCTGCGGCTGCTCCTTGAGGAAATTGTGCAGATAATACTGGCGTCGGCGCGCATCCCATGTCCAGGCCGGGCCGCCGAAGACCGACTGCCAGTTGCTCGGTGGGCTGCCATCGGCCTTGGCATCGGCCCAGACATACCAGTTTGCGCGGCGGCTGCTGGCGCTTGACCGGCTGTCGATGAACCACGGATGCTGATCTGAACTGTGCGAGAACACCTGATCGATCAGCACCTTGAGCCCCAGCGCGTGCGCCTTGGCGACCAGAGCATCGAAATCGTGCAGCGTTCCGAAAATCGGATCGACGTTGCAGTAATCGGCAACGTCATAGCCAAAGTCCTTCATCGGTGACGGAAAAAAGGGTGACAGCCAGACCACATCGACGCCCAGCGAGGCGACATGACCAAGCCGCGCGGTTATCCCGGCCAGATCGCCGATGCCATCGCCGTTGGCATCGGCAAAGCTGCGCGGATAGACCTGATAGATCACCGCGCCCTTCCACCAAGGCTGGCGCGCCAAAGCGGCTGGCACTGAACTGGTCTGGGTCACTGCCTGGGTTATACCGGTATCAATCATCAGTCGATCGGGGTGGCGCGGCAGACCGCATAGCCAAGCGCGGGCAAGCTGACGCCGACCGATCCTGGAGCGCTGGCGGTGGTTGGACAGGTGCCGATTACGCCGATAAAGGCGCGCGAGCGATAGCCGATCTCGACATTGGCAGAGACCGGCGCATCGGAAGTGTTGACGAACACCAGAATCTCTTCGCCATCATCCTCGCCACGGGTGAACGCCAGCAGGCCAGGCTTTGGGCCATAGCTGCGCAGCATCGTACGGCCATGGCGCAGCCGGTCGTGGCTCTTTCGCATCGCAGAAAGCTCTGCGATCAGGCCGTATAGCGGGTGGCCGACATCGAAATTGGCCGTCGCGGTGGTTGCCGATGTGCCGACAAGACGATTGTCGTTATAGCTCGCCACGGCGCTGGCAAACATGTCTTCGCGCGCGTCCTGATCGTTGCCATCGCCGACAAAACCCTGCTCGTCGCCAGAATAGATGGTCGGCACGCCGCGCGCGGTCATCATCAGCACATGGGCAAGCTTCAACCGGTCCAGCCGCTGTGCGTCGCTGGCATCGGGATGGGCCTTGTCGAGCATATGCGCCAGCCGTCCCATATCGTGATTGCCCAGAAAGGTTGGCAGTTGCAGCGCAGCAGCGTCGCCGCCTTCATACAGGACATCGCCTGCGATCAGGCTGGCGAACAGGTCAGTACCCGATTTGCCGGTTAGCATGTCACGCACCGCTGCCTGAAACGCAAAGTCGAGCACGGCGGGCAGCTTGTCGCGCCGGGTATGCTGGGCCAGAAAACCTGGATCCATATTGTCATTGGCAACCTCGCCAAAGATATGGAAATTGGGGATGCCCGCCGCTGTGGCGCGTGCCAGCATCGCAGGTGCGAACCTCGCCCAGAACTGCGGGTTCACGTGCCGCGCGGTGTCGATGCGGAACCCGTCGATGCCGAACCGGTCGATCCAGCTTGCATAGATATCGATGAAGCCTTCGACCACACGCGGGCTTTCGGTCATCAGGTCATCCAGCCCTACGAAATCGCCATACAGCGAGTCCTCGCCGTAAAAGCTGGTGTTGCCCCGGTTGTGATAATGGATCGGATCGTTGAGCCACGCCGGCACCTTGCTGCGTTCCGCACCCTTGGGCAATTGCGGCGTGTACGCAAAAGCCGGCTCGGTCAGCTGCGCGAAGTTTTCCGCTGTGTGGATCTGGTCGCCTGCAAACCCCTGGTTGATCCGCGCTCCGCCGATGCCGCCTTTGGTCCAATAGGGATAGTCGGCCTTGGAGCGATAGCCGCAGCCCGGTTTTCCGACACACTCGCTGAAGTAGATCACATCTGCGGTGTGGTTGGTGATGATGTCCATATAGACCTTCATGCCCAGTCCATGCGCTGCATCGACAAAGGCGCTGAACTCTTCGTTGGTGCCGAAATGGCTGTCGACGCGGGTAAAATCGGTCACCCAATAGCCGTGGTAACCGGCGGTTTCCTGACCCGGCTCGCCCTGTACCGGCTTGTTCTGAAAGATCGGCGCGAACCAGATTGCGGTGACGCCAAGCTGCTTGATGTAATCGAGCTTCTGCGTCAGCCCGGCCAGATCGCCGCCGTGGAAAAAGCCCTTGTGCGCTGGATCGAAGCCGGTTTTCAGCCGGTCGCCGCTCAGCCCGCCGCGATCATTCGATGGATCGCCATTGGCAAACCGGTCGGGCAGGACGAAATAGATGATCTCATCCTGAGGCGCGCGCGCCCGGACGGTCTGCGCGCTGTAATCGACCGACTGTGCCACCAGCGGACTCGCTCCTGACATAGCTGCAACGACCGCCGCAGCCGCAGCGAAACCCAGTTTCATCGATATGCGCGCCATGCCAGTTCCTTGTGGTTTGGCGATCGAGGGGGCAGGCGGCAAAAACCGGCCCCCCGTGTCTGCTAGACGATCAGAATTCGTAGGTTGCACCCAGAAAGAAGGTGCGCCCGAAATTCTGGATCGTCCCTGTCTGGGCAACATTGCCAAAAAAGGTCCGGGTCGGTTCATCGGTCAGGTTGTTGACCTGCGCAATCAGCTTGAGGCCCTGCAGAAAGGTAGTTTCAGAAAACTGATAAGACAGTTGGGCATCCATCACGGTTTCCTTGGCGCTGGTCAGGATCAGCTCGCTGATACCGATCTGCGGGCTGACAAAGCTCGAGCGGTGACGCGTGCTGAGCCGCGCGCCAAAGCCGTTCTTTTCATAAAACACCGTCGGGTTGAAAACGTGTTCGGACAGGCCCGGCAGCGGCAGGTTGATCGATGCGCCGCTGGTCGAGCTGGGGAATTCCAGGTCACTTTGGCTGTAGGCATAGTTGATCTGGACCCCAAGGCCGTCGAACGGAGCGGGAAGTTCGACGAAGGTCTTGGAGAACTGGAACTCAATGCCATAGACATAACCGCCATCGCCGTTAATCGGCGATGAGAAGCTGCCCACAGCGTTCCCTGGAATGTTGGTGCCAGGAATGGGCGGCGGGGTGACACCGTTTGCGGCAAAATTGAACTGTGGGATGGTGCCGTTGATGATGAAGGATTCAAGATCCTTGTAGAACGCGCCGATCGCGATAACGCCGGTATTGCCAAAATAGTGCTCATAGCTCAGATCGAACTGATTGGCGCGATAGGGCGACAGTTCGGGGTTACCGCCGCCGCCGCTGGTATTGCCATCCGATCCGGTATTGACGCTGATCGACCCGCGCAACTCGAAAAAGCGTGGGCGTGATATCTGGCGGCTGTAACTGGCGCGCAACACATCACGTTCAGAAAGTTCAAGGATGAGGTTTGCCGACGGAAGAAAGTCATTGAACGTGTCGCCGCGGGTGACGAACCGGCGGTTTTCGCGCGCCGGGGGCGGGGTCGCGGGGTTATCGACCAGATTGGGATCTGCGAAGAATACAAGCGAGCTTTGATCGGTGCGGATGTAGCGACCGCCGATGTTGCCGTGGAAGCGCAACCCGCCAAGCTGTGTATCGAAATCCAGCTGGGCATAGCCTGCATAGGTTTCCTCATCGATACGGAAGCTCTGGTCGATGGTGAAATCGAACGCGATCTGGTCGGTCGGCTGGCGCACGCCCAAAGTGTTGCCGAACGCCAGATTGAACGCGCCGTCAATATCAACCGATGCAAAGTCAGGCAGGCCGGCACGGGCAAAGCCGCCACTAAAACCGGCACGGGTAATCAGGTTTGCTGGCACTTCAAGCGGGCTGCCCGGAATACTAAAGGTATTGAACGAGGTTACCCGGCGGTCGCCGCGCCGGTCGGCATAGCGAAACCCGAAGCGCAGGGCATCGAGGAAGTTGCTTTCGTCAAAGCTGATCGAAAGATCGACGGCGGAGGCATAGAGTTCATCACTGTCAGACTGCGGGACGAGGAACTGCCCGTCGAGCAGAAAGCCACCGCCTGCAGCGGTAAGATCGGTGAAATCGCTCGAAATCGACCGTATGGTGGGCAGGCTGGTGCCGTTCAGTTGAGAATCGACCGAAATCAGCCCGGGGATCGAGTCGGCGCGGCGCAAGCCTGTCGGCGTGTTGACAAAGGGCCGCAGATTGATGCCGGAATTGTTGAAGAAGCTGGTGCCCCTGGAGTAGCCGAGATCGAACGCCAGCGTTACCCGGTCGCTTATATCATAGGCGATGTTGCCGCCAATAGTGTACAACTCATCGCGGCGGCTTTCATCCTGATTGACCAGCTCGGTACCCAGGCCGAATCCAAACCCGTTGCTGCCCACCTGATTGACGACGCGTCCGCCAATCAACGCATTGTTGGAGATGACCGGGTCGATGAACTGGTTGTCCCCCGATTGCGGTGAGACGACGCGAAAGCCGCGCCGTGCCACATCCGATTTGAACCGCGAATAATAGCCGTCGATCAAGATGCGCAGACTGCTGGTCGGTTCCCACTGGATAACGCCGATGGCAGCATCGCGGGTTTCGCGACCGCCAAACTGGATGCCCTCAAAACCAAAGTTCAGCGAATCAAGGGTACCATCGCGATTCAGGTCGACGCTGGGCGATCCATTGGTGCCAGGCAGCGGGAAATCAAACTGGACGAACCGGGTAGCGACGTTTGGCTGATACAGCCGCGCATAGCCCACTGCGACACCCAGCGTGTCATCCAGCAGCTTGGCCTGCACCGATCCGGACACGCGATAGCCGTAAGAGGATACATCCGGGCTTTCGCTGGCGCGGTCATTATACAGGCCGCGCAGGTTGACCGTTGCCCTAAAATCGTCGCTGTTATCGAGCGGACGTACGGTCTTGAGCTCTACCTTGCCTGCAATACCGCCTCCGATGTGGCTGGCGAGCGGCGTCTTGTAGACCGCGGCCTGGCTGATCAGTTCGGATGGATACTGATCAAATTCAATGACCCGGTTGCCGCTGGTGGCGACCTGTTCGCGCCCATTCAGCGTTGCCGAGACCAGGTCCTGCGACAGGCCGCGAATGTTAATCGCGCTCGCCTGACCACCGGTGCGCTGCGAAGTCACGCCGGGCAGCCGCGCCAGCGATTCGGCGATCGACACATCGGGAAGGCCTGCGATATCATCGGCCGTGACCACATCGACGATGAAGTTGCTGCTGCGCTTGACCGCTATCGAGTTCTCGATGCTGGCCCGAAAGCCGGTGACGACGATGACGCTTGCGTCGTCATCGATCTGCGTTGCGCCCTCTTCGTCATCGATCTGGGCTGAGCCTTCTTCGCTTGCCTGGTCGGTATCCTGCGCCATCGCCGGGCTTGCCATTCCGGCACCGACCGCCAGCGCGGTTGCCAATGCAGCAATGCTGATTTTGCCAGAACCTTGACGCGTTCGACCGGCGCGATAAATCGCTTTCATAATCACTCTCCCTTAGGGACCCCGCATTGGTAGCGGGGTCGTTGTTACTGCGCGTGGCGGTTGCCAGCGCTGCCGGTTTTCAGATGAACCGTTCGACACAATGAATAACCTTTGCAGCGCCGCGACAAAAGGAATACGCATACGTATTCAGCATTATGCGTATTAATAACCGCACAATAACGCGGCTTCGCAACGACTTTGATGGTTTCGGGAGCAGGATGGGACGCAGGCCGACATCGTTCGATATCGCACAGCTTGCGGGTGTATCGCAGCCTACCGTATCGCGCGCGTTGAGCGGCAATCCAGCGGTCAACGAGCAAACCCGCCGTCGCATTCAGGCCATCGCCCGGCAGCTCAATTACGCGGTCGACAAAAACGCTTCATCCTTGCGCCGTCAGCAGACCAGAACGCTGGCGCTGCTGTTCTTTGAAGACCCGACACCCGATGATTCGATGATCAACCCGTTCTTTCTGGCGATGCTGGGGTCGATCACCCGCACCGCATCGCGCGCCGGTTTTGATCTGCTGATCTCGTTCCAGCAGCTGTCGGGGGATTGGCATGTCGATTATCAGGATAGCCACAAGGCCGATGGCATCATCCTGCTGGGCTATGGTGACTATCAGGATTATCGCGCGCGGCTGACGCATCTGGTCAAGCAAGGCACATATTTCGTGCGCTGGGGATCGCCGATGTCAGATGAGCCGGGAACAACCTTGGGATCAGACAATCGCGGCGGCGGGCTGGCGGCAACCCGGCATCTGATTGCACGAGGACGCCGCCAGGTCGCTTTCATCGGCACCGCATCAAGCCACGCGCCCGAGTTTGAGGATCGCTGGCGCGGCTATTGCGATGCGCTTGCCGAAGCGGGGCTGCGCGCCGACCCGGCCCTGCAACGCAACGCTGTGACATCTGAGGATTCCGGCCGCGCGGCGGTGCAGTCGCTGCTGCAATCGGGCGCATCGTTCGATGCGATATTCGCTGCGTCCGATGTGATCGCCATCGGTGCCATGCGGGCGCTGGCCGAACACGGCAGGTCGGTGCCCGGGGATGTCGCGCTGGTTGGCTTTGACGATATTCCCGCTGCCAGCCTGACTGCGCCGGCGCTGACCACGGTGTGTCAGGATGTGCGCGGCGCAGGGCAGGCTCTGGTCGATACGCTGTTGAGCCAGATCAGGGGACAGGTGGTCGAGCCTTTCATGCTGCCGACACAGTTGGTGGTGCGTGGCAGTAGCGGCTGACTGGCCGCCAACCCATCTGCCAAGGTACCCGCCAATCTGCCAAGGTATACGTATGCGTAGCAGTTGTGCCGCATCGGGCGCTCTGCCAGATTGCCCATTAGCCTGGAGCGCGGATCAACATGCGGCGGGGCCAGCAGGATAATCCCAGGGAGTGGCGCATGCCGGCGGAAAAACCGCGCAAAAGCTTTTGGCAGCTGTTCAATCTGAGCTTCGGGTTTTTCGGCATCCAGATCGGCTTTGCGCTGCAGAATGCGAACATGAGCCGCATCTTCCAGTCGCTGGGCGAAAGCCTCGACAATCTGCCCGCCTTGTGGGTGGCCGCGCCGTTGACCGGTCTGCTCGTTCAACCGATCATCGGGCATTATTCTGATCGCACATGGAACCGGCTTGGTCGCCGCCGCCCGTATTTTCTGGCAGGCGCGGTGCTTGCTGGATTGTCGCTGGTGATCATGCCGATGGCGCAGTCGCTGCTGCTTGCCGCGATGATGCTGTGGATACTCGATGCCTCGCTCAATGTCTCGATGGAGCCATTCCGCGCCTTTGTCGGTGATAATCTGCGCAAGGACCAGCACACCATGGGCTATGCGGTGCAGACCGCGTTTATCGGCGCGGGCGCTGTCGTCGGATCGCTGTTCCCCTATATGCTGACCGCTTTGGGGGTCGACAACACCGCGCCTGGTGGCGGGGTTCCCGATACGGTGCGCTACAGCTTCTGGTTTGGCGCAGGCGCGCTGTTTGTCGCGGTGATGTGGACCATCGTCACCACGCGCGAATACAGCCCCGATGAGATGCGCGCCTTTGCCCGGAGCGAGCCTGATGAAGCGCAGGACCAGCCGATGCGTGCGCTGGCCACACGCGGCATCGGCACGGCGCTGGTCTGGCTGACGGCGGGCGCGGTGATCGTTGCGCTGGTCTGGCAATTGCAGCTTGAAAAAGAGGTCTATCTGCTCGGTGGTCTGCTGGCAACTTATGGTCTTGCGAGCATTGCCGCGATCCGCCTCGCGCGTGCCGGGCGCGACAATAACCTGCTCAGCAATATCGTGGGTGATTTTTCCGGAATGCCACAGATCATGAAAAAACTGGCGCTCGTCCAGTTTTTCAGCTGGTCGGCGCTGTTCATCATGTGGATCTATACGACACCGGTGGTGGCGCAAAACAGCTTTGGCGCAACCGATCCGGGCAGCGCCGCCTACAACGACGCGGGCAATTGGGTCGGCGTGCTGTTTGCAACATATAACGGCGTCGCAGCGCTGGCCGCGCTCACCTTGCTACCCTGGCTTGCCGCGCGGCTGGGCAAGGTGCGCACCCATGCTGTGTCGCTGCTTTGCGGCGCGGCTGGCTATGCCAGCTTTTTGCTGATTCGGGACCCCGTATGGCTGATCGCCAGCGAGATCGGCATCGGCATCGCCTGGGCGTCGATACTGGCGATGCCTTATGCAATCCTGGCCTCCAGCCTGCCGCAGGCCAAGCTGGGGGTCTATATGGGATTGTTCAACGTGTTCGTGGTGGTGCCGCAATTGCTGGTGGCGACCGTGATGGGCAGCCTGCTCAAGGCGTTTTTTCCCACCCGGCCGATCCTGACAATGGCCTTTGCCGCTGCTGTGCTGACGCTGGCGGCGCTGGCAACGTTGCGTGTCCCTGAGGATCGCAAGGCGGTTTAGTGGATTGATTTTGACATTCGAGTCCCGCTTTCGGTCAGGTCCCACTTCGAATGTCAAAATCATAAAATCCACTAGAAACATATAATGACTAGTGGTCCTGATGATTCTGACATTTGCTCCAGCCCAAGCCGGATTGGGATGCAAATGTCAGAATCAGACCACTATGCTGTCCCCAATTCACCACGCTGGCGAAGCGCAAACACCCCGAACGCAGCAATCACGCCATAGCAGATGATCGGCACGGTCATCGCCAACGCCAATCCGCCGACATCTGCGACATAGCCGATCACCACCGGCACGATTGCCCCGCCGACAATCGCCGTGCACAGCAGGCCGGATGCTTGCGGCGCTTCAACGGTCATGCCTTCGGTGGCCAGGCTGAAGATCGTCGGGAACATGATCGAGTTGGCAAGGCCTACTGCGATCAACGTCCATGCGGCCAGCGCGCCGCTTGTCAGCGCCGATGTGCCAATCAGGCCGATAGCCGCAGCGGCAAAGCAGATCAACACCAGCTCCGGTCGCGCCAGCCGCAAGATCACCGTGCCGACCAACCGCCCGATCAGCGCGCCCAGCCAATACAGCGCCAGCAATCGCCCGGCCTCGATCTGGCTCAGACCCAGCACGCGGTCATCTCCCAGATACGCCACCATATTGCTGCCAATGCCGACCTCTGCGCCGACATACATGAAGATACACAGCACGCCAAAAGCAAGCCGCGGACGCCTGAGCAGCGCAAACGTGCCCTCCAGCCTGACATCCTCGACCTTGCTGCCGTCGAGCGCCTTGCGCCACAGCCAGAAGAACGCAGCGATTGCGGTCAGCACCACGGCCAGCCCGAGATAGGCCTGACCGATGATCGTCGTTTCCTGAACGCGAAACGCCTGCAACGCCTCACCGCTCAGAGTCGCAGGGTCGATCGCCGAGCTGTCGCCCAGGATCAGCTCAGCACCGCCATAGACCATCACGAAAACGCCGATCGAGTTGAACAGTTGCGCAAAGGTCAGGCGGCTGTGCGCGGTGGCTGCCGGACCAAGCTGGAGGATCAGCGGGTTGACCGCGACCTGAAGCAGCGTGATGCCGCCGCCGATCATGAACAAAGCCACGAGGAACGACACATACAGCCCCGAATAGGCCGCCGGCAAAAACAGCAGGCAAGCCAGCGCCATGATGCCAAAGCCCAGCACGACGCCGCGCACATAGCCCAGCTTTTTCATCACTATCCCGGCGGGTATGGAAAATATCGCATAGCTGGTGAAGAATGCGAACTGCACCAGGTTGGCTTGCATGTGGCTTAGCTGATATAGGCCCTTGAGCTTGGGGATCAGCACATCATTGATGTTGGTGATGCCGCCAAACAGGAAGAACACCGCGATCACCAGAAACTGCAACTGGCGCACATTGGCCTTGCTGATACCCGGCAGACCCTCACGCGCTTCCAGCGATATGCGGCTGCCTGCACCTGCCGGTCCGGCCATCAATCTTCTCCCTGCGCTTGCCGCGCTGTAAACCAGTCGGCTTTCGGGTGTCATCCTGACGAGCCAGGCCGGTTGATGCGCGATGAATACGTATGAATCCCCAGCACTGTTTATCAATCAGCCTGCAACGTGGCCATTGCTGCGCGGATAACCTCGGCTGAACGGTGCAGCGCGCGATGCTCGGCAGGTGACAGTTCGGGCTGCAAAATCCGCTCAATGCCGACTGCTCCAAGGATGCACGGCAAACTCAAGCACACATCTTCGATCCTGTATTCGCCGGCAAGCCAGGTGGAGACGGGCTACACGGTCCGCTGGTTGCGGATGATGCGTGATTCTCTCGCGACTGGGATGTCAGCAACGCGCCGCATATTCTGGGTCATTCAGTTCGCGTTGTTATCGTCGTGGGAGCAGTAGTGAAGCGTCCCGGGTTTTGCGGAGGCTCCTGAATGTGAGAAGAAGCTGACACTATGATCAAGACATCGAACAGATTTCCGCCTGAGGTCCGCGACCGTGCGGTTCGGATGGTTGGTGAGCACCGGCCGGGCTATACTTCGGAATGGGCGGCGATGGCCTCGATCGCTGGCAAGATCGGCTGCACGACAGAGACGCTGCGCCGCTGGTGCCGCGAGGAGGCGAGCCCCAAAGGATCTTGGTTCGCGCGCCAGCGGCGCAGTCTTCCGATGACAAGGCTTGGCTAGAATTGCTGGAGCGAGAGGTAAAGGAGCTGCGCCGGGCCAATGAGATTCTTCGCAAAACGTCGGCATATTTTGCGCAGGGCGAAGACAGAGCGGCACCGCTTCAAGCGATGCCTGAGCGCTCGACCGCCGCGAAAAATGGTGATGGGCTTCATCGAGGCTCATTACAAGGATATGGGTATCGAGCCGATCTGCCGCGAACTGGCACCAGACCCTCTTTGGCGGCCCATCGTCCTGGCACGAACATGCTGCCCGCCTTGCTGATGCCAGCAAGCGGTCAGCGCGTTCCCGGAGCGATGACAAGATGATGGATCAGATCAGGCGCGTCCATAATGCCAGCTTTGGCCTCTACGGCACCCGGAAGATTTGGCATTTGTTGCGGCGTGAGGGAATAAAGGTCGCCAAATGCACTGTCGAACGGCTGATGCGTGCGATGGGGCTGGCTGGGATAAGACGCGGGAAGAAGACGATAACGACCGTCAGCAACCCAAAGGCGATGTGCTCGCTCGACAAAGCCAATCGCGGGTTCAAGGGCACGCGCCCGAATGCGCTGTGGGTGATCGACTTTACCTACGTCCACACTTGGGCCGGGGCCCGGCTTTGGGATGATGCCCCGCATCACCCGCCGCCTGCGCTCTATGTCGCGTTCGTGATCGATGCCTTCGCCCGGCACATCGTTGACTGGAAAGTCAGCACCAGCGCCACGGCCGGTTTTGTGCTCGATGCACTGGAGCAGGTAATCCATGCCCGTCGGCCCAGCGCGGCAGTCGGGTTGATCCATCACAGCGACAGTGGCGTGCAATACCTTGCCATGAACTACACCCAGCGCCTGGCGGAGGCGGACCCGGTGCCATATGTTGGCAGCGTCGGTGACTTGTACGAAAACACCCTCGCTGAAACCATTAACGGCCTTTACAATGCCGGGCTCATCTGGCGGCAGCGATCTTGGCCGACTGCGTCGGCCGTCGAGATGGCCACCCTTAAATGGGCCGACTGGTTCAACGATCACCGCCTGTTCGGACCCATCGGCCATATCCCGCCCGCAGAAGCCGAAGCCAACGACTATGCTGCCAAGGAGAACCTCGATATGGTTGCGTGACACAAACCAAACCGCCTCCGCAAAACCCAGGACGCCTCAAGATGATCTTCTCATCGAAGCCTGGGAACCGGCGCTGATACTGGGCGATCAGCTGCGGATCGAAGCTGTACTGACGATCGCGCGGAACGTCGGTCACCAGCTTGCCAGTGTCGGTCATCACGATTTTGCGACCGTAACCATTCCGGCTGTTGCCAGCATTGTCGGCGCCAGCAAGGTGGTGGGCCATTTTCGCTTTAACGCGCGCCCGGTCAACGCCTTCTTGAGCGAATCAAGTAAGCCGCCCTGCTCAAATGCCGTACTGGCAGCGCCGCCTGCAAGCAGTGGGTCGCAAAGTTCGTGCGGTATCGTAGGCTCTTTGCGCCGGGACATAGTGAGACTCCTTCGTACCCATTATGCCCGCCCACATACGAAATTCCTGACAGTCCCGGCAGGCGGCGAAACATAGATGCCCACGATCTCGGTGAGCTTCTCGGCGAAAGCCGGATCGTTGGATAGCTTGAAGCTTCGCCAGCGATGCGGCGCAAGGCCATGCGCGTTCCAGATCGACTGCACTGTCAAAACGGCAAGCCCGACCGCAATGACCATCGCGCGCGCTGTCCAGTGGGTCGGCGTCGTGCGGCGGCATCTCCTGCGTCAGCCGGACAATCTCTGCCACGCGCCTGAGGGGCACAGGTGTCCTGCCGGGCCGACGGAACTTGTCGTGCAGCAGACCATCGACGCCTTCGTGGATAAAGCCTTCCTGCCAACGTCCCACGCAGGTCTTCGACTTGCTCGTCGCTGTCATGATGGCCAAGGTGCCAGAACCGTTGCTGCTGAGCAGCACGATACAGGTTAGCCAAACATGCTTCTGCGGGATCAACGGTGCCGCCGCTATGTCGCCCAATCGCTGCCGGCCGGCTTGGGACAGGCAGAAAGTGATACGATCGCGCATCCTCCCTGACCCACACGCCAGCACGCCAATGGAAATCCCGATACGGACTCTTTTGTCCCGCCCAGTGCACTAGTGGTCCGATTCTGACATTTGCATCCCGATCCGGCTTGGGCTGGAGCAAATGTCGCAATCATCAGGACCACTAGTAATTGTATGTTTCTAGTGGATTTTATGATTTTGAATTTCGAATTGGGACCTGACCGCAAACGGGAATCGAATATCAGAATCAATCCACCAGCATGCTGCGGATCGAGGAAAACAACGATCTTGGGCCAGCAATCGATGAGCTAAGCCAGTATCGCTGCCGCCTCATCCCACAGCCGGGGGGAGGCGGCGGCGATCATTCCGGTGCGACGGTCGCCGGGCAGATAGCGTGATCCATCAAGCCGCGCGGCCTTGCCGCCTGCTTCCTCGACGAACAGCACGCCTGCGGCATGGTCCCATGGCAGGGTGCGTTCAAACAGCGTCACATCGTTTTGCCCCAGCACCAGCCGCGGATATTGTTCGGCGGCGCAGCGCGGGATGTCGACCAGCCGCAAACGGCCTTGCGCGGCGCGGTTGAGGGCGGTTCGGCGGGGCTCTTCGATGAACACGGTCGAGATGGCAGCTACCGGCAGCTTTTCGCCGCTTTCTCGCGCCGTCACCGGCTGCCCGTTGATGAAGGCTCCCCCGCCGCGCACCGCATGGCACATCCGGTCGGCGAGCGGATCATAGAGCCATCCGGCGATCGTCTCACCATCCTCAACCAGCGCGATGAGGATCCCGAAGGGCGGGTGGCCGTGCGCGTAATTGTGGGTGCCGTCGATCGGGTCGATGATCCATGCGGCTGGGTCATTGACCCGGTCGATCAGCGCCGGGTTGGCAGCAACCGCCTCTTCGCCCACGATGCTGGCACCGGGCAGGATCAGGGCCAGTCCTGCGCTCAATCGCTTCTCGCTTTCCTTGTCGGCTATGGTCACCAGATCGCCGGGGGTCTTTTCGCTGATCTGGCTGGCGGACAGTTGCCGGTAGTGGTGCAGCACCACATCACGCGACACGGTGCGGATCAGCTCTGCGACGGAGTGGTGCAAGCTGTGCATCAGGTCAGCGCGATCATGACATTGGCCCGGTAGCCGGGCCGTGCCTGCAGCGCTTGATACCAGCGGCGAACGTGCGGAAAATCGCCGCGTGGCAAATCGAGCGTAAACCAGGTGTGCGCATAAACACCCATCGGGATATCGGCGATGCCAAAGCTGTCACCGGTGAGCCAGGTCTGGCGCGCCAGAACATCCTCGATCAGCGCCATCATCTTGCTGGTCGCCTTTGCGCCGCCCGCGATAACGGCGGGGTCGCGGTCGGCAGCAGGCTTGCGCACCAACGTCTGGAAGGCGTCGCGTTGTGTATCGGCAAAGGCAAATTGCCAGTCCATCCATTTGTCCGCCTGCGCGCGCTGGCCAATGTCTGCGGGCCAAAGCTCCGGCGCATAACGTGCCGCCAGATAGCGCAGGATCGCGTTCGATTCCCACAATACCAGCCCGTCATCCTCGATCGTCGGGATCAACGCATTGGGGTTGAGCGCCAGATAGGCTGCATCCATGCCGAACGTGCCGCCGACATCATGGCGCCGATACTCCAGCCCGATCTCGTCGGCGAGCCACGCGACCTTCTTCACATTGTGCGAGTTGAGACGTCCCCAGATGGTCAGCATATGAGTCAGCTCCGGTAATCGGCGTTGATCGCGATATAGCCGTGGGTCAGGTCGCAAGTCCACACCGTTGCCTTGCCATCGCCCAGACCAAGATCGACAGCGATTGCGATCTCCTGACCCTTGAGATGCGCTGCCACCGGCGTTTCATCATAGCCATCGACCACCACGCCTTGCGCCGCCACCACGATGCCACCGAAGCGGATCGACAGCAGGTCGCGTTCGGCCGGTTCACCTGCCTTGCCCACCGCCATGACAACGCGGCCCCAGTTGGCGTCCTCGCCTGCGATCGCGGTCTTGACCAATGGCGAGTTGGCGATGCTGAGCGCGATGCGGTGCGCGCTGGCATCCGATACCGCGCCGGATACGCGGATTTCGATGAACTTGCTGGCGCCTTCGCCATCGCGCACCACCAGATGCGCCAGCTGGCGGCACAGATCACCAAGCGCCGCAGCAAACGCATCAGCGCCAGCGCAGTCCATGCCGGTTAGCTGCGCGTTGCCCGCAAGCCCGGTGGCAAACGCCAGCACGGTGTCGCTGGTCGAGGTATCGCTGTCCACAGTGATACAGCTGAATGTCGCGCGGTTGGCGACGCTCAGCATGTCTTGCAGCAGCGCTGGCGCGATCGCCACATCGGTGAAGATATAGCCCAGCATCGTGGCCATATCGGGCGCGATCATGCCCGAACCCTTGATGACGCCGACAAGTTCGACGCGGGTGCCGCCGATCATTGCACTGGCGTGCGCAGCTTTGGCGAATGTGTCGGTGGTGCCGATCGCGTCGCTGAGTTCGCGCCAGCTGCACGGCTGCGCATCGAATGCAGCTTCGAGCCCGGTGCGCGCCTTATCCTGCGGCAGCGGCACGCCAATCACGCCGGTTGCCGATACGAACACCTCTTCAGGCACGCATCCCAATCGCGCCGATGCGGTATCGAGCAGCATCTGGACCGCCGCGCGGCCCCTGCTGCCGGTAAAGGCATTGGCATTGCCCGCGCTGACGATCAGCGCCCGGGCGCGGCCATGTGGCAGCGCGCTACGGCACCATTCGATCTCGGGCGAGGGGCATTTGCTGGTCGTCGTCACACCGGCCACCGCCGTGCCGGGGGAAAGCTCGACAAAGCTCAGATCGCAGCGATCCCAGTCCTTGTACCGCGCCCGCGCGACACGCGATGTCACCCCTGCAATGGCGGGCAGATCGGGGAAGGGAAGCGCAAGAGGCGAAATTGAACTGGTCATGGCCTGCTACCTGATCATGGGACTGGTACCGGCGCTAACCGGGAATGTGCGCAATGCAAGCGGCCAGGCCGACTGATGCGGAAGCGCTTGCGCCAAAGCCATGGTGCGGGCGGTGGGACTCGAACCCACACTCCTTGCGGAACCGGATTTTGAGTCCGGCGCGTCTACCATTCCACCACGCCCGCAGCGAAGCGCGAGCCTATAGCGGCTCGAACAAATCGTGCAACTCTAGAGTTTCAGATCACGCGCGATCGTCTTTTGCGTGGTGCTGCCATAAGGCGGCAGGAACCCGGCGAGCTTGGCGACGTCGATGCGGGGCTGGCTGTAGATCGACTTGGCATGGCTGAATGTGCGAAATCCGTCGATGCCATGGTACGACCCCATTCCCGATGGACCAACGCCGCCAAACGGCAGGTCTTCCATCGCGACGTGGAAGATCGTGTCGTTGAGCGTCACGCCGCCCGAAATGGTGCGATCGGTCACCTTTTGCGCCTCGACCTTGTCTTCCCCGAAATAATACAGCGCCAGCGGGCGATCACGCCGATTGACGAAATCGATCGCTTCATCGACCGATGCATACGTCTTGACTGGCAGGATCGGTCCGAAAATCTCGTCCTGCATCACCTTCATATCGTCGGTCACGTTGCGCAATATGTGCAGCGGCATCTTGCGGCTGTTAGCGGATTTGAAGTCCTCGCCCGCCGGATTGACTTCAATCACTTCGGCACCTTTTTCGCGCGCATCATCAAGATAGTCAGTGAGCCGCTGGTGATGCCTCTCGTTGACCACGGCGGTATAGTCATCGTTGGTCAGCAGGGTCGGGTAGAGCGCGCTTGCCGATTGCTTGATATTCTCGATGATCTCGGCCTCGTCCTCTTTGGGGACGTAAAGATAATCGGGCGCGATGCAGATTTGTCCGGCATTGAGCATCTTGCCCATCGTCACGCGTTGCGCGGCCTTGGCCTTGTCCGCGCCGCGTCCGATGATCGCAGGCGATTTGCCGCCCAGTTCCAGCGTGACCGGCACCAGATGCTTGGCTGCTGCGCGCATGATATGATGGCCCACGCTGGTCGCGCCGGTAAACACCAGGTGATCGAACGGCAATTCCGAAAAGGTCTGGCCGACGTCAGGTCCGCCGGTAAAGAACGCGACCTCGCTTGCATCGAAAAAGCGCGGACCAAGTTTGGCGAGCAGGTCGGAGGTGTTCTGGGTATACTCGCTGTTCTTGATCATAACCCGGTTGCCCGCAGCTAGCGCGCCAATCGCGGGGCTGAGGCACAGCTGGACCGGGAAGTTCCACGGGGCGATAACCCCCACCACACCCACTGGCTGAAATTCGATCCGCGCGCGCGCACCCAACAGGCCAAGCGGGAACTGAACGGGTCGCTTTTCCGGCTTGGCCCAGCTGTCCATATGCTTGAGCGTGTGCCGCGCGGTGTTGAGCACGCTGATGATATCGGTCATCTTCGACTGATCGGCGCTGCGATGTCCAAAATCTTCGCTCATCGCCGCGACCAACGCATCTGCGTTGTCGTGTACCAGCTTCATCATCCGCTGGATGCGGTCTTTGCGCGCCGCCATCGGCACCGGCAATTCGGCCAGGAACGCAGCGCGCTGCCGCTCGAGAACGTCAGACAATTGGTCAGCGCTCAGGGCTGTATCTGCGATTGTGGCCATGACTTCGTCTCCGGATATCGTTTTCATGCCATGGAATAGCGCGATAGGTTGCGATTTGAAATGGCTTTGACGTCGGCGCGCCTATTTGACGGGCGTAAGCTTGAGCAAACGGCCTTTCGAGCCGCCTCCACCATCTTCCAGCAACCAGATCGCGCCATCGGGGCCTTGTTCGACCTCACGGATGCGGCTTTCCATCGGCCAGTTGTCTGCCTTTTCGGCATTCTCGCCATCCAGCGCCACCCGCACCAGCGCCTGGCCGCTCAGTGCACCGATGAATGCGCTGTTCTTCCACGCGGGGAACAGATCGCCGGTGTAGATCATCAGACTGCTGGGGGAGATCACCGGGTTCCACCATACCTTGGGGGGAACGAAGCCATCTTCGGGCGAATGATCGGGGATGTCCCTGCCATCGTAATGGTCGCCGTTGGAAACCTTGGGATAGCCATAATTGGCGTTGCGCTTGACCAGATTGAGTTCATCGCCGCCTTTGGGACCCATTTCCGAGTTCCACAGTTGCCCTGCACCATCAAAGGCTATGCCAAGCGGATTGCGGTGCCCGTAGGACCAGATTTGCGCCTTGATACGGCCCTGATCATACATCGGATTGTCTGCCGGAATGCCGCCGGTGGGCGTCAGGCGGACGATCTTGCCCAGATTCATGTCCAGATCCTGCGCCGGGTCGAACTTTTGCCGCTCGCCCGATGAGATATACATCATGCCGTCGGGACCAAAGGCGATACGGTGGCCATAATGGCCCTTGCCGCTGACCTTGGGTTCCTGCCGCCAGATTACCTGCGAGCCTTCAAGGCTTGCACTGCCATCTGCGGCGGTGACCAGCTTGGCGCGCGCAACAGCCGCGCCGCTGGTGCCGCCCCCGTCCTTGCCAGCGCCCTTTTCCACAAAGCTGAGATAAACAAAGCCATCGTTGGTGAAATCAGGCGACAGCACGACGTCCCCCAAGCCGCCCTGACCGCCATAAGCGACATCAGGCGTGCCGCTGACGGTGACCATGCTCGCTGTGTTGTCGGTCAATGTGACGAGCTTCAGGGCACCCTTCCGTTCGGTCACCAGAGCGCGTCCATCGGGGAGGAAAGTCATCGCCCATGGCTCTGCGAATGTGGCAATGGACATGGTTTCAAACGGCAGGCGATCGATCGGTGAGATCGCGGCGACCGCTGTAGTCTCGTCACCGCTCGCAACGGCCTCGCCGCTGCTGTTGCACGCGATCAGCGCGAGCGGCAAGGCGGCGCACAGGGTCAGTCGGTGCATCAGGGAAACTCCATTGTTCATGGTTGGATCATCGTCAACCACTGGGGGTTTTGCAAATGATTCGAGGATTTTAATTCTGCGCAGGGCGGGGCTTGCGCCGTGAGTCCACGGCGGTTGCGCTTGCGATGGCCTGCGCCTTCGGGCAGAAACGATTGATGCTGCACAATGGTTCCGCGCTGATCCTGTCCAGCCTGCACCAACAGGTCGCAGGCGTCGATGAGGCGGGCAGGGGACCTCTGGCCGGACCGGTTGTCGCCGCAGCGGTGATCTTGTGCGATGGCGGGATTGCCGGTCTTGCCGACAGCAAGGTGCTCAGCGCCAAGCGGCGCGCACTGCTGGAGGTGGAAATCCGCGCCCGATGCTGGTTCGGGATCGGCATGGCGAGCGTCGAGGAAATCGATACGATCAACATATTGCAGGCCACGATGCTGGCCATGACCCGCGCGGTCGACGCGCTGGGACAGATTCCCGGGCATGTGCTGGTGGACGGCAATTGCCTGCCGCGCTGGGGCCACAGTGCAGAGGCGATTGTCAGGGGAGATGCGCTGCATCCGTGCATATCTGCTGCGTCGATCCTCGCCAAGCAAGCGCGTGACCGGATCATGCTGGCTGCGGCGGATGAGCATCCGCATTACGGATGGGCGCGTAACAAGGGCTATGGCACCGCCGAGCATATGAAAGCGCTGCGTGCCCATGGTCCATGCCCGCTGCACCGCAAAAGCTTTGCTCCGGTGGCGCAGGCTATATTGCTCTAAGCAAGGATGGATCAATTATTCTGCTGTGCGAGTCCTCTGCGCCACACCACAAGCGGTTGAGTCCCGATTGGTTAACGAGACTCAATAT
>JBBQXX010000019.1:0-24513 GCA_038209235.1 Sphingomonadales bacterium | reverse complement strand
AAGGGCTATATCGCCCGCGCCGAAGGGGCATCGCAGGGCAAGGTCAGCGGCGGCAGCGCGGGGCCATCGCTGCTCAGTTCGCTGGAGGCATGAGGCAGACCGTTCCATGTCCAAATCGCTGACCAGCCAGTCCGACCAGATCCTCGCCGATGCCGCCAACGTCAAGCGGCGGGTGCAGATGGGACCATCCATCGGCACAAAATCGCGCGCGCTCAAGCGCGAGCACCTGTGGCGCAAGATCGCCGCGATGGCGATTACGGTTGGCGCAATTCTGGTGGCAGCAGGCATCATCGGCGCGATCATCGACGGCATCGGTTTTTACGGAGTGATGCTGACCGTACTGGCCGCCGTGGTCGCCACCGTGGTGCTGGGCAGTTCGATGAAGCTGCGTATCCCCACACCCGAGAACCTCGCCAAGGAACCGCTGCGGGTGCTGGCGGGCAAGACCGAAATCTGGTTGGAAAGCCAGCGCCCCGCACTGCCTGCGCCCGCCGTGACGCTGATCGACAATATCGGCGTGCAGCTTGATGCGCTCGCGCCGCAGCTGCAAACGCTGGAGGAAAACTCGGATGCCGCGCGCGAAATTCGCAAGCTGGTCGGCGAGCATCTGCCCGAGCTGATCACCGGCTATCGCAAGATTCCGGCAAACCTGCGCAAGGAAAAGCGTGGGCAACGCAGCCCCGATGAGCAGCTGCTCCACGGCCTTGGCGTCATCGAACGCGAGATCGCCAGTGCCACCCGCACCATTTCTGAAGGCGATGTCGACAAGCTCGCCATTCGCGGCCGGTTTCTCGAACTGAAATACGACGGCGTGGGTGAGGCGCAATGAACAGCCGGATTGCTTTGTCTGCGCTGGTCACGCTTGGCGCAGTCTTGGCCGCCCAGCCAGCAAGTGCACATGATTTCTGGATTTCGCTGGATAGCTGGCATGTGCCTGATGAGGCTAAAGTTCAGGTTGATCTGCTGGTGGGCACAGGAGCCGAGCCCGAACAATGGAAGCTGCGACCCGAGCGCGTCGTTGCGTTTCGCAGCATCGCGCCGGATCGCACGCTGATCGATCACACGGCCAGTCTGGATGCCGCCACCAGCCCCAAGTTGCCCGATGCCACCGTTCGCTTGACTGGAGAGGGCAGCCATCTGCTGGTCTTTGAATCGACCCCTGCACTTAGCGAACTGGCGGCAACTGCGTTTGACGACTATGTGACGCACGAGGGCCTCAAGGATGTTGCCACCCACCGCGCCAATCTCAAGACCAGCGGAACCCCCGGTCGCGAACTGTATGCGCGGCGCGCCAAGGCGCTGGTGCAGATCGGCACCGCCTGTTCGGCCAATGCCTTGCAGTCCCAGGGACTGGCGCTTGAACTCGTGCCGCTGGTCAACCCGCATTGCCCGGATGGCGATACCCTGCCGGTCGAAGTACGATTTCGCGGTCGGCCGCTGGCAGGCGCGCTGGTGCGGATGGAAAACCTCTCCAGTCCGGCCGGCGAGATCGAGCAGCGCACCAACGCTGGAGGGCGCGTGGTATTTGCAATGCCCAAAGCCGACAACTGGAAGATCAGCCTGGTGTGGTCGGTGCCCATCGAGGACAGCAAGCAGGCGGAATACGACACGCTGTTTTCAAGCCTCAGCTTCGGATTTGCGGGCGGTCCGCGTTAAGCTGGTCCTTCGCACTTGGCCTGTTGTAACCAGTCGCCTGAGGTGATCGGCGCCAGGCCGGTGAGGGGCAGGTTCCAGATATAGACCATTGCGTTTGCCGACCCGTCGGAAGTCGTCACGGCGCAGATTTCGCGGCGATAGTCGTGCGGCGGCGGGTTGCTTTGCCCGCAACCTTCGAACGCATCGAGCCAGGGCATACTGGCCGAGGGGTTGTGCAGGCGGACCAGATCGCCGCTGACCCGATCGGTGCCACCCAGCACCAGCGCCGGATGCCAGCTGACACGGTACAGTGCGCCCGCAAGGGTCGCGGTGCCCAACCAGTCGCTCTGCGACGCCAGCCGCGCTGCGTTGGCATGGTCGCTGCCACGCCGCAGCGTGCCGTAGACGAATAAGAGATCGGGAGTCTGGATCGCGGTCATCATCTGGCATATCATGCCCGCAAAGGATGATCGATATGCAACGTTACACCAGCTTTGCCGAGTTCTGGCCCTATTACCTGAGCGAACACAGCCGCCCGCTGACCCGCGCCTGGCATTATGCCGGAACCTCGCTGGCGGTGGCGTTGGGCATCGCGGCGCTGGTCAGTGGTAACTGGCTGCTGCTGGCAATGACGCCGGTGGCGGGCTATTTCTTCGCATGGATCAGCCACTGGCGGATCGAGCGCAACCGCCCGGCGACGTTCACCTATCCGCTCTGGTCGTTGGCCGCTGATGTCAGGATGTGGTGGTTCTGGCTGACCGGACGGCTGGGTCCTGAATTGCGCCGGGCGGGCGTACCGACCTAATGGTTCGATTGCGACATTTGCATCCCAATCCGGCTTGCGCTGGAGCAAATGTCGCAATCATCAGGACCACTGGTAAATATATGGTTCTTATGGATTTTACGATTTTTACGTTCGATGTGTGACCTGGCCGCAAGCGGGAATCGAATGTCAAAATCAATCCACTAGCGCGCGGGAACTGCTGCGACAGATCGGCGTAACTTCCTTATAAGGAGAGACCGCAATGAACGATCATGCCGACCCTAAAAAGCCCATCGATTGCAGCGAGGAAACCGCAAAGCGTGCAGGTGCCAGGCAAACGAGCCTGAACGACGATGACCAGCCGACCGAGGCTGATCCTGCGCATACCGAGACCAGCGAAGCCGATCTGGACGAGGCGCTGGAAGATTCAATGGACGGCTCCGATCCGCCATCCGCCTTGCAGCCGTGATGTGAGCGCTGGCAGTGTTGACCAGCGATGCTGCAGACGGTCAGACCGTAATCAGCAAACCTGCCAGCGCAGCACTCATCAGGTTGGCAAGGCTGCCTGAAGCCAGCGCCTTTAGCCCCAGCCGCGCGATCATCGGGCGCTGGCTGGGGGCAAGGCCTCCGGTCACCGCCATCTGGATTGCGATCGAGGAAAAATTGGCAAAGCCGCACAGCGCAAAGGTGACAATCGCAATGGTGCGCGCCGACAAGCCGGTATCCGGTCCGCCAAGATCGATGAACGCGACAAATTCGTTCAGCACGATCTTGGTGCCGAAAAGCCCGCCTGCGCGCAACGCCTCGTCCCAGGGCACACCGATGAGGTACATGATCGGCGCAAAGATATAGCCGACGATCTGCTGGAACGAGAGGTCATTGAGGCCAAACCAGCCACCAACTCCGGCCAGCATGCCATTGGCCAGCGCCACCAGAGCGACAAACGCCAGCACCATCGCCCCCACCGCCACGGCAAGCTTCACCCCGGTTTGCGCGCCCATGGCGGCGGCCATGATGACATTGGCAGGGCGTTCGTCTTCGTATTCGACATCAAGCGGCATCACCGCCTCGGTGCTGATATCGGCAGGATCATCGGGCATGATGATCTTGGCCATCAGTATGCCGCCGGGCGCGGACATGAACGCGGCTGCGAGCAGGAAATCGATGCGGATACCCATCGCGGCATAGGCAGCCAGAATGGTGCCCGCCACACCTGCCATGCCGACGCTCATCACGGTAAACAGCTGGGCAGGCTTCAGTGCTGCCAGATACGGGCGGATCACCAGCGGCGATTCGCTCTGCCCGACAAAGATGTTGGCCGCCGCGCACAGGCTCTCCACCTTGGAAATGCCGAGCAGCTTCTGGATCGCGCCGCCGACCCACTGGATGACACGTTGCATGATCCCGAGATAATACAGGATCGATACCAGCGCGGAAAAGAAGATGATCACCGGCAGCGCGGCGATTGCAAAGCTGTTGCCGCCGACTTCAGGACTGGCGAGCGGGCCGAAGATGAAGTTGGTACCCGCCTGCGCATAGCCGAGCAGGTTGGCAACACCGCGCGCCATCGCCTGGATGACGGCCTTGCCCGCAGGCACATACAGCACGAGCACCGCGATACCCGCCTGAAGCGCAAACGCTGCTGCCACCACACGCAGCCGGATGGCGCGGCGGTTGTTTGAGAGCAACAGCGCGATCGACAGGATCAGCGCTATGCCAGCCAGCCCCAGCAATATTCGTGTCATGCCTTGCGCTTGAGCCCCCGGGTATGGCGCTGTTTTGCGGCCTGTAACCCATGCCTAGCCACAATGCGCCGGTGGGGGAAGCGCGAACTGTGTTGCGGCGGGCGGCGGGGCGGCGGGCAGATTTCTGGTCAGGCGGGGATGGCGCTGGCCGGCACAGGCTTCGCAGTGCGCGCCACCTTCCAGCAGCCCGCAACGATCAACAGCGCGCCTGCCAGCGTCGTCCAACTGACCGATTCATCGAACGCCAGCCAGCCAAACAGCGCCCCCCAGATGAACATGGAATATTCCAGCGGCAGCAAAGCCTGTGCCTCGGCGCGCGCATAGGCCCATGACAGCAGCAGCAGCGATACGGTGGACAGCGCCGCCGCCAGCACCAGCAGCGCCCAGCCGGTCAGCGCGGGCAGGCTATTGTCACCCGGCATCGCAGCTGTAAACGGCATCGCCAGCGCCACCCAGGAACCGATGATAAGGTTCTGCGCCAGCACGATCTCCTGCGGGCTGGCGACCTGCGCCTGTTGCCGCTGGAGGATGAGGTTCCACGCGTAAAGCACCGCCGAGCCGGTGATCGCGGCAATTCCCGGCCATTGCGCCACGCCGCTGTCTTGGCCTGCGCCGCCGATCACCCCCAGACGGCCCGCCGCGATGACCATCACGCCGGCCAGCCCGAGGCCCGAAGCGATGATCGCGCCGCGTCCGATGCGTTCCTTCAGCAGCACCGCCGCCAGAAACAGCGCGATGATTGGCGCGATAAACGAGATCGCCACGGCTTCGGCCATGGGTGTGCGCGCCAGCCCCCAGAAAAACAGCACGGCCATCGCTGCCACCACCGTGCCGCGCAAAAGGTGCAACCGCAGTGCCGGGCCACGCGGCAAACGCCGATCACCCTTTGCCGCAAAAAGCGCACCCGCCAGCACCGAACCGATCATGCAGCGCCAGAACAATGCGGCGATCACCCCGATATCGATGGTCACCGCCTTCATCGCGGCATCCATCGCGCCAAAGAACATCATGCCGCCTGCGCACGCGACCACTGCCAGCAGCGGCGCTGCTTTTGCGGGCAAATGGGGGGAGATATTCTGCGCCATGGCAGCGCGGCTATCGGGCGGACGGATGATCCTGTCCAGCCCCTCTTGGCAGTTCGCCTTAGCGATCCATCCTGGCCAGCGCAGCACAAGTGGCATCGCGATACGCCGTGCCATCATGCCGGTGCGCGCCGACAAAATGCATGAACCGGCAGTCCGCATCCCACGGCATACCCCAGAAGTTGCCAAAGTGCGCATAAGGCAGCAGCAGCGGGTCGGGGTCATTGGCGATCAGAAAGCTTGAGGTTACCTGCTCGGTCCCCCATTCGTGCATCGCATGATGGCCCAGCAGCCGCTTCATTTCGGTTGCAAAGTGTGCGGCGAGCGCGCGGCCACTGCCGTCGCTGCCTCCCCCGTTCATTCCAGCGGCCCCGCCAGTCCGCGCAAAGCCGGTAAACCCTGAGCAACCGCGAATGTAGCGCAGGCGCTCGGCATTGCCGACCTGCGCCAGCATGCGTTCCATCCGCGTCTGGATGTGGTTTTCCGCTGCCTTGGAGATATCGGCAGGCGGGACAAACCGCGTGAGCGTCTGCGCGCCGATATCCCATTGCGGCCCGCCCAGCAGAGTGAAGCTGCGGTTCGCGTCGATCGCATCGGCCACCGCCTGCGGATAGCCCAGGGTTACGGTGTCGCTGTCGAGCTGGATCAGATACGCGCCCGCGCGCCGGTCGATGATGGTCAGCAGCCGCTCCCAGGTGCCCCCGGTGGGGAAGCCTGTGGTATCGACGTCTGCGATATCGATGATCTCTGGCTGGCCGCAATGATGCGCGAGCGTGGCTCGGTCGGCGGTGGTGAGCGTGCCATCGGACAGGATCATCACCCGTCCGCGCCGCAACTGGCTCCACAACGATTTGATTGCAACAAGATATGGCAGCAGCACCGCGGTGCCCATCATCGAGAAGATCACCAGCCCGTCATCTGCCGGACGGATCGGCGCGGTATCGAGCACCGGGCGACACGCGGTGTCATGGCGGCGCTGCACGATCCGGCTGTGCAGACGGTAGGGGAGCCGGTCAGCGAGGCGGTCAATCAGCATCGTGATCGGCGGGGGCTGGAGCGTCGCATGGCATCAGCTTTAACAGCGACCAGTTAATTAGTAGCAAACAGCGTGGCTGCATCGCCCGGTTGCCAGGGTGGCAACCGCACCATGCACCGTGTGAACAAACCAGATGCGGTGAGCGTTGCCAGCCATTGCTGCAAGCGCGGCAGCCGCTGCGCATCGAACCATCGCGCGTCGGTGGCTGCGAACTGCCGCACAAACGGGAACAGCGCGATATCGGCCAGCGTCCGGTTCGCCCCGCACAAGAACGGGCTGGCCGTCAGCCGCTCTTCAAGCAGGCGCAGCATGTCATGTCCCGCCTGGCGGTGAACGAGCGGGTCTTGCCCATGGCGCGAGGGGTATTTGTAGCGATCGAGATGGTGTTTGAACGGGCCATCGTTTTGCGCGATCAATGGCCCGTCATCGCCTGCCAGCCAGTCTTCGGGGTCATTGCGCCGCAACGCCCAGCGCATCGCATCAAGGCTCTGGTCGATCACCCGCCCATCGGGCAACACCAGCACCGGCACCGTGGCCTTGGGCGAGGCTGCCAGCATCGCTTCAGGCTTGGCGCGCAGCGTCACCTCGCGAAGCTCGACCGACTCACCGCTGACCAGCAACGCCATGCGCGCGCGCATCGCAAAGGGGCAGCGGCGGAAGCTGTAGAGAACAGGGGACGTGGTCATATGATCAGAGCGCCAGCAAACAAGCCGTTCTTCGGCTAAAGCCGGAGCCCAGGAGCCAGATTGCGTAACCGCGGCCACAATTCCCGGCTTCCGCCGCATATCAACGACGGCTATCCCGATTCAGCTCGCAAGACCCTCGGCAATCGCCAGCATTGCGATCGCGGCGCGCGCTGCATCGCCGCCCTTGTCCTTTTCGGTGCGGCGGGCACGGGTCAGCGCCTGCGCCTCGTTTTCGACCGTCAGTATGCCGTTGCCGATGGGCAGCCCGTCGAGCGTCAATGCCATGATCGCACGCGCGCTTTCGTTGGCGACGATCTCGAAATGATAGGTTTCTCCGCGAATGATGACCCCGATCGCGACATAGCCATCAAACCGGCCAACCTCCGATGCCATGGCGATGGCAGCGGGAATTTCGAGCGCGCCGGGTACGGTCAGTGTCTCATGGCTGTGGCCCGCCGCGTCGATGGCAGCGCGGGCACCCTCGATCAACAGATCGTTCAGATGATCGTAGAAGCGCGCTTCGATGATCAGAAAATGCGCCATGATGCCTGCCTTTAAAATCGGATTTTTATAAGATGGTCAGCCGATCGCCCATGCAGCGACCTGCACCGCCACGGTGTTGGCCGCGCGGTTGAGCGCCGCGCCGACGCTGGCGGCATCGACCGTGGTCACCGGCTCGCTCGCCTCAAAGCGCTGTTTGCGCAGCGGGCTGCCGGGATTGCGGATCACCGCGTCATAGCGCACCACGACGGCACCCAGCCCCTCATCATAGCCAAAGCGCTGCAACTGGCCCGAAACAATCATGCCGCGTTCCGACCCGGTTTCGACCTGATCGAGCACCAGACGCCCGCTTTTGGCGGCCAGCGTTTCTGCCAGCACCCCGCGAAACAGCCGCGCCGGCTTGTCTGCCCAGATTGCATCGGCGACATAGGCGATGGCGCTGTCGCTGATCTGCACCGGCACCCGCACCTGATCGAGCGTGCGCTCGACCGTCGGGACATCGACGATGATCGCCTCGGTCACCGACGCTGACGCCATCGATCCTGCGGTGGGCGCAGCGTCCGATGTCAGGGTCAGCAATTGTGGCGGAGCCTTGGCGCCAAAGCTGACGCAGCCGGAAAGCAGGGCCATGCTGGCAATTGCAGCAAGCAGCGGGGCAAAGCGCAGCGGGGTATCGGGCAGCGATCGGAAAATCTGGGTCACTCGGGCAGCTCCGGTTGCGGACATGGCGTTACTTTCGGGCCAATCATGTTGTGGGCCAATCATGTTGTGGGCCGATCATGTTTTGGGCCAATCATTTCTTGGGCTTATAGTCAGGCAGCGGCGGCGCGCCGATCAGACCCGTAGCCCCTTCCTGATCGATCTTTTCGGTGATTGCCGCCAGCGCCTTGGCTGTGACTCTCAGGTCGCGCACCAGCGCCTCGGTTTCAGGCAAGGTGGTGTTCGAGAACTGACGCAGGCCAGGCTTGACCTCGTCGAGTGTTTCGCTCAGCTTGGCGATACCCCTGTTGGCTTCGGCCAGCGTTTGCGCCAGCTGCTTGGCGAGCGGGCGGCCTTCTGAATCAAGCACGTCCTTGGTCGATTGCGCGGTCATGCCAAGCTGTTCGGCGGCAACGCCTGCCTTGGCCAGCGTAATGCGCAGTTCCGCCAGAGCGGCGCGCAACTGCGGCCCCGATTCGGACAGCTCACCGGTCAGTCGTCCTGAATTCTTGAGCAGGATAGCAATCGATTTTTGATTCTCATCCGACATCACCTGCGTAAACCGTTCGGTCAGCGTCGCCAGCCGCTCGAGCAGCAGGGGCGCGTTGTTGAGCAGTTCGCCCAAAGCGCCAGGCTTGGTCGGGATAACCGGAACGCCTTCCGGGCCCGGTTCGGTGAGCGCCGGCGCGCCTTGCTTGGCACCATCAAGCTGGATTTGCGACACGCCGGTAAAGCCTATGCCCTGAATGGTGGCGGTGGTGCCTTCGAGCACCGGCGCGCTGTTGTCGACCTCGATGCGGACGCGGACGAACTGCGGGTCCTTGGCCCAGAGCGCGATTTCGGTCACCTGGCCTGATGGCACGCCTGCATAGGCAACCACCGATCCCTTGGCGATACCGCTCACCGATGTCTTGAAGAAGATGTCATACTGGCTGCGGTTGGTATCGCCCAATCCGGCAAGCCAGATGATGAAGGCGGCGATTCCTGCGAGCAGCACCAGGGTGACGGTCCCCACCCAGATATGATTGGCGCGTGTTTCCATGGCCTTGCGTTATGCCCCTGATGTTTCAAAGCTGTCTACCGCCAATACAGCGGCTTGGTTCCGGCAGGTCATGCTTTGCTCTCCTGCCGTCTGGCGTGTTCATCATGGCCCTGCGCGGCCGCGCGGCCGCGTGGCCCGTTAAAATATTCCTGGATCCATGGATGATCCATCGCCAGCAGCTGCGGGATGGTGCCGATGGCGATCACCTTGCCGTCGGCCAGCACTGCCACGCGGTCGCAGATTTCGTGCAGCGTATCGAGATCGTGGGTGATCAGGAATACAGTGAGACCCAGCGTGCGCTGCAGTTCCAGCGTCAGCTGGTCAAAGAGCGATGCGCCGATCGGGTCGAGCCCGGCGGTCGGTTCATCCAGAAACAGCACATCGGGGTCGAGCGCCAGCGCGCGGGCAAGCCCGGCGCGCTTCTTCATGCCACCGGACAGCTCCGAGGGGTATTTGTCCGCTGATTCGGCGGGCAGGCCGCTCAGCGCGATCTTGTACAACGCGATTTCGCGGCGCAGCTTAGGGCTGATCTCGGGGTAGAACTCGGCCAGCGGCACCATCACGTTTTCCGCCACGGTCAGCGTCGAAAACAGTGCACCGCCCTGAAACAACACGCCCCAGCGGCTGCGGATCGAGACGTCTTCTTCTTCCTCGTCGAGGATCGATTCACCCAACACCTCGATCTTGCCGGTATCGGGCACCTGCAGTCCGATGATCGAGCGCATCAGCACCGATTTGCCGGTCCCCGACCCGCCCACCACACCCAGGATTTCGCCAAGGTTGACATCGAGAGACAGGTCTTCGTGCACGATCTGGTCGCCAAAGCTGTTGGTCAGCCCGGATATGCGGATCGCGACATCGCACTCTTTCTGGCGGGCAGCACTCATCCCCAGCCGATCTCTGTAAAGAACACCGCAAAGAAGGCATCGAGTACGATCACCATGAAAATCGCCTGGACCACCGCTGCTGTGGTGCGCGCGCCAACCTCCTCGGCATTGCCGCGCACCTGCATCCCCTGGTAGCACCCTGCCAGCGCGATGATCATGCCGAACACCGGAGCCTTTGCCATCCCGACGTAAAAGTCATGCAGGGGCACCACCTCCTGAATACGCTGAATGAAGGTTGCAAGCGGCAAATCAAGTATGATCCAAAGCAAAAATGCGCCGCCAGCCATGGCAACCATCATCGAATAAAAGGCCAGCAAAACCATCATCAACACCGCAGCGACAACGCGCGGCAGGACCAGCGCCTCGATCGGAGAGACGCCAATGGTGCGCATCGCATCGATCTCTTCGGTCAGCTTCATCGTGCCGATCTGCGCTGCAAATGCGCTACCCGAACGGCCCGCGACCATGATCGCAGTCATCAGCACGCCCAGCTCGCGGATCGTCAGCCGCCCGACGAGATTGACCGTGAACACTTCTGCGCCAAACTGGCGCAGCTGCACCGCACCCTGCTGTGCGATCACGATGCCGATCAGGAAGCTCATCAGCCCGACAATGCCCAGCGCCGACGCGCCGACCAGCTCGAAATGGCGGACGGTGGCGGCCCAGCGGATGCGGCGCGGGTTGACCGCCTGCGCCAGCACTGCGCGGACGATCGCGCCGAAAAAGCTGAGCATGGAAAGCATACTGCTGAACGCCAGCAACACGCCTTCGCCGGTACCGCTGACGACGCGGGTGATGACGTCGGGACGCTGCGGCGGCTCAAGATCGCCCAGATCGGACTTGCCGACCGCTTCGACCAGCCGGGTGCCCGATTCGCTCTGGTTGACGATTTCACACTTGTGATCGCGCGCCAGCCGGTAGACGATCCACGCGCCAACGGTGTCGATATGCCCGACATCGGCCATGTCGATCTGCCCTATCGACTGGTCCAGTTTCACCAGCCGACGGTTCAGCTGGCCGATCGTGGCGATATCAAGATCGCCTGTGAAGCGCAGCACGGGGCCGTCTTCGCTGCGTTCTTCAAGGACAAAGTCGGCCGGGGCACCCATATCGGCGCCATCATTGTGCGATAAACACCGCGATCACAAGCGCCTTGGCGCACCGCCTGTCGCATCATCGCGGACCAATTTGGCCCGACGTCCGGTCATCCAGGCGCTTGTGCACCGTGCTGTTAGCTGTAATGGCGCTTGGCGTGACCGCAAAGCTGGCCTTTTATGACATGGACCGGACGATCACCGTCCACCCCACCTATCCCAGATTTCTGCTGTGGATGGCGGTGCACACGGCACCTTTAAGGTTGGCGCTGCTGCCGGTTTGCGCGCTGGCGGGCCTGGGGTATCTGTTGCGCATAATCAACCGCGAGCAGCTCAAGCAGATCAACCAGGCGCTGTTGCTGGGAATACCCACAGTTGCCACTTTGGCAGGTCCGATCGCCGCGCACGCGGCGCATGTCATGGCGCGCAATGTGCGCCCCGGCGCGCTCGAGCGGATCACGGCGGATCGTGCCGAAGGCTATCGAATCATCATCGCGACTGCCTCTTACCGGCTGTATGTCGATGCCATCGCCCGCGCCCTGGGGATAAACGATGTCATCGCCACCGATCTGCATGTGGCACACGGTGCCGTGCAGGCGCGCATCGCCGGGCACAATTGCTATGGTCCGGCCAAGGCGCAGATGATCGCTGCATGGCTGGCCGAACACAAGTTTGAGCGCGGCAATTGCCACATCCGCTGTTATTCGGATCATGTGTCAGATGTTCCGATGCTCAAGATGGCCGATCAGGCGTTTGTCACCAACCCGCACAAATCGATGCGACAGGTAGCCCGGCTGAACGGGTGGCCGGAACTCGACTGGCCTGGCTGAAACGGGGGGCTGAAACGGGGGGCTGAAACCGGGTGGCCCCGCTCAAAAATGGCTGGCCGCTGCCATGTTCACCCCGCAGCCGGCGCTAAGCCCACGCGCTGTGTCTGGGCCTGCATCTGCCGGGTAAAGCGGGGGGACAAGGTGAATTTGGCGAGCACGTCCGCAACCGGAGTGCCTGGCGCTACGCCCACCGATCGTTCCAGCAGCCCCCAAGTGGAGCGCGCCGCTGCGGTCCGTCCGTTGGCGGCCAGTGCCAGCGCCTTGGCGAGCAGGAAATTGGGCTGGGCGGCCATCTCCTGCGAATCGGAACGCATCGCCAGATCCAGCGCTGCCTCCTCGCGGCCATTGACCAGAAGGGTGATGATCAGCGACGAGGTTTGAAATCCTCCTGATTCGCTGTTCATCGCCATGGCCCGTTCCAGCACCGATTCGGCGCCGGTGTAATCTCCGCACGACATCAGGAATGTTCCCGCCAGGCCAAGCGTGTCGGGCTCCATCGGGTTGCTCTCTACCGCGCGCCGCGCAAAAGCTATCGCTCGCGGGCAATTGCCACGCGCCACCGACGAGCGGGCGACCGCAATCTGCGCCAGTGACGACCTGCTGTCATACTGTAGCGCTGCATCGGCGAGCCGCCGCCCCTCGGCTGATGCGACAAGCGGGGTGCGCCTGTCGCGCTGCGGCATGGACAGCGCAAGATACGACATCGCCTGCAAGATCAGCGGCTCGTTGGGGTATGCCGCAAGCGATGCCTTGAGGCACGCGCCAAGCGGTGCACGCAATGCGGGGTCGCGGCGCTGGCGAAACCCGTCATACTGGATCAGACACGGGTATCCCGCAGACATGTCGTTGCCGATCAGCTTGCGCTGGTGCTGCGCGATCAGTCCGCCAGACCGGGCAATGTCCGATATGCCAGCGCCTATAGCCCGCTCGATATCGGGTGGACCGCCGTCTTCGGTTTGCGAAAGTACGCGCGACCATAAGGTGGTGCCGCTGGCAGCGTGGCGCAAAGTCAGGAAGATTGGCCCGGAGCCTTGCGCACCCGCTGGCCGCGCGCCACCGCGCAGCACAAGTTGATATTCGCGCACAGTCCTGTCGGATGGAGGTAACACGTCGCGCCCGCCCATGCTGACCGCGAGCATTTCAAATCGCTGCAGGTGCATCTCGGCGATCTGCGCAGCGGTGTTGAGGTCATCGTTGCCCAATGGCGGATCGGTGGCGATAGTTATGTGCGCGACCTGCGTATGGATGTCGCGCACACCGGCATCCTGTTTGGCCGGATCGGGGCGCGCCAGCAACCAGATGATATAGATCAGCGCCGTCATCAGCAGAACCGACACAACCCACAGCAGCCAGCCGCGATCCAGTTGCTGCGCCGGGGACGCAGGCGCGGTTGGCGGATGGGCAGGCTGGACAGCGGGGCGCAGGTGTCTGGTCGCAAACGCCTTGCCACCTGCGGGCAAAGCGCCTTCTGGCAGCCGAGCATCGGCTGCGCGCGTATAGCCCCCGGAACCGTCTGGCCCTATGCTATCTGGCCCTGCGCTATCTGGCCCTGTTCTGTCTGGCCGGGTGCCTTCGTTCAGGGTGCCTTGGTTCAGGGTGCCTTCGTTCAGGGTGCCTTCGTTCAGGGCGCTTTCGGGCGGGCGGGGGACAATCGGCAGCAGTTGCACGTCATAATGGCCGAGCGGGATGGCGATGCGTTGTCTGGCTCTGGCCTGACCCGGTGGCAGCACTGCATAATGCATATCCAGCATCTTGCGCAGCCGCCCGACCTGAACACGCGGGTAGCTGTCGCTTTGCGGATCGAAGCTGTCATCGCGGCCCAGCCCCTCGACCGCGATCTGATAGGCCTTCAGCCGCTTGCCGTTGCCTGCCAGCGTCTGTGCAACCAGATATTCAAGAAGCCGGCGCAGCACCGGGGAGCGCATGAATTCAGGTGATTGGATCACCAGCGCCAGTTCGCCTTGCAAAGCGCTGCTGTCAGGTTGCGCGCTCAAGTGGTTACGGTTCCTTCTGGAGTCTATAGTCGCGAATTCATGCCGATAGTGCACGCAGAACTTTGATCCATCTGCATCTGAACAGCGCCAACGCTACAGATCAGCGGGTAACATTGCAATTGGGGGTGACATGAAAACACGTTGAATGGTCGCAAAACAGCGGTATTTACCGTGACATTGCAGACGCCCGGTCCCCCACAGCGGGTTTTTCGGATAGAGCTTGGAACCTGACACGATCAACCCTATCACTTAATGCAATGCAATCCTTCCAACACTCGCCCCCCCCGCCGACCGGCAAGTCGCTGGCCATGCGGCAAACGCTGGCGCGGTTTCTGCCCTATCTGTGGCCGCATGGCCGCGGTGACCTGAAACGCCGTATCTGCGGCGCGATGCTGATGGTGCTGTTGGGTAAAGCAGCGGTGCTCTCGATGCCCTTCGCCTACAAGGCTGCGGTCGACCGGATGACCATCGATGGCACCGCCATGGCGGTCGCCGCGATGGTGGCGATTCTGGCGTATAGCGCAGCGCGGCTGGGATCGGTGCTGTTCGATAATTTGCGCAACGTGGTGTTCGAACGGGTCGGCCAAGAGGCAACGCGGGCGCTGGCGGAAAATGTGTTTGTCCGTCTGCACAGCCTGTCGCTGCGCTTTCATCTGGCGCGGCGTACCGGCGAAGTCACCAAGGTCATCGAACGTGGCACCAAGAGCATCGATGTCATGCTCTATTTCCTGCTGTTCAATATCGCCCCCACCGTGCTCGAACTGGTCGCGGTGCTGGTGATCTTCTGGATCAACTTCGGCATCGGCTTGATGCTGGCGACGGTGGCGATGGTTGCGGTCTATATCGGTTTCACCCGTATGGTCACCGACTGGCGAAACCATCTGCGCGAAACGATGAACACGCTTGATGGCAAACAGCTTTCGCGCGCGGTCGATTCGCTGCTGAATTATGAGACGGTCAAGTATTTCACCGCCGAAGCACGCGAGGCCAAACGCTATGGCGATGCGGCGCGAACCTATGCCGAAGCGGCGGTGAAATCGGAAAACTCACTCGCCTTGCTCAATGTCGGCCAGTCGCTGATCACCAACCTGATGATGGCAGGGGCGATGGTCTACACCATCTGGGGCTGGAGCAACGGCCAGTTTACGGTGGGCGATCTGGTGCTGGTCAACACGCTGCTGATGCAGCTTTTCCGCCCGCTCGATCTGCTCGGAATGGTTTATCGCACGATCCGCCAGGGGCTGGTGGATATGGCAGCGATGTTCGAGCTGATCGATACCCCTGCCGAGATCGTCGATGTGCCCGGCGCGCCCGCGCTCGACATCGCGCAGCCCTCGGTCGAATTCCAGAATGTCGATTTCGGCTATGATGCTGACCGGCAGATCCTGTATAAACTGAGCTTCAAGGTCGAGCCGGGGCAGACGCTGGCGCTGGTCGGGTCGTCTGGCGCAGGCAAATCGACGATCGCGCGGCTGTTGTTCCGTTTTTACGATCCGCAGGGCGGGCGCATCCTGATCGGTGGGCAGGATATCGCCAAGGTCACCCAAGCCTCGCTGCGTGCGGTGATAGGCATCGTGCCACAGGATACGGTGCTGTTCAACGACACCATCGGTTACAACATCGGCTATGGCCTTGAGGGTGCCACGCAACAGGATATCGAGCGCGCAGCGCACGGCGCGGCGATTGGCCATTTCATCGAATCGCTGCCCAAAGGCTATGAGACCGAGGTCGGCGAGCGCGGCCTGAAGCTGTCAGGTGGCGAAAAGCAGCGCGTCGCCATCGCCCGCACCTTGCTCAAGAATCCGCCGCTGACGATCTTCGACGAGGCGACCTCGGCGCTCGACAGCGCCACCGAGGCAGAAATCCTGACTACGCTCAAGTCGCTGGCGCAAGGCCGCACCACGCTGGTGATCGCGCACCGCTTGTCTACCATCATCCATGCCGATACCATCATCGTGCTGGATCAGGGCCGTGTCGCCGAACAGGGTTCGCACCGCGCGCTGCTGCGCCGGGGCGGGCTGTATGCCGCGATGTGGGAGCGGCAGGCGCAGGAGCGCGAGAAGGAAGAGGCGGTGGTATCATGATTGCGCCTGCTGGATACGCACTGGCAGGATCAGCGCTGGCTGCAGCGATGGCGTTCGCCGCTGCCCAGCCCGCAACCGATGGCGCCGGTCCGCCGATTACCGGTACGTGGTCCGACATGTTTGGCGAGACGCAGCATCCTTCTGCGACCTACCGCGTGCGGCTGTTCGTCCATGCCGCGCAGGCCTGCTTGCATTTCAGCGGCGAAGAGGCTTATGATGCCGAACGCGCCAGCTTTCTGGCGGCGATGATCGATGACAATTGCACCGGGCTTGCCGAACGCTATGCCGCGATCATGGCAGACCCTTCGACCGACGCCCGGGCACGCAAGCTGATCGACACCGTGTGGGAGCCGCTACATGAATAAACCCCTCGCAAAGTTGGCGCTGCTGCTCGCCATGTCGCTGGCGCTGGCCGGGTGCAAGGAGCGCAGCCAGAGCGAAAAGGCTCCCGTCCAGATGCCGCCGATCCTTGCTTCGATGACAACTCCTGCCTCTGCGAAAGACCAGCCCATGTTTACTGCGCTTACTGATACTGTCGCCGTTGCCCCGCAGATCGCGCTGGAGCAGGTTGCCGCCGCCAAGGCGCAAGGGGTAACGATGATCATCAACAATCGCCCCGATGGCGAAGATCCGTCCGCTCCGCAAGGCGCAGCTATCGCAGCAGCAGCGGCGGCGGCGGGGATCGATTATGTCGCGATCCCGGTAACCCACGCGGGCTTTTCCGCGCCTCAGGTCGATGCCATGGCAGCGGCGCTGACCAAGGCGCAAAGCGGCGGTGGCAAGGTGCTCGCCTATTGCCGGTCGGGCACCCGATCGACATTATTATGGTCGCTGGCGCAGGCCAAGCAAGGCGAAAGCCCCGCTGATCTGACCCGGATCGCCGCCAACGCAGGCTATGACCTCACCCCCATCCGCGCGATGCTCGACGCCTTATCGAGCCAGGCGGAGTAATAGACCCTAACCATGTCGGGAACGGTTACCGTTTTTGCCATCATGGTTAACCTGATCCTAACCCCATTCTGATCAACCTTGTGCGTACCGGCAGAACTTCTGATCGGGCGAAATGAGGGAGAAACGGGGCATGGCCAGCCATCCCGGCGCAGCATCCGGCAATTCGGCAGCGGCTTCGACGCTTTCGGAACTGCGCGAATTCGCAAGCTTCACCCCGGCGGCGCAGCGCTATATCAAGCGCGCGCTCGATATTGGTCTGGTGCGCGAGGATGCGTTCAAGCGCTGGGCGCGCAACGCCGAGGAAACCGCATCGATCCGCATGCATTACCTGGTCTATCAGGATTTGAAGCTGCTGCGCGGCAATGTGCCCGACGCGCCGCACGAGGATGGCTTTGAACATTTCATGGCGCTGCTGGTGCGGATTTCCGCGTTTGACCTGGCACAGGGGCGGATCGACAGCTTTTCGGCGTTTCGTTTCCTGTATGAACGCCTGCTGGGTGCCGATGTGCGCCCCTGGCTGCCATCGGCCTATTGCGCCGGGGCCGCGCTCCCGCAGATTCAGCCCGACCGCCGCAAGATTTTGCTCCAGTCGATCAGCGAGGCAGCAGCGACCGCGCCGGGCTGGTCCCTGCGCGCGCCGGTGTTCTTCCCCGAATGGGTCGAGTGGGTAAGCGGTGACGCCGCGTATTGAGGCGGCGCTGAATAACGACGCATTCGCGTTCTCTGGCGAAAGTCATGGGCGTGGCGGGCGCTAAAGTCAGCTCGTCCCAACCAGCGCCGCCAGCACCACGCGGTGGTAGATGCGTGCCAGCGTGTCGAGATCGGCGATCGCCACCGCTTCATCGAGCTTGTGCATCGTAGCGTTGCACAGGCCGAATTCGACCACCGGACAGATACGCGCCAAAAAGCGTGCGTCCGATGTGCCGCCCGTCGTCGAAAGCTGAGCCTCCAGCCCGGTCTCGGCGCGAATCGCAGCGCTGATCAAACCCGAAAGCTCGCCCGGCGGGGTCAGGAATGCCTCGCCCGAAATCTTCGCCTCGACCATGCCGCCGAGGGGTTCTGCGACCGCGCGGATGCGCTCGGTGAGCGATGCGCCGCTGTGCAGATCGTTGAACCGGATGCTGATCCGCGCCTCGGCCAGTGCAGGGATGACGTTGTGAGCCGGATTGCCGACATTCAGATCGGTGATCTCGATATTGCTCGCCTGAAACCAGTCGGTGCCGTCATCGAGCGTGATCTTTTCGATCTCGGCAAGGATCGCAACCAGCCTGGGGATCGGATTGTCGGCCAGGTGCGGATAGGCGACATGGCCCTGCATCCCGGCGACGCGGATCCACATATTGACCGAACCACGCCGCCCGATCTTGACCATATCGCCCAGCTGCGCGACCGATGTCGGCTCGCCCACCAGACACAGGTCCGGCACCGTGCCCTGCGCGTGCATCAGGTCGATCAGCGCGCGGGTGCCATAGATTGCCGGGCCTTCCTCATCGCCGGTGATGATCAGGCTGATGCTGCCGGTCTCGCGCGGCACATCGGTGATGGCCGCAACAAAGCTGGCAATCGATCCTTTCATATCCACCGCGCCGCGCCCGTGCAGCAGATCGCCGCGGATTTCCGGAACAAATGGATCGCTCGCCCAGCCCTTGCCCGGCGGCACCACATCCAGATGCCCGGCAAAGGCGAAGTGGCGGCCCGGATCGCCTACAGGCCTGCGGATGGCGTGCAGGTTCTCGACCGGGCCACCATCGGCTTGCTGGCCAGGCGCATCGCCGACCACGAACCGCGTCACAGCAAAGCCCAAGGGCTCCAGCATTGCCTCGAGCGCATCGAACACGCTGCCGGTGGCAGGGGTGATGCTCTGGCAGGCGATCAGCTGGCTGGCGAGGGCGAGTGGCGATGCGGCGGTGTGTGTCATGATGGCTTTCGCTTGGGGGCAGCAAGCGTTAGCATCGCTCCATGCCCAAAGTCGACCTGCAAGCCATCCCCCAGACCAATGCCACCGGATATCCCGCGCAATTTGCAGGCGTGGTCGAGGGGCGCTGGTATCGCAGGCTGGCCCCCGCCACCGGTCTCACCGATTTCGGCGCCAGCCATGTCGTGCTGAAACCCGGCGCGTGGTCAGCGCAGCGCCACTGGCACGAAAATGAGGACGAACTGCTGGTCATGATCAGCGGCACAGCGGTGCTGGTCGACGATGCCGGGCGCACGATGATCGGACCTGGCGATATCGCCGCTTTCCCCAAGAACGATGGCAACGGCCATTGTCTGATCAACGAAAGCGCCACCGATTGCGTCTTCGTGGTGGTGGGCAAAAGCGTCAACGGCCCGTGCCATTATCCCGACGTCGATATGCACGAATTCGGCGCGGGCGATAAGCGGCACAAGGATGGCGGCGGGTTTTGAGGGCAAACCTCAACGATCCCCAACATTCGCTCAGCCTGAGCTTGTCGAAGGCCTCGCGCCAGTGTCGCCTTGCATCTTCTGGTCCGGACGCACGATGGAGCGCGTAAACTTCACCGTCCGCGCGCGGCCTTCGACAGGCTCAGGCTGAGCGGGGGAGGGTGCGAATTTTGGTCGGGTGATGGCTTGATTTGTCGTCCGCCACGGGAGTGTGACAGCGACGGCGCTAGCGCTCAAACCGGTCGATCACCCAGGGCTCGGCATGCGCTGCATCGCTCCAGTTTGCCATCCATTCATGGCCCAGAACCGCGTCGCTATAGGCTTGCGCAAAGCCGGGGAGGGTGAAGCTGTAGCTCTGGAAGCGGCTGACCACCGGGGCGAACATGATGTCGGCAGCGCCAAAGCTGCCGAACAGGAACGGTCCGCCGCGTCCGAACCGCGCGCGCGCCTCCGCCCATAAGGTCAGGATCCGCATCGTGTCGTCATGGGCTGCGGGGCTGACCGGGACATCGGTGTGCCGGGCGCGCATGTTCATGCTGAACTCGCGGCGCAGCGCCATGTAGCCGCTGTGCATTTCGGCCGCCATCGACCGGGCGAGCCCGCAGGCGACCGGGTCCTTGGGCCAGAAGCGGTCGCGGTGGGTCTTGTCGGCCAGCCAGTCGATGATCGCAAGGCTGTCCCAGACCACCGCCTCGCCATCCCACAGCACCGGCACCTTGCCCGCCGATGGCTGGAATTCGGGCTGCTGGCGCGCCTTGGCCCAGCCATCGTCATACAGCGGCACGACCACCTCTTCGAACGGCAGGCCCGATTGCTTGCACGCCAGCCAGCCGCGCAGCGACCAGCTCGAATAGTTCTTGTTGCCGATATACAGTTTCATGGTTGCCCTTGCCGCTTGCTCATTCGCTGATGCTGTCCATCACAAAGCCGCGCAGTTCGTCGATGCCCATGCGCTTTTCGGATGAGGTGATGATCACATCGGGATAGGCCGCAGCGTGCTTGCGCGCCTCGGCGCGGGTGGCGTCGGCGACCGCCTCCAGGTCGCTCGCCTTGATCTTGTCGGCCTTGGTCAGCACCAGACGATAGCTGACGGCGGCCTCATCGAGCATCTTGATGACATCCAGATCGACCGGCTTGATGCCGTGACGGCTGTCGATCAACACCAGGGTGCGCTTGAGCACCTGCCGCCCGCGCAGGTAATCGTTGATCAGGAAGCGCCATTTCTTGACGACATCCTTGGGGGCCTTGGCATAGCCATAGCCGGGCATGTCGACGACGCGAAAGCGCACCGGGTCGCCGATCTCGAAGAAGTTCAGCTCCTGCGTGCGCCCCGGTGTCACCGAGGTGCGCGCAATCGCCCGCCGCCCGACCAGAGCGTTGAGCAGCGAGGATTTGCCGACGTTGGAGCGCCCGGCAAAGGCGATCTCGGGAACGCTTGGCGCAGGCAAAAATTCCAGCGCGGGAGCAGACTTGAGGAAGGTCACCGATCCGGAAAACAGCCGGTTGGCCTCATTGAGCAGCGGGTGGACGGGTTCAGTCATGCAGCGATGCCGACGTTACCGGCTGAAAACGACTTTGGAATGTTGCCGTGATCACGCGCCGCTCTTTTCTTTGACAGTCTTTTCCTTCGCCGCCTTTGCCGCCTTGTCCGCGGCCTCTTGCACCGCCAGTTCCTTGAGCTGCGGGTGGCGGCTGTACAGCCACTTTTGCTGCGCGATGGTCAGGATGTTCGACATCGACCAATACAGCTGCAGACCGGCGGCAAACGGAGCCATCACGAACATCAGCACCCATGGCATGATCGAGAAGACCTGCGCCTGCACCGGGTCCATCGGGGCCGGATTGAGCTTGAACTGCAACCACATCGTCACGCCCAGGATAATCGGCAGAATGCCGATGGCGATCATGCTGGGCGGATCGAACGGCAGCAGGCCAAACAGGTTAACCGGGGTCAGCGGATCGGGCGCGGACAGATCCTTGATCCACAGCGTAAACGGCTGGTGGCGCATTTCGATGGCGAGCAGCAGCACCTTGTAGAGCGCGAAGAATACCGGGATCTGCAGGAACATCGGCAAGCATCCGGCTAGCGGATTGACCTTCTCCTTCTTGTACAGCTCCATCATTTCGGTTTGAAGCCTGGGCTTGTCATCCTTGTAGCGTTCCTGCAGCGCCTTCATCTTGGGCTGCACCGCGCGCATCTGCGCCATCGATGCAAACTGGCGCTGCGCGATCGGGAACATCAGGCCGCGGATGATGATGGTCAGCAGGATGATCGCCACACCAAAGTTACCGACCTGCTCGAACAGCCAGCTGAGCAGCTTGAAGATCGGTTTTTCAAACCAGATGAACCAGCCCCAATCAACCGCGCGATCGAGCAGCTTGATGTTCTTGGCATCGACATAATCGTCGAGCAGCCCGGTTTCCTTGGCACCGGCAAACAGCATCGATTTGGTTTCGAGCGTCTTGCCCGGCGCGATGACGCGCGGATCGAACAGCAGTTCGGCCTGATAGAGCTTGTCGCCCAGGCTGCGGAAATTGCCCGCCATCTTGCCGCTGCTGCCAGGGGCGGGGATCAACGCAGAGAGCCAGTAGTGGTCGGTAAACCCAAGCCAGTCGATATTGCCGCCATATTCGACAAGCTTTTTGGGGTTGTCGTCGATATCGTCATAATGCACGTCGAAATCGGCAACATCGTCGAACACGCCGAGCGGTCCGTTGCGCACCGTCCAGGTGCTGGGGTCGGCAGTGGCGCTGGTGCGGTTGATCAGGCCGAGCGGACGCACTGCGGCAGGCGCGGTGCCGGTGTTGATGAAGCGCTGGGTGACGGTGATCAGGTAATTGGCGTCGATCGCATAGACGATCTCGAATCGCTGTCCGGCAGGGTTGGTCCAGCTCAGCTTGACCGGGGTTGCAGGGCTCAGCTTTGCGCCTGCGGTGGTCCATACGGTCTGGCTGGTGGGAACAACCACGCCTTCACCAATCCAGCCGAACTGGGCGAAATACTGATCCCTGGTGCCAGCAGGTGAGAACAGATGGACAAGGTCGCTGTCCTTGTCGAGCTTCTCGCGATAATCCTTGAGCACGACATCGTCGATGCGCGCGCCGGTCAGGTTGATCGACCCGCCGACACGCGGTGCATCGATGCGCACGCGGCCGCTGTCTGCCAGCACCGCCTTGCGGTTGCGGATGATCTTTGAGGCGCTGGCCGTGTCAGGCACCGCACCGACATTATCGAGGCCGGGGCGCGGGGCTTCTACCGCATCCTCGATCGTCACTGGACGCGCTGGATAGAACACTTCCAGCGCGTAAGGCCATCCAAACAGAACCAGCGCCATCAATGTGATGGCCAGGATGACGTTACGCTGATTCTCCACGCTTCAAACCTCGTTTCGGTAATTCCGGCAGGCCATGTCTGCGGCGGGCCAATGCTCTGCCCATCAGGGCACCGGATCATGGCCGTGCCCGCCCCACGGGTGACAGCGCAATAGCCGCTTCATCGCCAGCCAGCCACCCTTAATCGCACCATGGCGGGAGAGCGCCTGAATGGCATATTCTGAACAGCTGGGGCTGTAACGGCAGGTCGGCGGCAGGATGCGCGACGGGCCGATTTGCCAGCCGCGTGCGATCCAGATGAGGATCTGCTTCATCAGGTTCAGCGCTTGCGCGGTTTGCCGCGTGGCGGTCTGCGATCGGCCGAGGCCTTGCCATCGCGTACGCGTTCCAGCGCGCGCACCAGATCATTGTGCATGGCGGCAAAATCGCGCGTCGTCGCCTCGCCTCGCCCGATCAGCACATGATCGGCCCCCGATATGCCATGCTGTGGCATCGCCTGATGCACCATCGCGCGGAAGCGCCGCCTGATGCGGTTGCGGGTGACCGCGTTGCCGATCTTCTTGGTGACGGTATAGCCGATGCGCTGAGCGTCGCTGCCATCGTCGCGGCGCTTGACCAGCAGGACAAAGGCTGCGGTGCCGACGCGCAGGCCGCCGTTGGCTGCCAGGAAGTCGGCGCGCTGGCGCAGCACGACGGGCGCATCGACGGTTGCCGATTCGCCGGTTATCGGCCGGGAGATCAATGGTGAACAGTCAGGCACGCCCGCGACCACGGACGCCGGTCTGGTCACAGGCCGGTTCAGGCGCTCAGGCGCTTGCGGCCACGCGCGCGGCGGGCACGCAGTATGGCGCGGCCACCGACTGTGGAGGTACGATGACGAAAACCGTGACGACGAGCGCGCACAAGATTGCTGGGCTGAAATGTGCGCTTCATGCGGCACTCCTGAAAACTGTAACCCGAAAAAGCCGGGGTGTTGGTGGTCGACGATTCGTCGCGTGGATCAGCTGTTGCCAAGCCCGCGAGAGCAGGGCGCATACGTTTGGGGGCGGACAAAGTCAAGCGGGGTGCGCGGCAACTGCCCCGATTCATTGGCCCGGATTCATTGGCCCTAATTGGCTGGTCCTGATTGGCTGGTCCTGATTGGCCCAGCTTAATTCAGCCCGCCGCTGCCTCGCAGGCCTTCAACACGCTCATCAGGTTGCCGATCGGGCTGATGTCCCGCAACGCGCGGGCAAAAAGTCCCCCGATTGCGGCTTCGTCGGTGAAACCGGCAGCGATATAGCGTTCAGGTGGCAGCTTGGTATTCAGCTTCGCTTCCAGCGCCTTCAAGCGGATCGAAAAGGGGCCTGTGCCTTCATCCTCCAGTTCGCTTTCAGCGACGCCCGACATATAGCTGGTGAGGGCAAAGCACTGTGTGTCGCGCGCAAACTCATCCTTGGGCAAGCTGATCGCGCGTTTCGAGCTGATCAGTGGATAGCGGCTGGCGCATTGCGGCAACAGTGCGGGCGCATCGGTCGCCAGCGTATCGAGATTTGGCGGGGTTGCACCCACCAGTTCCTCGACCTTTTCAACGAAACCCTCGGGCTTTTCGGCGGTTGCCTGCCGCGCAGCATCAAACAGGAACCACGTCGCCTCCGCCACGGCTTCGGTCTGCGCGCGACCCGCCAGCACGGCCGCATAAAAGCACATGATGCCAGCATTCTGCGGATCGGCCGGCAGCGCAGCAGGTGCGGGCTGGGCACTTGCCA
>JBBQXX010000018.1:0-24669 GCA_038209235.1 Sphingomonadales bacterium | reverse complement strand
GCATCGATCTCTTCGTGCGCCACGCCGACAACGGTGCCGACCGCCGCGATGGTATCGCCGCTGATAGCTATATCGGCAACGAAAGGCGCGCCACCCAAGCCATCATAAATGGTGCCGCCGCGAATGATGAGATCGTACATATCACTCTCCTGTGTTCTTGATCGTCACGCCCCGGATCGTGCGTCCGGTTATTGCGAGCACCTATAGCTGCTCACGCCGCCTGATTCTTCTGCGACGGTGACCGGGCATTGCCACGTTTCGGTAACGCCCTTGACGTCGGTCACAACCGCGTTGCCTGATATCGAGCCATCAGCTTGCAACTTCAGGTCGCTGGAAACAAGCTTTTCTCCAGATGCCCGGGTGCGCTGTTGCACATAAGGTGTCGTCTCGGCGACGGCGTCATGGGATTTTTCAGGTTTGGCGATGCCAGAGCAGGCCGCCAGCATCAATCCGGCGGGCACGGGTCCGATGTGGTTTGCAGTAATTATTTCGGGTTATTCCTTCCATCGGGGCGACCCTGATGGATGCGGTTACCGATTAACGCAGCGCTGCGACCATATCGGCGATGCTGGTGAATTTCTCGCGCGGCGCGCCGCTGCGGGCGCGCGCCTCTTCAGCCTGCTCGATACGCTTCCAGTCGCGGAACGACACAACCTCAACTGCGCGACTGGCAAGCAGCTCATCAATCCCTGCTCGGCCAGGTTTGCCAGTGCTGTGCGGGACATCGTCGGCGATCTGTGCAGCCGCCAGCGCGCCATCGGGCTTGTTGGTGCCGATCGTGCCGCTGGGGCCGCGCTTGGCCCAGCCGACGCAATACAGCGACGCGCCTATCCGCCCATCGATGTTGGCAAAGCGTCCACCAGCACTATCGAAAGGCACGCCTTCGATCGGCGGGGTCTGATAGCCGATGCAGCTGATCACCATCTCGCAAGGCAAGGTATAACGCTCGCCCGTGCCACTGGCGCGCATCATCGCGTCGATCTGAGTGCGTTCGACAATCAGCCGTTCGGCCTTGCCATCGCCCTCGATCGCGACCGGCATGGCGAAGAAGTCAAAGATGATCTGAACCGCTTTGCCGTCATGCACCGCCGCAGGTGTTGCGGCAAAGGCGCGCAAATGGCTCACAGATTTGCGCTGGCCAGGTTCCAGCGCCGCATCTGCAGCAAGGTCGGGCAAGTCGGCAGGATCGACACGCGGGCTGGCGCGCATCAGATGGCCAAGCTCGCCCAGTTCTTTAGGTGTCATCGCGATCTGGTGCGGCCCGCGACGGCCCAGCACGGTGATTGTCTCGATGTTGCTGACGACCAGCTGTTGCAGCGCATCACCGACGATATCACTGCCGACGAACTCCGGATCGCTCTTGGCGAGAATGCGCGCGCAATCGAGCGCGACATTGCCGTTACCGATGATCACCACGTGGCGCGCATTGAGCGGCGGGTTGAGCGCAACGGATTCGGGATGGCCGTTGTACCAGCCGACAAACGCTGCGCTGCCGATCACGCCGGGCAGGTCATCGCCCGCGATACCCAGCCGCCGGTCGTGCGGCGCACCGGTGGCGAGCACAACTGCATCATAAAGCGCCTGAAGCTCGGCTATGCTCAGATCGCGGCCCAGTTCGACATTGCCGACGAACCGAACATTGGCGCTCAGCGCGGTCTTCTCATACCGCTTGGCGACCGCCTTGATCGATTGATGATCGGGCGCGACGCCCGAGCGGATCAAGCCATAAGGAACCGGCAGGCGATCGATAATGTCGATCTGCACGTCGTCGCCCATGAGCTTTTGCGCAGCTTCTGCGGTGTAATATCCGGCGGGACCTGATCCGACGATGGCGATATGCCGCATTCACGCTCTCCAATCGGTGATGAAGCAATGCTAGTGGTCCGATTCTGACATTTGCATCGCAATCCGGCTTGCGCCGGAGCCAATTTCAGAATCATCAGGATCACTAGTAAATGTATGTTTCCAGTGGATTTTATAATTTTGACATTCAAAGTGTGACCCGGCCGCAAACGGGACTCGAATGTCAAAATCAATCCACTAGCGTATGCGGTGCGAAAGGGAAGGGGCGTCAGTCAGGGACTTTCCATCGCACGCGCAACACGGACGAAATCTTCGACGCTCAGCGTCTCGGCGCGGCGGGTCGAATCGATACCGACAGCCTCCAGCGCGACAAGTGCGCCGGGCAGGCGCTTGACGCTCTGGCGCAGCATCTTGCGACGCTGGCCGAATGCGGCGGCGGTCAGCGCCTCCAGCCGCGTCGGCGAGACGCCTTGAGGCATGGCGGCAGGCGTAAGATGAACGACCGCCGACATGACCTTGGGCGGCGGGGTAAAGGCGCTGCGGTGCACCTTCATCGCCAGCCGCGCGTGGCTGCGCCACTGGCTCAGGATGGTCAGCCGGCCATAGGCATCGGCGTTGGTTTGGGCAACGATGCGCTCGGCGACCTCGCGCTGGAACATCAACGTCAGCGAGAGCCATTGCGGCGGCCATTCGCCTGGCCCCAACCAGCCGATCAGCAAGGCGGTGCCGACATTGTAAGGCAGGTTGGAGACGATATGACACGCGCCGGGCATCACCTGCGCCAGCGGCAATGCCAGGGCATCGCCCTCGATCACGGTCAGCTTGCCCGCAAAAGCCTCGCCAAGTTCGGCGAGCGCAGGCAGGCAACGCCGGTCGCGTTCGATCGCGGTCACCTGCGCCCCGGCGCGCAGCAGCGCGCGTGTCAGCCCGCCGGGGCCAGGGCCGATCTCCAGCACCTGTGCACCTGCAAGTGGCCCGGGAACAGCCGCGATCCGGTCGAGCAACTGTTCGTCGAGCAGGAAATTCTGGCCGAGCGCCTTGCTCGCCGAAAGCCCATGGCGTGCGATCACAGCGCGCAGCGGTGGCAAGACAACGGCTGGGTCGGTCATCAGGCTTCGTAGGATTGGCGGTACTGCCAGGCGGCACCCGCCATGCGAATGGCGGCGATCATCGAACTGGGGCTGGCGCGGTTTTTGCCTGCGATATCGAACGCGGTGCCATGATCGGGCGAGGTGCGCACAATGGGCAGACCCAGGGTCATGTTCACCGCATCATCGAAGTGCAGCGCCTTGACCGGGATCAGCGCCTGATCGTGATACTGGCACAAAGCAACGTCATAGCGCGCGCGCGCAGCAGCATGGAACATCGTGTCGGCGGGCAACGGCCCTGTAATATCGAACCCTTCGGCGCGCAGGATATCGATGGCAGGCCGGATGATCTCGGATTCTTCGCTGCCCATGCTGCCCTGTTCGCCGGCATGCGGGTTTAGTCCGGCCATCGCCAGCCTTGGCCTTTCAATGCCGAAGTTGCGGGCCATGCCCTTGGCAGCCGCGCGCGCACGGTTGACGATCAGATCGATCGACAGGGCAGCGGGCACCTGTGCAATGCCGATGTGCACTGTAATTGGCACCACGCGCAGGCTTGGACCGGCAAGCAGCATCGCAACATTCAGTCGCGAGACACCGCAGGCCTCGGCGATAAACTCGGTCTGGCCAGGGAAGTTGAAGCCGACCTGCTGCAACTGGATTTTCGCTATCGGCCCGGTGACGATCGCCCGAACCGTGCCAGCACGCGCCAGTCCGACGCCCATTTCGAGCGCCTGCAGGGCGCAGCGTGCGCCATCCAGATCGGGCTGGCCGGGCACGACCGGGGCGTTGCCTGTCACGGGCAGCACCGGCAGCGCTTTGGCGAAATGGCCGCTCGCTTCGGCAGGGTCGCCGATCACTGCAATCGGCCCATCCCAGACGGCCTGGAACGCACGCGGATCACCTATGGCAAAAAAGCCGGGCAGCGATTGCGCGTCGCGCGCTGCCCAGCATTTGCCAATTATCTCAGGCCCGATACCGGCCGGATCGCCGGCAGATATGGCCAGCATCGCTCTCACGCGCGTGCGAAGTCCGCCGCTGCCATCAGTTATACTCGACGATGGCATCGCGGCGAAGATCGCGCAGATAAATCTGGGCGCGGCGGTTGACCTTTTCTTCTTCCATATTCGCCATCAGCTGCTCAGGGCTGGGGCCGCCTTCGGCTTGCGGATCGTCGCGACCACACAGCACCAGAACGCGCACGCCCTCCTTGACCGAACCAAACGGTTGTGTGGCTTCGCCGATCGACAGCGCGATCAGCGTATCCTGCAGCGGCGCAGGCAGATCGCGCACCGCAACCTGATCGTTGTTGGTCACGGTCGCACCCAGCCTCGCGGCCACCTCGTCAGCAGCCCCGCACCCTTTGATCGCGCGCGTTGCCGTGGCAAACTCAGAGGCGCGCCGTGTCGCCTCGGTTTCGCTTGTGCCTGGCGGGAACACGATGGAAAGTTGCTTGAGTCCAAGCAGCGCATCGCGCGGGTTAGCGGTTAAAATCTGGCGCTTGTCGATCAGGTAGATCAGCGAAAAGCCGCCGGGAATCTCGACCGGTCCGGCAAGCTGGCCGATCTGCATATCACGCGCTACCGTGCCCAGTGCAGCGGGCAACTGGGCCAGCTGGAGCCAGCCCAGATCACCACCGACAGCAGCTGTGGATGCTTCGGAGAACTGGCGCGCATAGGCAACGAACGAGCCACCTTGCTGAAGCTGCTGCACGATCCGCTCAGCGTTCTGGGAGACCTCTGTGCGGTTCTGCGAGTTGGCCGAAAGGTAGATTTCACCGATACGGAATTCCTCGGTTCCCTTCGAGGCCTTCAGCCGTTCGATGACTTCCTTCACTTCTTCTTCTGATACGTTGATAAACGGCGTCACATTGCGACCCAGCAGCTTTTGCCACGCCAGTTCACCGCGAATCTGACGTTTCAGCGAGCGCGACGATGAGCCGATGCCGTCAAGATACTTGTCGAGCGCGGTCGTATCGCGGCGGAAGTTTTGTGCAGCAACCTGCGTGTAGGTGCGCTCGACCTGGTTTTCATCGACCGTGATGTCGTTGGCGGCGGCTTCCTGAATCTGCAGCGTTTCGTCGATCAGATTCCGCAAAACCTGCAGCCGCAGGCGTTCGCGCTCTTCATCAGAAACCGGAGCATCATTGGCGGCAAGGATAAGCGCAACCCGCTGGTCAATATCGGTGCCGGTGATGATCTCGCTGTTGACGATGGCGGTGGCGCGGCGGACGTTGGGGTCCTGTTTGCCGAACAGGGTCAAACCTTCGGGTACGTTCAGCGCGGTTTCTGGCGGTGGAGCAGCTTCTTCGGTGACCGTCTGAGCATAAGCGGGCAGCGTCAGCCCCGCAATCATTGACAGCAATATGACCTTTCTGGCCAGCCGACGGGTATCAATCGCGATGGTGTTAAATGCGTGCAAGCTCTTATCATCCTGACTGGAAGGAAGCGACCCTCTGCCCAAACCCAAGTTAACCCTGGATGAGCGCGGTGGTGAATATCGCCTTTGCGCTTAAAAGCCAAGGTTGCGCAAGGCAACCCGCAGCAGAAACGTATCACCGCGTTGCGCATCGCCCACTTGAATAAAATCGCGGCGCCATGTCAGGCCCAGCTCCAGACAATCGTCCTCATAGGCAAAGCCCAGCCGCGTTCGGATCGGTTCGAAGCCATCCGATTGCAGGCGCGGATCCTCTTCTGCATTGCTGAGATCGACCACAGCGGCCCCGAAAATCGACCAGTAGCGTGCGATGCGGACCCGGCCGGCAACGCGTATTTCCTCGCGATCCTGCAAATCCTCGATCTCTGGTCCGATGTCGCGGTTTAAACGCAGATAGCCGACCTGCGCATAAGTCTGCCGTCCACCGATGGTGATATCCACCTCGTTGCGGCGCACCGCCAGATTGTCCTTGTCCAGCCGAAACCGGTGGGTGTAGCGGATGAAATTGCGCAGCTTCAGATCGACCCGCCCGACGACATCAGAGGTGCGGTTGCCAAGTCCGGTGCCTTCGGGAAGAAAGTCCGACCGGTCATCGAAGCGATAGCTTTGCCCGACAACCGCGTTGATTTGCACGCCGGGGCGCTGGATCGACCATTCGACGCCATAGACGACGCGCACGCCATCCTCGATCCGGTCATAACCGGGCAGTCGGTTGAGCGCGAAAAGGTTGCTGTCCTCAAGCTCAATGGCGCGCGAATCCTCATTGGGGACTTCCAGGTTGCCGGTGGTGGGGGTTGCCACCACCTGTATGCGCGGGCTGATCACCTGCGTGCCGCCAAACGCTTCACCTGCAAACGGCCAGCGCATGTCGGCGGCAAGCGAACCGCTGGCGCGCGTCTGCAGGCCGCTGATGCCGCGATAGATGGTCGTTGCGGTCAATGCATTGTCGCTGCTGTTGTACACATCGCCGCGGGCTTGCGCGGTGAGGGTGAATTCCTGGCCCAGGCTGGTCAGGCGGCGCAGATCCCAGCGGGCAGAGGCAAAGGCGCGCTGCGTATCCTGTCCTTCGGTGCGGCTGATGGCGAGCGTGTTCAGCTGCAGCTCAACCTTGCCACCTGCAACCGGATCGGCCAGCCGCATCCTCCAGTCGAGCACTGGCAGGGCAATCGGCACCTGACCCTGCGGATCGTTGACCCGCAGGGTCTGCGTTGCCCAACCGGCAAGCGAGAAATAGCTGTTCGGGCCAATGCGTTCAGCCTCCACGGTCGAACGCAGCCGGTCATCGCGGCTGATATCGTAACGGCGCAGAAAGGTGCGGTCAGTGGTCAGCCGCAGCGAGCCGCCGATGCTCCAGTTTTCGCTGAGCTGAAACCGTCCGCTGGCATCGAGATAGCCACGAAAATCGTTCTGGCTGTCGGCAATGGCGGCGGAGCCGACCGGAATACGCGAACTGGCGGTCGCATAGCCGGTGATCTGATAGGCACCGCGATCGGTGAGTGCCCGGTATGCGCCTGACACCATGGGCAGCGCCTCGGTAAATACCGATCCGGTCAAGGTCAGGTCGCGATTGGGTGCGATGCTGATGTAATAAGGCAGGCTGACCTGAACACCATTGGCCTGGCTGAAGCGCAGGTCAGGCACCAGCAGGCCCGGTCCGCTGCCTTTGCCGACCGGGTGGCTGAGGCCCGGCATCGGGATCACCGGCAGACCAAATAATTCCAGCCGAGCGCCATCATAGCGGACGCGCTTTTCAGCCGGATTATAAACAACCTTGATCGCGCGCAGCTGCCAGCTGGGGTTCTTGGGCTTGCCTGCCGGGGTTTCGACGAGGCACGGCGAATAGGCGGCGCTTTCCAGCGCGATGACACCATCGGTGCGGGTGCCACGCTTGGCGACCAGCCGTCCACCGGCGTCGAGCACAACCAGGATGTTCTCGATCACGCCGTCCCTGATCGTGTCGGTCAGTTCGATCGAGTCGCCGTAAAGCTTGTTGCCTTCATCATCGGTGATCTGAACGTCGCCCATCGCGCGCACTTCACCGGATTTGCGGTTCCAGGTCACGGTGTCGGCAATCAGCGACTGTTCGGCGCGGATGAGAAGGACATTGCCGGTTGCGGTAACAAGATCGGCGTTGCTGTCATAATCGAGCCGGTCGGCGGTAAATTCGATGACCTGACCGGCCAGCGGAGAGTCCTCGCTGGCACCGCTCGGGTCGGCATCCTGGGCATCGCTGTACTGGATAATGTCCTTGCGGCTGAAGGTCAGGTTTTCCCCCAGAAGATAGCTGGTGCGCGTGCAGACCGGCTGGTCGGCGGCCATCGCAGGAGACACATTGGCCCCCATCATCGCGGTGCCCAGCAGAAGATATGCCCGTTTGAAGCGCAAGCCGTCCATCCATCGATCATGCTGGCGGGGCTCGCGGTGGAGAATCACAGGGCCGCCGGTTGCCAGATTCTGCGCTATCGCACCGCGCACAGCGAACTGCAAACCGCTTTCGACAGCCCGAGCGATGCTGCGGAGGATGCTGTGAAAGCTGAACAATGACAAAATAGGCTGTCCTATCGCTTGCATCCCTGCCCAGCGCGCATCTATGTCCGCGCTATGCAACGTGCGCTGATGCAAAATCGGCATAGCGGCGATATGGTGCATAATCGATTAACCGGCTTTTGAGGCCGCCTCTCGGGAACTGCTTGATGAACATAGTTTTTGACGCTTCTGCCGCCGCTTGCTCGGTGATCGTCTTTCCGGTTGCGAAGGATGAGCTTGCGAGCCTGAACCTGCCGCTGGACGCTGCCAATGTCGTGCGTGATGGAGCCAAGGCGGCGCGCTTCGAGGGAGCAGCAGGCGAGGTGTTTGATACATTTGTTGCACAGGACGGCAGAACGCTGCGGGTGGCGCTGGTAGGCACGGGCGCTGGCGAACGCGCTGATATGGAGCGGGCAGGCGGACAACTGGCGGCAAAGTTTCAGCGTTCAGGCGTCGAGTCGCTTGCGGTGAACTTCTCTGCAGGAGCCATCAGCCAGAACAAGGAAGCCGCAGCACAGTTTCTGTTCGGCGCGGATATGCGCGGGTGGCATCACGACCAGTATCGCACCCGGCTGCCTGCCAAATCCAGGGTGACCCTGACCGAAATCGGCGTGATCGGTGCCCCCAAGGGGCTGCCGGCGATCTGGAGCGATTACGCAGCGGTCGCTGCAGGCGTCGCACTGACCCGCGAACTGGTGACCGAGCCTGCCAACATCATCTATCCCGAGAGCTTCGTCGACCGGTGCAAGCCGCTGGAGGCGATGGGCGTCGAAATAACCATCCTGGGCCAAGCCGAGATGGAAAAGCTGGGCATGGGCGCGCTGCTGGGCGTGTCGCAGGGCTCAAGACGCGCGCCGCGCATGCTGGCGATGCGCTGGAATGGTACCGGGGATGCAAACTCCAAGCCGGTGGTGCTGGTCGGCAAGGGGGTGACCTTCGACACCGGCGGGATCTCGATCAAGCCTGCTGCGGGCATGGAAGACATGAAATGGGACATGGGTGGCGCAGGCGCGGTTGCCGGCACGATGAAGGCGCTGGCCGGTCGCAAGGCCAAGGCGCATGTCATCGGCATCTGCGGACTGGTGGAGAACATGCCCGATGGCAATGCCCAGCGCCCTGGTGACGTCGTCACCAGCATGGCAGGCCAGACCATCGAGGTTATCAACACCGATGCCGAAGGGCGTCTGGTGCTGTGCGACGCGCTGCATTGGGCGCAGGAGCAGTATGATCCTGAATATATCGTCGATCTGGCAACACTGACCGGCGCAATCATCGTTTCGCTGGGCGACCAGAATGGCGGATTGTTCAGCAACGACGATGGGCTGGCTGAAAAACTGACCGCAGCTGGCAAGGCGTCAGGCGACCCGCTGTGGCGGATGCCGCTCGGCAAGGCTTATGACAAGCTGATCGACTCGCCGATCGCCGACATCAAGAACGTCGGCCCCCGCGGTGGCGGTTCGATCACCGCTGCGCAGTTCCTGCAGCGCTTCATCAAGCCCGGGGTTAAATGGGCGCACCTCGATATCGCAGGCATGGTCTGGGCGGACAAGCCGGGGCCGGTGTGGGACAAGGGAGCGACGGGCTTTGGCGTTCGCTTGTTGAATCAATGGATTGTCGATAATTTTGAAGAATAATTCTTAACATGGTTACGCAAAATCGAGGAACACAAGGCCAGTGCAGGTGGACTTCTACCATCTAACGCGTGATCCGGTGGAAAGCGTGCTGGCTGTCCTTGCCGAAAAAACGCTGGAGCGTGGTGAGCGCATGCTGGTGATCAGCCACAGCGCCGATCAACGTCGCGTTCTGAGCCGCGCGCTGTGGTCGCACAGTCCGCAAAGCTTTCTGGCGCATGGCGAGATCGACGCGCCGAACCCGCAGATCCAGCCGATCCTGCTGGCTGATCGGGTTGAGGCCGCCAATGGCGCGCGCTTTGTCGCGCTGGCCGATGGGATTTGGCGTGACGCCGCCTTGCAGTTCGCGCGCATCTTCCTGCTGTTCGGCGATACCACGATCACCGAAGCCCGCGCCGCCTGGCTCTCGCTGGGCGAGCGAGACGGGCTGGAACGGCGCTACTGGAAGCAGGATGGCGGCAAGTGGGTTGAACAGACACCGGGCAAGCGGCACAATGCCGTCTGACACCAAGGGGGCAAGCAGCATGACTCGCGGATTAGGTTTGGTATGTTTCGCATTGGTGGCGCTTGCAGGCTGCGGTGGCGAAAAGACCGTCTACAGCGACGCTGAAGGCAATGAGGTCAAGGTGACCCGCAAAGGCAATGGCGACGCTTCGGCAATCAGAATCGAGAACGCGGACGGATCAGCCAACGTCAACATCGATGGCGCACCGGCGGACACGAAACTTCCGCTGGGGCTGAAATTGTATCCCGGTGCCAAGATCGTCTCGACCATGATCAGCAATTCCGATGGCAAGGCCGGCGGCTTGTACATGATGGAAACCGACGCCGACAGTGACACCGTGATGGCATGGTATCGCAAGGCGGTGGTGGCCAGCGGGTTCAAGATCGAAAGCGAACTCACCACGCCAGATTTGCGATCGATCTCGGCCAGCAAGGACGGGGGCTCTTTCAGCCTGCAGGTGGTGCCCAGCGATACCGGATCGTCGATCACCCTGTTGGTGGGCGAAGGCTGACGCGGTGCGCCGATAACACCGGTCAATCTGCTGTAAATCCGGTTTTTCTTGCAGCGCACAATCGCTGCGTCTAGGGGTCCGGTTGCGACATTTGCATCCCAGTCCGGCTTGCGATGGAGCAGACGTCAGATTCATCGGGACCACTAGTAAATGTATGTTTCTAGTGGATTTTATGATTGTGACATTCAAAGTGTGACCTGACCGCAAGCGGGACTTGAATGTCAAAATCAATCCACTAGGGGCGGCGGCAAGTCGCGCCATCCGCGCGCGAGCGCATCGCATCCAAACCACCGCAGGAGCATTTCCATGGCCGTTACCCGGACGTTTTCGATCATCAAACCCGACGCCACCCGTCGCAACCTGACCGGTGCGGTCACCAGGATGCTGGAAGATGGCGGACTGCGCGTCGTTGCTTCGAAGCGCATTCAGATGACCCGCGAGCAAGCCGAGGGATTCTACGCCGTCCACCGCGAACGCCCGTTTTTTGGTGAACTGGTCACCTTCATGATCTCTGGCCCCGTCGTCGTGCAGGTTCTGGAAGGCGACAACGCCATGCAGCGCAACCGCGACATCATGGGCGCGACCAACCCTGCGAACGCCGAGGCTGGAACGATCCGCAAGGAACTGGCCGAAAGCATCGAAGCCAATTCGGTGCACGGATCGGACAGCGACGAAAACGCAGCGATCGAAATCGCCTATTTCTTCAAGCCCGAAGAAATCGTCGGCTGATAGCGGTCAGCGTTTGCCAGGTTTGTGCTGCGTTGTTGCACGAACCTGGCAACCGGCCCATGGGCGGTTGATGAACGAGGCGGTGCTGGCAGATTCTGGTGTGCTTGGCGTCAATGAGGCGTTGGCGAGACTCAGGATCGGCACAACCTATCTGTGGCGTCACCACAGGTTGCCCGATATCTCCCGGCCGACCCGGTTCACCGAGCTGGTCCAGCATCGCAAGCTGTTCGACCGCGACCCACGCATGCCGCTTTTTTCCGATAAGGTACGGGCTAAGCAGCTGGTTGCCGACCTGATCGGTGCGCAGTGGATCACTCCTACGTTGTGGCACGGCCAGACGCTGCCTGTGCTGCCCGAATGGCCAGTGCCGTTTGTCGTGAAGTCAGCGCATGGCTGCAACCAGAACGCTTATGTTCGAGATGGCAGCGAGGATTGGGACGCGATCAGGCGCCGCAGCGTTGGTTGGCTCTCGCGCACCTATGGCACGTGGCTTGACGAATGGCTCTACACACAAATCCCGCGCAGCGTGCTGGTCGAACCGTTCATCGGGCATGGCGGGCAGCTTCCGCTGGACTACAAGCTATATGTGTTCAGCGGACGAGTGGCGTTTGTTCAGGTGCATCTTAATCGCGCCACCCGGCACCGCTGGATCCTGTTTGACCGGAACTGGCGGCGCGTATCGGCGGTGTCGCATGACGACGACCCATCACCGCCGACATCGCTCGACCGGATGATCGAGGCTGCCGAGACACTGGGCCGCAGCTTCGATTTTGTCCGCGTCGATCTTTATGAGATCGATGCCGAACCGCGCTTTGGCGAGATGACCTTCTACCCTGGATCTGGGCTTGATCGATTCGATCCGCCGTCTCTGGACACCGTTGTCGGCGCGCACTGGCTCCGCATGCGCGATCCACGCGCCCGGCAAGCTTATGCCGCGTCGGGGCGGCTGCCAGCATAGTTGCCGGATCAGCAGCGGTCTAGAATTCCGCTGCGATATCGAGCAACCGGGTCAGCCGCTTGGGGGCCACCGCGCGCCAGCTTTTGCCCAGCCAGTCCTCGATATGCGCCCAGTCGGTGAATCCAGTGTCCAGCCGGATCGCGATCCAGCCTGAGGGTGCGTAGAATTTGGGCAAATAATACAGTTCCGGATCGGCATCGATCAGCGCGGCCTGCTCGTCTGTGCCGCTAGTCTTGACGAGCAGCGCAATCGCCGTCTCGCCATGGTGGTGAACCGAGACATAGGCGAAATATTTGCCGGTCTTGTCGCCGCCGACGCGCCAGCCGGGCGATCCGTGCGAGGCGCGCGCGTCTGTCTCGGGCAGCGCCAGAGCCAGTTCGCCGACCTTGGCGACGATCCAGTCGGGATCGGCCTCGCGTCCAATGTATTGGGCGAGCGTGCGTGAATAGAGCTGGTGTTCGGCGATCAGCACACGTCCAGCCAGGGTCTTAGCGGTGTCCTGCGGCATGACCGCGACGTCGATCTGGCCAAGCACCGGGCCATCATCGAGTTCGGCAGTGACCAGATGCACGCTGCACCCTGCCAAGGCATCGCCCGCGTCAAGCGCGCGCTGGTGGGTGTGCAGGCCCTTGTATTTCGGGAGCAGCGACGGATGGATATTGAGCATCCGGCCCTCCCAACCGCGCACGAATTCCGGGGTCAGGATGCGCATATAGCCGGCCAGCGCGACATAATCGGCACCCGATTTGCGGATGGCCGCGTCGATCGCGACGTCATGGCTTGGCCGGTCCATGTCCCGATGCGACAGCGCAAAAATGGTCACGCCCTCGGCTTGCGCCAGCGTCAGTCCAGCAGCATCGGGATTGTTGGAGGCGACCAACACGACCTCATAGGGGCAGCCTGGTTGCTTGGCGGCATAGAGCAACGCCGCCATGTTGGTGCCGCTGCCCGAGATCAGGATTGCAACGCGGGCCTTACCCGGCATGGGTCGCGGTCCAGGCTGCGCGCGCGCTCCAGGTTTCAACCGAGCCTGCGACGGTGCAACCCCTGTCGCCGGCCTCGATCATCCCGATCGCGTGGACGGTTTCACCGGCGGCTTCGAGGTCGGCGCTCAGCGTGGCGACATCGCCTGCAGCAACCACCAGCACCATGCCGATGCCGCAATTGAAGGTGCGCGCCATTTCTGCAGGCTCGATGTTGCCCTGCGCCTGCACGAACGCCATCAGGCGCGGCTGGACCCAGGCATCGGCATCGACCCGCGCATGACAGCCATCGGGCAGCACGCGCGGAATGTTTTCGAGCAGGCCGCCGCCGGTGATGTGCGCCATCGCCGCAATCCGGCCCGATTTCACTACGGGCAGCAACGCTGACACATAAATGCGGGTCGGTGCGATCAGCGCGTCAATCAGCAGAATGTCCTGATCGAACAATGCAGGCCGCGTCATTTTCCAGCCCTTGTCGGCGGCCAGGCGGCGGACCAGCGAATAGCCGTTCGAATGCACCCCCGATGAAGCCAGCCCGAGCAGCACATCGCCGGGCTTTACCCGGCCACCGGTCAGCACCTCATCGCGCTCGACCGCACCGACGCAAAAGCCTGCCAGATCATAATCGCCGTCAGCATACATTCCCGGCATCTCAGCCGTTTCGCCGCCGATCAGCGCGCAACCCGCCAGCTTGCAGCCTTGAGCGATCCCCGCAACGACGCGTTCGGCAATGCCGATATCAAGCCTGCCGGTTGCGAAATAATCCAGGAAGAACAATGGCTCGGCACCCTGAACGATCAGGTCGTTGACGCACATTGCCACCAGATCGATACCGATGGTGTCATGGCGGTTATGGTCGATGGCAAGCTTGACCTTGGTGCCCACCCCATCGTTGGCCGCAACCAGCAGCGGATCCCGAAAGCCTGCTGCCTTCAAGTCGAAAAACCCACCAAAGCCGCCGAGCTCGGCATTTGCGCCGGGACGGGCGGTCGCTCTGGCGAGCGGGCCGATCGCCTTGACCAGCGCATTGCCCGCCGCGATCGACACCCCGGCCCGGGCGTAGCTGTAGGATGGCGGAGCGGGCGATTTGCCGGTCGTATCAGTCATGACCCGAGCGGTTAGCGACTTCTCGCTTGGATTTCCACGCCATTGTCGCCAAAAGGGGCGCGAAACGACCCCCGGTGACCATCGCGGCGGGGGATCACTTTTTTTGCGGTTTATCGAAACACGGATATCTTGACCACCAGCCTGATCCTGACCCGCCCAGCGCCGAAGCTTTCGCGCGCGTGGATCGCAGCCATCCTGCTTCCTGTGCTGCTGGCACTGGGGGCGATCGTCTATGCGCAGATCGAGGGGGATCGCGGGATTCCGCCGGTTGCCAGCGGCGGCGATTTCGAGGTGAGTGGCGTCAAGGTCGATGCACCGGGCAAGAATGCGCACGATGCGCGCTCCAACGCGTGGCGCGATGCGCAGCGCAAGGGTTGGCAGCAGCTCTGGTTGCAGGTCAACCGCTCGGGCGCTGCCCCCAAGCTCAGCGATTCTGCGCTCGATGGTATCGTCTCTGCGATCGTGGTCGAATACGAACAGACCGGTCCGCGCCGCTATATTGCAACGCTTGGCGTGTTGTTCGATCGTGCCCGCGCGGGTGAGTTGCTGGGGGTGAGCGGTGCGGTGCTGCGCTCTGCGCCGATGCTGGTCGTGCCCGTCTACGTCAGCGGCGGATCGGCGCAGGTGTTTGAGAACCGCACGCCGTGGCAGGCGGCATGGGCCCGCTATCGCACTTCCGAAAGCGTTGTCGATTACATCCGCCCGCATGGATCGGGCGCCGATGCGCTGTTGATCAACGCCGCGCAACCGGGCCGCCGCAGCCGCACCTGGTGGCGCCTTATCCTCGATCAGTTCGGTGCGGCCGATGTGGTTGTGCCCGTCGCGCATATCGAGCGCCAATATCCCGGCGGCCCGATCATCGGCCGATTTGCGGCGCGGTTCGGGCCTGACAACCGTCTGCTCGGCAGCTTCACGCTTAGAACCCGGAACAGCGATGGCCTCAACGCTATGCTGGATGCCGCGATCAAGCGGCTCGACCGGATTTATGCAGGCGCGGTGCGGTCGGGCAACCTGCGTCCCGATGCTTCGCTGATCATCGAAAAACCGGTGGCGCTCCTCGATCAGATCCTCGACGACAGTCTGGCCGAAGAACTGCCGATGGGAACTGGCGGTCTGACGACCGGCGCGCAGATTATCTCGATCCAGTTCGAAACCCCCGACGTGGCGGCGGTGCAGGCAGGCGAGCGCGCGGTGCGCAGTATTCCCGGTGTCCAGTCGGCAAATACCGCAAGTCTCGCGCTGGGCGGCACATCTGTCATGCAGGTCAACTCCGGTATCGATATCGATGCATTACGCGGCGCGCTTGAAGCGCGCGGCTGGCGGGTGCAGCAGGGGGCAGGGGTGCTGCGCATCGCGCGCCCGGCGGCGACCGCTCCGGCCCCGGCTCCGGCCCCGGGCGGTGGGTGATAGCCGCGATGACGGGCCAGTTCGTACTGCCCTTTGCGGCAGCCGGACCAGGTGGTGACAGCGCATTTCTGGTCACCGGGTCGAACCGGGCAGCCATCGACCGGTTGTTCGACTGGACCCGACTGCCCTTTGGCGCAGCGGTGCTGATTGGCCCTGCCGGGTCGGGCAAGACGACGATCGGCCGCGCGTTTGTGTCCGGGTCGGGGGGCTGCTTTATCGACAATGCCGATGGCGAAAGCGACGAGACGCTGTTTCACGCCTGGAACCGCGCGCAGATTTTGGGCGCGCCGGTGCTGTTTGCAGCGGCAACGCCACCAGCGGCGTGGGGCATAAAGTTGCCCGATCTGCTGTCGCGGCTGGGCGCATCTTTGGCGGTAGAAATCCCGCCGCCCGATGAAGAGATGATTGCGCTGCTGCTGCAGAAACTGCTTGAGCAAGCAGGGCTGGCTCTGCCCGATGCGCTGGCCAGCTATGCAGCGGTCCGGCTTGAGCGATCGTACCGCGCAATTGCGGCATTGGCGCGACAGATTGATGAGATGGCGCTGGCATTGCAGCGCCCGATCGGCCAAAGACTTGTCCGCGACGCACTGGCGATATTGGCAGGGACAGATGGCGGCTCATCCGACACAGACTGAACAAGAACCGCAGCAGGAACGCTCAGGCGATGCCGGCAGCCGCTATTTCAACCGTGAGCTGAGTTGGCTGGCTTTCAATGACCGGGTGCTCGAAGAGGCCTGCAACCCGCGCCATCCGTTGCTCGAGCGGCTACGCTTCCTGTCGATTTCCGGCAACAATCTGGATGAATTCTTCATGGTCCGCGTCGCTGGTCTGGTGGGGCAGGTCGCAGAGCAGGTCGAAGAGCGATCGGCCGACGGACGCACCCCGGTGCAGCAGCTCGCCGCGATCGAACGCACGGTGGACCGGCTCAATGCCCAGCAACAGCAGGTGTGGAGCGAACTGCGCACTGAACTTGCCAATCATGGCGTGGTCGAGGCGCTGGTCGAGGAGCTGGACGAGGCCAGCCGCAGCTGGCTGCGCGAGCATTTTGTCACCCAGATCTTCCCGGTGCTCACCCCGCAGGCGCTCGACCCGGCCCACCCGTTTCCGTTCATCCTCAATAAGGGGCTGAGCCTGATTTTCGATCTCAAGCGGCGCTCGGATGGCAAATCGGTGCGCGAACTTGTGATGCTGCCCGCCACCATGCCGCGGTTTGTGCGGATTCCGGGCGACAAAGGCCGCTACATCACGCTCGATAAAATTGTCGTGGCCTTCGTCGACAAGCTCTTTCCGGGCTATGACATGCTTGGCTCAGGCCTGTTTCGCATCATCCGAGACAGCGATATCGAGGTCGAGGAAGAGGCCGAAGACCTGGTGCTGTATTTCCGCACCGCGCTGAAACGGCGTCGACGTGGGCAGGTGATCCGGCTGGAAACATCGCGCTTGATGGATCATGGGCTGGCCGCATTGCTCGATACCAATCTGCTGCACGAAGGCGGCACCAAATCGACCGACGATGGTTTTCTTGGTATTGGTGATCTGGCAGCTTTGGTCGATGAGGACCGGCCCGACCTAAAGTTCCCGGCGTATACACCAAGATTTCCCGAGCGAATCCGGGAACATAACGGCGATTGCTTTGCTGCAATCCGAAGCAAGGATATCGTCGTTCACCACCCGTATGAGAGCTTCGAGGTGGTGATCGCGTTTCTCAAGCAAGCGGCGCAAGACCCCGACGTGGTGGCGATCAAGCAGACCTTGTACCGTGCTGGCAAGCAATCGGCGATCATCAACGCGCTGATCGCTGCAGCGGAGGCGGGAAAGTCGGTCACCGCGGTGGTCGAACTGAAAGCGCGGTTCGATGAAGAGCAGAATCTGCTGTGGGCAAGCGCGCTGGAACGTGCCGGGGTCCAGGTCGTCTACGGCTTTATCGAGTGGAAAACCCATGCCAAGATTTCAATGGTGGTGCGGCGCGAGCCTGAGGGTTTCCGCACTTATTGCCATTTCGGGACCGGAAACTACCACCCGGTAACCGCGCGTATCTACACCGACCTGAGCTTCTTCACCGCCGATCCACGCGCCAGCCGCGATGCAGCGCAGCTGTTCAACTACATCACCGGCTATGTCGAGCCCGAAAAGCTCGAGCTGCTGAGCATGTCGCCGCGTGACATGCGCGGCGACCTGATCGCGCTAATCGATCACGAGATCGATGAGGCTCGCGCCGGACGGACGGGTGCGATCTGGGTCAAGATGAACTCGCTGGTCGATCCGGCGATGATCGAAAAGCTCTATGCGGCCAGCAGCGCCGGCGTGCAGATCGAACTGATCATTCGCGGCATATGTTGCCTGCGCCCCGGCGTTGCGGGACTTTCGGACAATATCCGCGTCAAGTCGGTGGTCGGGCGCTTTCTGGAGCACAGCCGCATCTGGGCGTTCGGCAACGGTGCTGCGCTGCCCAATGGCCAGGCCAGGGTGTTCATCAGTTCAGCAGACTGGATGCCGCGCAACTTTGACCGCCGGGTTGAATATATGCTGCCGATCGAGAATCCCACGGTCCACGATCAGGTCCTCGACCAGGTCATGGTCGCCAATCTGCTCGATAATGAACAAAGCTGGGAGCTGGATGGCGACGGGCGTTACATTCGCATCCAGCCTGGTAACAAGCCGTTCAATCTGCACCGGTATTTCATGACCAATCCATCGCTGTCAGGGCGCGGCGCGGCGCTCAAGAACAGCGATGCGGTCCCCAAGCTAAGCCTCAATCGCCGTGCTGCGCGCGAAGATTGACGCAGGCTGGCAAAATGAATTTTTTTGTTCGTAAACAGAACCAGCCGGTTCATCTGTACCGCACCGCGATCATCGATATCGGCTCCAACTCGGTGCGGCTGGTGGTTTATTCGGGGCCGCGTCGCAATCCCGCGCTGATCTTTAATGAAAAAGTGATGGCGGGGCTGGGACGGTCGCTGGCGGAAACCGGCGCGATCGACGAGGCGGCGATGGCGCGCGCCATCCATGCGCTGGAGCGCTTTCGAATCGTCGCGCGTGAAATGGACGTCGACGAGACCGTGTGTGTCGCCACAGCGGCGGTCCGCGATGCCAGCAATGGCCAGGAGTTCTCGAATAAAGCCAGAGCTTTAGGGCTGGATATTATTATCTTGTCTGGAGAGGATGAGGCTCGCATTTCGGCTCTGGGGGTGCTGTCTGCCATTCCTGACGCCGATGGTATTGTCGGAGACCTTGGCGGCGGCAGCCTGGATCTGGCGCGGATTGGCAACGGCGAGGTGCTCGATACGGCCAGCCTGCCGCTGGGCGTGCTGCGCGCTGCTGCTGTGCAGCGCGAGGATGCCTTGGCGTTGACGCGAGCGGTCAGCACCATGGTTGCTCCCTACCCCTGGCTCAGCAGCTATCCGGGCAAGCCTTTCTATCTTGTCGGCGGCTCCTGGCGCGCGCTGGCGCGGCTCGATATGCACCTGACCGCCTATCCATTGCGTGTGCTGCATGAGTATCGGATGGATGTTTCGCGCCCCGAAAAGGTGCTCGCCGAACTTGCCGAAATGGACAGGGACAGTTTGCGCCACGCCACCGGGCTTGCACTCTCGCGTATCGAGACGCTGAGCGATGCAATTGCGCTGCTGCGGCTGATCCGGGCGCACCTCAAACCCAGCCACTTTGTAGTGTCGGCTTATGGGCTGCGTGAAGGGTTGCTTTATGCGCGGATGGATGAGGATGTGCGCAAGCGCGATCCGCTGCTGGTTGCCGCATATCGCTTTGGCCAGTTGCATTCGCGTTTCGGCGAGGATGCGACCCCATTGTATGACTGGATCGCGCCGATATTCGCTGGCGATCCGCCCGAGTGGCAGCGTTGGATGACCGCAGCGTGCCATCTTTCCGATGTCGCATGGCAGGCGAGTCCTGATTTTCGGGCAGAGCGCGGACTTGAGATCGCGATGCATGGCAATTGGGTGGGTATCGATGCGATGGGCCGATCGATGATCGGGCAGGCGCTGTACACCAATTTTGGCGGCGGCCCGCGCCCCTTTCCGGTTGCTGATCATGTCGCACCCCCGCAAATGCTCGATCGCGCCATTGGCTGGGGGCTCGCCATTCGGCTGGCGCAACGGCTGGGTGCAGGGACGCACGATGTGCTCGGCCGCAGCGCGTTGGAGCTGAGCGGCGATACGCTCAATCTGGTGCTCGATGCTGCTGACCGTCCGCTTTATGGCGAGGTTGTGGAACGCCGTTTGCGCCGCCTCGCGCAGTTCATGGGACTGCGGCCCAAGCTCAAACTGGCGTGATTGCAACACGCACCGCGCACAAAGTGCTACCACCACTGGAAAAGGCGCGTTCCAGCGTTTATGTATTGTCAACACAGGCTGTGAAGGGATGGCGCATGTTCAGCGCACTTGGCGAGTATCTGGATTCGATTCGTGCGCGCGATCCTGCACCACGATCGCGGTGGGAGATATTGCTGTATCCCGGGGTTCTGGCACTGGGGCTGCACCGCATCGGTCATTGGCTGTTTAACGGCGAGCTGTATTTTCTGGCGCGCCTGATCAATCACATCGCGCGGTTCTTGACCGCGATCGATATCCACCCCGGCGCACAGATCGGGCGTAATCTGTTCGTCGATCATGGCTTTGTAGTGATTGGTGAGACCACCATTATTGGCGACAACGTCACAATCTATCAGGGCGCGACGCTGGGCGGACGCAACCCGACAGATGGCGTCGGCGGCAAGCGGCATCCCACAATCGAGGACGACGTGATCGTCAGCCTGGGCGCTGCGATCCTGGGTCCGTTGACCGTCGGCAAGGGCGCGCGCATCGGCGCGAATGCGGTTGTCACGCGCGATGTTGCACCCGGCTCGGTGATGGTCGGCATTCCGGCGCGGCCTACGCCTGTCGATGCCGCCGAAAAACAGCGCGGGTTTGTGCAATATGGTACGCCGTGCAGCCAGACCTTCGATCCTTCGACGCAGCGGTTGGAACTGCTGCAGTGCGAAATCCTGCAGATGCAGGAGCGGATAGCCAAGCTGATCGATGAGCGCGATGCTGCCCGGCGGCCTGATCGCGACAGCGGGACCGCTGCGTAACATGGTTGATTGCGCAAAGGGTGCTGCTTGAACCCCGGTGGCAACGTCTCGGTGTTTCCGCTGGTCAGCGGCGCGAGCCAGCAGGTCGTCTTTGATCGCCTTGAACTCAACCGCATTCTCGACCTGTATGGCAGGATGGTTTCTGCCGGTTTCTGGCGCGATTATGCGATCGATCTGGGCCGCGATGCGGCGGTTTTCTCGTGCTTTCGTCGTGCGGCAGAACGTCCCGAATTCAGGATCGAGAAGCGCCCCTCGCTGCGCCGCAAGCAGGGCCTTTGGGCGCTGGTTGGCGAGGGCAGTGCGGTACTGAAGCGCGGCCACGAACTGTCCGGGGTGCTGGCCCCGCTGGAGCGCAAGCTGGTCAAGATCGTCTGGTAGTCAGACGTCCATGGCATGCGTGCCATGCGGCTCGAGGCTGGCCTGGTGCAGAAGATGCCCAAGCCATGCGGCAATCACACACATCGCGGCACTGAGCAGCAGCTGGTAGATCACCGCCAGCCCGGCCAGGCTCAATCCGATGGCGAACAGCGATCCGATGACCATCGCGCCTGAATTGACGATATTGTTGGCAGCTATCGTGCGGGCCGCTTCGCTCTTGTGCACCGTGGTCGTCAGGAAGGCATACAGCGGCACGACGAACATGCCGCCTGCCACAGCTATGCCGAGCAACGACAGCAGCAGCGGGATCGCCAGCGGCAGCGTGACAAATTCGCCCACGGTGAACAATGATCCTTGCGTATCGGGGACCCACTGGCGACAGACGAAGAAGAATGAGACGACAAACAGCCCCATCACGATGACCGAGACGGGCGAATAGCGCGCCGAGACGCTACCCTTGAGCAGTGCGTTGATTGCCACCGATCCGATTGCCACACCAACAGAGAAGACCACCAGAAACAGGCTGGCAACCTCCTTGCTTGCGGTGAGCACATTCTTGGCCAGGGGCGGAAACTGGATGAACAGCACCGCGCCGATGGTCCAGAAAAAGCTGATCGCAATGATCGCCAGAAACACGCGGCGAACTTTCATCGTCGCGCGGATCAGCGTAATCGAGGCGCGGATGAAATTGAAATCCAGCTTGGTCTCCATTGTCATCGGCGGGGCAGGCGGGACCTGGCGACCCGTGGCATATCCGATGACAGCGGTGATCACGACCGCCACCCCTGCAACCTCTACCGGAATCCATCCGGCCAGAATGGTGCCCAGCAGGATTGCGATATAGGTTCCGGCCTCGACCAGCCCGGTTCCTGCCAGCACTTCATCATCGTTGAGGTGTTGCGGCAGGATCGCGTATTTGATCGGACCAAAAAAGGTCGAGTGAATTCCCATGGCAAACAGCGCCAGCATCATCAGCGGGATCGCTATGGTATGAACCGCAAATCCGGACCAGGCGAGATAAAGTCCGGTACCGCCGACCAGCATGATGAAGATTTCGCAGATCTTGACGATGCGGATGATTGCCGCCTTGTCGCGCGTATCGGCAAGCTGCCCCGCCAGCGCGGAAAGCAGAAAAAACGGCAGGATGAAAACGGCGGTTGCGATGGCGCTGAACCATGTCTCGGCAGTTGCATCGTTATACACCGTATAAACGACAAACAGCACCATGGCGTTCTTGTACAGATTGTCATTGAACGCGCCAAGCAACTGGGTCACGAACAGGGGGAGAAAGCGCCTTTTGTTCAAAAGCGCACCAGCCGATGTCATGCAGTCAATCCCTCTGCCGTTTCACCCCGCCCTGCCCGTTGCGATGCCGCCCGTTTGGGGGCAGTGCCACGGGATGGGCCTTGGCTGGGGTATCGGGATGGATGCAGGGCCGGTCAAGCCATTTCCATCTTGGGCAAATGGCGTTAAGAAGCGCCCAGCTTATGCTCACACTGCCCAACATATTGACGCTGTCGCGGATCGTGACCGTCCCGCTGCTCGCCGCCTTGCTGTGGTGGCCGGAATGGGCGACAGGTTACCTGCTGGGCTTTGTCGTCTATTGCCTGATGGGCATCACCGATTATTTCGATGGTTATCTGGCGCGGGCACAGGGCGCGGTGTCGCGGCTTGGCATTTTTCTGGACCCGATTGCCGACAAGATCATGGTGGCAGCGGTCATCCTGATCCTGTGCGCGACGGGTAACGACCGGTTCAATGCGCTGATTGCCGGACCGCATGTCATCGCCGCGATGATCATCTTGCTGCGCGAAATTACCGTGTCGGGCCTGCGCGAATTTCTGGCGGGCCTCCAGGTCTCGATGCCGGTATCGCAGCTGGCCAAATGGAAGACGACGTTGCAACTGGTCGCGCTGGGGGCGCTGATTCTGGCTGGCGGCTTCAGGGAGCAGGTCTGGTTGCACCATCTTGGCCTGGCCGCACTGTGGACGGCAGCCATCCTGACGCTGATCACCGGTTGGGATTATCTGCGGGTCGGCCTCAAGCACATGGATTGATATGTCGTTCGCCGATGTCCGGCCAAAGCGACAGGATTGTCACGCCGCGCATTTGCCTTCGGCGTGGCCGCGCCGCAATATTTCTGCAAGCATTCGGAATTCATCGGCGCGCGGGCTGTTCTTGCGCCAGATAATCGCGATATCGCGCGAGGCGTGGTCGGCCAGCAACGGGCGGGCAACGATGTCGGTATCGTTGAGAATTCCAGCTTCGATGGCGATCTGCGGCAGCAACGTCAGCCCCAGCTTGTTGTCGACCATTTGCACCAGCGTATGCAGCGACGTCCCCAGCATCAGCGCGTTGGCGCGCAACTCGGGTCGGTTGCACGCCGCCAACGCATGGTCCTTGAGGCAGTGCCCGTCTTCGAGCAGCAGCAACCGTGTCTCGTCGATCAGATCGGGTGAGATCATGTCCGGCGGATCGCGAGGGTCGTCCTTGGGAAACGCGACATACAGCGGATCGATGAATAGCGATTCGCTTTCGACGTCGCCGGTGGCGAACGGCAAGGCGAGCAACACGCAATCGACATGACCATGGTGCAGCGATTCGACCGCAGCAGCGCTCACCTCCTCGCGCAGGAACAGCTTGAGTTCGGGCTGTTCGCGGCGCAATCCGGGCAGCAACCGGGGCAGCAGGAATGGTGCGATGGTCGGGATGACGCTCATCCGAAGTTCGCCCGACAGCGGCCTGCCCGAGGATTTCACCAGATCAGACAGTTCCTCGGCTTCACGCAGGACCCGGTGCGCCTTGGCGGCGACCTTGTTGCCCAACGGCGTAAACCGCACGACACGGCGGGTGCGTTCGACCAGAACAACGCCGAGCAACGACTCAAGGTCGCGCAAGCCTGCCGACAGCGTCGATTGTGTCACGAAACAGGCTTCGGCAGCCTTGCCGAAATGGCCATATTCTTCCAGCGAGACGAGATATTGCAGTTGCTTGAGCGTTGGCAGGTATGACGTCATGGCTGCTCCGCCAGCGCGGCGATCAGCGCAGCGTCGGGATCAACCGCAACGTCCGCAGCAAGTTCAATGCGTGTCATCTTGATGCGGCCATCGGCAATCGCAAAGGCCGTTCGACCTTCCACCAGCGCCAGCGCATCACGGCCAAACTGTTCGAACCGCCAGCCCTCCAATATGGCCAGATCCTTGCGGACGCCGGCGGCCAGCGCCTCCAGATCATCGCTGCGCGCCAGCAAACGGGCAGCTACGTCAATCTCGCGCGAGCGAATCTTGAGCAGCAGCTTGAGCAGGTCAGCGACCAGCCCGCCTTCCTTTCCCAACGCCGGGCCGCGCGGGCTTTTGGGTGGCATCTCGTCGGGGCGCAGAGGCTTTGCCGCAAACAGCGCGTCCATCATCCGGGCACCGATGTCATTCTCGCGCCATGCCGCAGAAAGCCCGCGCACCTTGCCCAGATCGGCCTGGACCGATGGCGGATGCGCGGCGATATCGGCGAGCGTCTCGTCCTTCATG
>JBBQXX010000017.1:0-24758 GCA_038209235.1 Sphingomonadales bacterium | reverse complement strand
AAACCGCGTATCAAAATGGCCTCCGCAAAAAGCCATGTTGAATCAGAACCGGGCCTTCTTGGGAATCCCTCGCGTGAGTCAGCTTCAGCGCGCCTTGGTATAACGGCTGAAAATATGGATGGGATAAACGGGCAAGCAGCGTGGTGATCGATCTGGCCCATAGCGTGAGCCAGGGCGATGCGGCCTTTACCGGGCGCATGCGATCGAAACGAGGAATGGCGCGCACAACCCGGCCCGTAAATGGCATCTGCAACCGTTCGAAGAATGGACATTTGCGATTGCGCTGGTTATCAACTCAAGTCTGGACCTGCACCGGCTTGAGGGGAACACGGATGAGTATTTCATTAAGCAAGAACGCGAGCGTAAGCCTTTCAAAAGAGGCCGGATCTGGTGGATTGAGTCGAATCGCGCTTGGCGTGGGCTGGGATATGACGGCGCCAAAAGGCTTTTTTGCAAAATTGTCTGGTGGCAACGAAAGCATCGATCTGGACGCATCGTGCCTGGCGTTCGACTCGGCGGGCAATGTCGTCGATACGGTGTGGTTCCAGAAATTGACCAGCGACGACGGGTCGATCCGGCACAGCGGCGATAATCTGACAGGCGAGGGTGATGGCGACGATGAAACGATCGCGATCGATCTGACGCGCCTGCCAGCTACGGTCGAAACCCTTGTTCTGACGGTCACCAGCTTTCGCGGGCAGACCTTTGACAAGGTGGCCAACGCTTTTGGGCGGGTGGTTGACCTGTCGACCAATCGCGAGCTGGCGCGTTACGACATCAGCGAAAGCGGGTCCTATACCGGGCTGATTCTGGCGTCGCTCAAGCGCAGCGGTGGCGAATGGGTCTACAAGGCGATCGGCGAGCGTGCCTCAGGCGTGCAGGTCGCCCAGCTGGTCGAGCAGTCCCGCCGTCTGATCTGATGGGGTTTTATCCAGTTTTCCGGGTATAATTGCCGCAGGTCGACATGGCGAAGATGAGTAAGGATTGCGAACATGCAGCTTCAAAAGGGTGAAAAGCGCAGTCTGGCCGATCTTGGGATTGGCGGACGCTGCGAGGTTGCGGTGTCCTTTGGCATGCAGGGAGTCGATATCGCCGCGTTCGGCCTCGATGCGACGCGCAAGATCGGCGATGACCGCTATGTTGTGCTGTTTTCCCAACCGCAGTCGCCCGAGGGCGCGATCAAACTCACCGTGGCGGCAGACAAGGCGGTCTTCGCGCTCGACCTCGATGCCTTGCCAGCCACCATCGATCGGATCGTGTTCACCGCCACGCACGACGATCGCCCGATCGCACAGGCGCGGCCGTTGTTGGTTGCCATCGATCAGACCAGGGCCGCGTTCAATGTTGCCGAGCATTTGACCAACGAAAAAGCGGTGATGATGGTCGAGCTCTACCGGCACAGTGCAGGCTGGAAGCTGGGGACGATCGCGGCCGGATTTGCTGGCGGTCTTGGCAGCCTGATCAGTCATTTTGGCGGTGAGGTTGCCGACGCCCCCGCTCCGGCCCCTGCGCCCGCTCCGGCCCCTGCGCCCGCTCCGGCCCCTGCGCCCGCGCCCGCCCCCGCGCCAACGCCCGCTCCACCTGCACCGACCCCGGCACCTGCGCCATCGGCACCGGTCAGCTTGAAAAAGATCACGCTGGAAAAAGCGAGCCCGAGCGTCAGCCTCAAGAAAACCGGGGCGACCTTTGGCGAGATCATCGTCAACCTCAACTGGAGCCAGGCGGAACCTGCCAAGCGCGGCTTTTTTGGCGGTGGCGCCAAGAATATCGATCTTGATCTGGGCGTGGTGTATGAATTGCAGGATGGCCATAAAGGTGTGATCCAGGCGCTGGGGCGGATCTTTGGGCAGTACGAGAGTGCCCCGTTCATCGAACTGTCAGGCGACGACAGGACAGGCGCGGTGTCCGCCGGCGAGACCATCCGGGTCAACGGCAAGTTTTTCGACTCGATCAGGAAGATCGCGGTGTTTGCCTTGATCTATGATGGTGTGCCCAACTGGAACAAGACCGATGGAGTCATCCGCATCACAATTCCGGGGCAACCGGAGATCGAGATCAGGCTCGACGAGGGGCGCGACAACTGCCGCCTGTGTGGTATAGCGATGATCGAGAACGAGGGGGGCAGCCTCCGGATGAATCGGCACATGCGTTACTATAACAACCAGAAGGAATATGCTGATGATATCGGCCTAATCCTGCGCTGGGGCCCAGCAGCCGCAAAAGACTGACGCAATACCAGCCGCTACGGCGGAAAAGGAAGTTATTACATGTTCAAAAATTTCGGCGGCTCTTTCATTTTTACGGTCGTCGCGCTTGCGCTTGGTGGTTGGTATGGCTGGGAGCTGACCGGCACTACCAACGGCGCTTTGGGTATTCTTTGGATATGTGCTGTGCTGGCGGTGCTGGAAGTATCGTTGTCGTTCGACAATGCTGCGGTCAACGCCTCGGTATTGAAGGACATGGACCCGGTCTGGCAGCAGCGCTTCCTCACCTGGGGTATCCTCATCGCGGTGTTCGGGATGCGTATCGTCTTCCCGCTGGTCATCGTCATGGTCGCTGCCAGCCTTGGCCCGATCGAGGCGATCCAGCTGGCGCTTAGTCAGCCGACCGAATATCAGCGTATTGTCAGCGACGCGCATATCGGGCTGATGGGTTTTGGCGGTGCTTTTCTTGGCATGGTCGGCCTCAAATATTTCTTTGATTCGGACAAGGATGTTGACTGGATTGCCGCGATCGAACGACCGCTGGCCAAGGTCGCCGATATCGATGCCGTCGCCATCGGTGTTATCCTGCTCGGCACGTGGCTTACTTCGCTGATGCTCGCCGAGGCCGACGCGCTGACCTTCATTGTCGCAGCAATCGGTGGCCTGCTGACCTTCATCGTCGTGGAGATCGTCAACCATGTGCTCAAACCGCCTGCCGTCACCACCGGTAATGTCGCCAAGGCCGGTTTCGGAGCGTTCCTCTATCTCGAAGTGCTCGACGCCAGCTTCTCGTTCGATGGGGTGATCGGTGCGTTTGCGCTGACCAACAATCTGGTGATCATCGCCATCGGCCTTGGCATCGGCGCGATGTTTGTGCGTTCGATGACCATCTTCCTCGTCCGCAAGGGTACGATGTCGCAGTATCGCTATCTTGAACATGGTGCCTTCTACGCCATTCTGGCGCTGGCGGTGATCATGTACCTCAACACGTTCGTGCATATTCCCGAAGTCATCACCGGGATGATCGGCGCGCTGCTGATCGGGATCGCTTTCTGGTCTTCGGTTCGCTGGAACCGGGCCAATCCGGAAGGGGAGGCCGAACCAGCAGTGGCATGAGTCGATAATTCCCTTTCATCGACGCAGTTGGCCGGATGGTCCGGCTTTTCTTAACAGACGCAGAAGAAGGAAAATTTCATGGCGATTTCACTTTCAAAAGGCGGAAATGTTAGCCTGTCAAAAGAATCTCCCGGTCTTGACGAGATCATGGTCGGGTTGGGCTGGGATGTTCGTGCCACCGATGGCCAGGATTTCGATCTGGACGCCTCGGCGTTCGTGCTCAAGGCAGACGGCAAGGTGCGCGCCGACAACGACTTTTGCTTTTATAACAACAAGGATGTCGGCGGCGCGGTGATCCATCAGGGCGATAATCGCACCGGCGAAGGCGATGGCGACGATGAACAGATAAAGATCATCTTGTCCAAGACCCCGGCTGAGATCGACAAGGTGGCGATTGCCGTCACCATTCACGACGGCGAGTCGCGCGGCCAGAGCTTCGGCCAGGTCTCGAATGCCTTCATCCGGCTGGTGGATCATAAGACGGGTACCGAAATCGTGCGTTATGACCTTTCGGAAGACGCATCGGTGGAAACCGCGATGATCCTGGGCGAAGTCTATCGGAACGGCGCAGACTGGAAGTTCCGCGCGGTTGGCCAGGGGTTCAAGGGCGGGCTTGGCCCGCTGGCGAGCAACTTTGGTGTCAGCGTCGGCTGATCGAGCGGCAACGAGTGGATTGATTTTGACATTTGCCCCCACCAGCCGGATGGGGCAATGGCAAATGTCAAAATCTTAACAATCCACTAGAAACATACATTTACTAGCGGTCCTGATGATTCTGACATTTGCTCCAGCGCAAGCCGGATTGGGATGCAAATGTTACAATCGGACCACCAGGGTGTCCGGCGGCCACACTGCCGAACACGCTTTCGCCTTGTTACCAACCTGGAGCAGCAACCGATATGGCAGTATCATTGAGCAAGGGCAGCAATGTGTCGCTCAGCAAGGAAGCGCCTGGCCTCTCGTCTGTGACCGTTGGCCTGGGCTGGGACGTCCGGCAGACCGATGGCGCGGCATTCGATCTTGATGCGTCCGCGTTCGTGGTGGGCAGCAACGACAAGGTGTTGAGCGACGCGCATTTCATTTTCTACAACAACAAGGCGTCGCCCGATGGCTCGGTGGTTTATGGCGGTGACAATCGCACCGGCGATGGCGCTGGCGATGACGAGACGGTCAGGATCGATTTCGGCAAGCTGGGTGCCGATGTCAAGAAAGTGGTGGTTGCGGTCACAATCCATGACGGCCAGGAGCGTAACCAGAACTTTGGATCGGTATCGAGTGCCTATGCCCGTGTGACCAACGATGCGGATGGCAAGGAACTGGCGCGGTTCGACCTGTCCGAAGATGGCAGCACCAGCACATCGCTGATCTTCGTGGAACTTTATCGTGGGCCGCAGGGCGACATCAAGGTGAAAGCGATTGGCGAGGGCTGGGCCAGCGGCCTGTCAGGCCTTGCCGCTGCCATGGGTGTCAACCTTGGCTGAGCCGTCATGACCGGCTGGCGATGACGCAGGGGGGGCAACCGGCGCTAGGATCGGCAGTGAGACCCGGGGCACAACCGGGACCGCAACCGGGGGCGCAAGCAGGTTTGCGGATCTGGTTCAACCGCGGCTTTTCGCTGGCACCGATTGCCGCGCTGATGCGCGTTGCCGATCCCTCGCTCGATGTTTTCATAAGTGTCTCACCGCATTCCGCGCTGCACCCCGGCCCGACCGCGACATGGATCGATGGCGGATCGGCTGACGCACCGGCCGATGACCTTGACGGCTATCTCGGCTGGGTGCGCAGCACGATCGCGGACAACGCCATCGACCTGTTTATCCCGACCCGTCATCGAAGCGCGATTGCAGCAGCGGGTCTGCCCTGCCGCGTCCATCTGCCTTCATCGGTACCGACGCTTGCATTGCTCGACGACAAGTTTGCCTTTGCGCAGGCGATGGTGGGCCAGAACTATCACCTGCCCACCAGCCTGATCTCGACGAGCGATGATCTTGCCGCCGTGCTGGCGTGCTGGCCCGACGATGGCACCGCCGTCTGTGTCAAGCCGCGCCACGGCGTCAATGGCCTGGGTTTCTGGCAGCTGGCCGATGTTGCCCCCACCGCGCATCTTCAGGACCCCGACCGGCGGCGTATCCAGCCCGACCAATATCTGGCGGCGCTGCGCGACCAGGAGCGTCGCGGCCCGATCAACGACCTCGTCGTCATGCCCTATCTGCCCGGGCCAGAGATTTCCTTCGACGTACTCGCCGATCATGGCCAATTGCTCAAATATGCTGCGCGCACCAAGCTGGCCAACGGATGCCAGCACATCGTCTCGCAGCATCCGCTGGAACCGAGCGTTGCCACGATTGTGGCGCGGTTCGGGCTGCATGGTCTGGTCAATGCCCAGTTCCGCCGTGCGGTCGATGACAGCTGGAAGCTGCTTGAAATCAACTCGCGTCCCGCAGGCGGCGTGGTCTACGCCGAACAGGTCGGTTGTCGCCTTGTCGCCGATTGGGCCGGTCTGCTGACGGGGCGGCTGTCGGCCGCATCGGTCGACCGCAGCGTGGTCGATACGCAGGTGTCGTTTGCAACGACGGTCCAGCGTGTGGTCACATAATGGGCAAAGGGGGGTGGCAATGAAGAAGGCTTTGCCAGGCGAAAGGCTTGCCATCGGTGCCGCTGCTCCGTGCAAGATCTGCCTGGGCGGGCGGGATGCTGATCGCATTGCGGTTGTTGCGGTGTCAAGCGAGGGAGCCTTCCAGCTTCTCGAACCGGGCAGCGCGGCAGGCGAATGGTGCGTGCCATCGATGGCCGAGCTTGGCGACCATGCCGAAATCCTGCTTTATGTGGCCGATGAGCGTAACGGCGGCTTTGTCAACTCGGGCTATCCTGTGACCGTCGAATTCGGCGAGCTGCGCTTCGATTTTCCGGCGCCTGTCGATCAGCTGGGTGCGGTGATCATCGCTGAGGCCTATATGCGCGATGGAGCGCGGCGGGTGAAAGTCGCCAACGAAGGCTATACGTTCGGGATCGAGGCTTTTGCCCGCGCCCGCAATCTGCCGGTCGATGCCATTCCTGGCCGCCAGCGCCGCGATGCTGCAGGTGGCGGCGGCACATGGGACAGCGAGCGGCGGACGGCCCCGGCAGGAACGCCGCTGGGATCGGGCAGCGGGGTGCTGGTCGCGCCGGGGATCATCGTCACCAACGCGCACGTCATCGAAGGCGGCAGCGACTTCACTCTCGGGCGCAGTCGCCAGAGCCTGACGATGCTCGGCGTCGATCGCCTGCATGATCTGGCGATCCTGCAGGGCGATGTTCGCGGCACACCGGTGCCGATGCGCAATGTCGCAGCGATCTGGCTTGGCGAGGAGATTCTTGCCGCAGGCTATCCGCTGATGGATTTGCTGGGCGCAGACCTCAAGGTCTCGACGGGCAATGTGTCCGGGCTCAAGGGATGGGAAGGCGATGTCGCGCGCTTCCAGTTTACCGCGCCGATCGGGTCGGGTTCATCGGGCGGTGCGATACTGGACGAATGCGGCAATCTGGTCGGCATTACCGCATCGTCGCTGGCGCATGCCAACATCCGCGATCGCGGTGCAATCAGCGAGAACGTCAATTTCGGCATCAAGGTGGCGCTGGTGCACGAGATGCTGGCAGCGTCCGGGGTCGATGTGCCGGTTGCGGAACTGTCGACGGACACCAACCGCCGCAGCGTGGTTTCGCGGTTGCGTGAATCGGTTGTCAGCATCGTCGTCATTGCCTAAGCCGGACGCTGAGCCGCCAGGCGTCAGCCAAAGCGCGCCAAACTCAATTCAGCTATGGACGGTTCATGCAATTTACCCGGGCGCGTGCGGACAAGACGGCCAGTTTGCCAACCGGCACGCTCGAGCTGTCTGGCCATGGCGATGCCGATATCGATGCCTTTTGCGACATCGCGGCCAGAGCAAACCCGCGCCGTGGTTTTCTCATCGTATCGCGGGTGCTGGGTCGCCATCTGCCCGCGCGTCCGGCGGTCATGCGGCAAACGATGGATCAGCTGGCCGGCCTGCTCGCAGCCGATTTGCAGCAGCCAGTGTGTTTCCTGGGCATGGCGGAAACCGCAACGGCGCTGGGGCAGGGCTGTTTTGCGGCCTGGCAGCTGCGCAACCCGCAGCGCGAGGCCGTTTATCTCCAGTCATCGCGGCAGCGCGTCACCGGCGCTGACATCGTCGCCCGGTTTGAAGAGGGGCATAGCCATGCGACATCGCACCTTGTGCAGGTCGCAGATCGTGAGGTGCGTGCCTTGCTTGGCTCGGCGCGCTCGCTGGTGATTGTCGATGATGAATGTTCGACCGGCCAAACCTTTGTCGCGGCCGCAAACGCGATGCTGGCAGCGATGCCAGCGCTCGAACAGATCGAAACCTGCTGCATCACCGACTGGAGCGACCACAGCTATCTGGATGCGATGCCCCGCCCCGGTGCAGCGCGTGCCATCGTCAGCGGCCAGATGCGCTGGACGGCTGCTGCGGTGGCCATACAGCCACCGATACTGGCAGCGGCAAGCAACACGCCAGGTGTCGCCCCGGCCGGCGGTATGGTCAGCCGAACCGGACTGCGCGCGCCCGAAGCTGCGCAGCGCCGAGCGGTGACGGCGATCCCCGGTGAGCGCGTGCTGGTATTGGGCGAAGGCGAGCATAGCTATGAAGCGCTGCTCGTCGCCGAAGAGATCGAGCGCTGCGGCGGCATCGCTGCTGTGCAGTGCATCACGCGCAGCCCTGCTTTGGTGGGCGGTGCGATGGCGAGCGTCTCGGTCTTCTGCGACAGCTATGCCAGCGGCGCGCCCTGCTTTTTGTACAATATGCTGGCGCACGCTCCCGCCCGCGTGCTGATCGTCACCGAAAACCCAGGCCAACAGGTGGCTGAGGCGAACACGGCGCTGGCCGCGTTTGGCGCGTCTTTGCCGGTTGAACTGGTCGTCTGCCGTTATGCCACAAATGATACCGCGTCATGATGCCGCTGGTGTTGACCGATCTTGACGACACCTTGTTCCAGACGCTGCAAAAATGTCCGCCCGGCGCAGCTGGGTTGTGCCAGATGAGCAGCCTTGTCGATGGCAGCCCCAGCGGCTTTGCAACGCCGTTGCAGCAGAATCTCCTGCGCTGGCTCGAGCGCGGCACGGTGGTTCCGGTGACCGCGCGTGGCCGCGATGTGCTCGCCCGCGTCAGCATCAGACAGGCACCGGCGATCTGCTCGAATGGCGGCTGCATATTGGACGACAACGGATCGCTCGACCTCATCTGGCACGCGCGGCTGACAGAGCAATCGCGCGACGCCGATCCGGTCGATGGCGTCTATTGCGCGCTCACCGACGGGCTGTGCACAACGCGCTTTCGCCACTGGATGGTCGAGGAGAACGGCCTGGCACTCTACGTCGTGATCAAGAGTAACACCCAGGATGACGCGGCGCTGGCCGTGCTGGAGCAGGAACTGGCCGCGCTGTTGCCGCGCGGTTGGCGCTGCCACTTCAACGGCAACAATCTGGCCTATCTGCCGCCCTGGCTCGCCAAGCGCCACGCTGCGCGCTATGTGATCGAGACCGCCCGCACCAAGGCACCCGATCGTCCGGTCATCGGCATCGGCGACAGCGTCTCGGATGTCGGCTTTATGGATCTGTGCGATTTTGCGATGGTGCCGACGCGCTCGCAGCTCTGGGCGCAGATCATCCACGGCAACGGCTGGGTCGATTGAATGGCAGGCGCGATGCAGACCATGCCGGGCTGGCGCGACAGCGATGGCAACTGGGCGTTCTGCGGCTCTTATGATGCAGACGATGTCGTGTTCCTGCTCAACCCGAAGCAGATCGCACCGACCGATGTCGCAGAAAAGGAACGGCTGATTCAATCGGGCAAGCGGCATTATTCCGAGATGCTCTCGGCTGAAACCGTTCCCGATGCGCGTTATATGGCGCTGTATCACGCGGCGCTGGCCGCCAATGCCGGCCGCGTCCGTCACGATGTCGAACAGCTCGCCAAGGCAATCAGTCAGCGGCCGCAAACCGCACAGGATTGCGTGGTCATTTCGCTGGCTCGCGCGGGCACGCCGATCGGCATTCTGCTCAAGCGCGCGTTGCGACGATGCGGCGTTGCAGCCTGGCATTATTCGATCAGTATCATTCGCGGCCGCGGTATTGATGAAAATGCGCTTGCCTACATCGCCCGGCGGCACGGAACCGGCAATGCCGTATTCGTCGATGGCTGGACGGGAAAAGGCGCGATCCGGGGTGAACTCGACAGCGCGCTCAGGGGCGGGACGACCGGCTTTGCGCCATATCTTGCGGTTATTGCCGATCCGGCGGGCAAGGCCGACCTTGCTGCGACGTTCGATGATTATGTCATCCCCAGCGGCTTGCTCAACGGGATCGTCTCGGGGCTCGTCAGCCGCTCGGTGCTGAACGATGCGCTGGTCGGACCCGATGATTTCCACGCCTGCCTTGCCATGCCCGAACATGCAGCTTGCGATGTCAGCCGCGCGTTTATCGCAGCGATCGAAGCAGCGGGCGACTGGCAACCCGCCGGCCCGTGCTGGTCAGCGGCACTGGCACCCAGCGTGGCGCGCGAATCCGAAGCGATGATCGCGGCGATCGCCGCCGATGGCGGGATCACCGACCGCAACCGCATCAAGCCGGGGATTGCCGAGGCCACGCGGGCGATCCTGCGGCGGGTTCCCGATCGCATCTATGTGGCAAGGCGCAACGACGCCGATGTCGCACATATCAACCTGCTCGCGGACAAAGCCGCAGTGCCGGTCATCGAAAGAAACTTGCGGACCTATCGCGCGATCACCATTATCAAAGACCTTGGAGGAGAACAGCCATGAATGCCGTCGAGCTGGGAGCAACCCTCTATGTTCCGGCAACCAACCCGATCGTGCAGGCGACTGCCTTTGGCGCTATTCACGATCTGCGCTCGATGGTTGTGTGCCTTGAAGATTCGGTGAGAGAGGATCAGGTGCCGGTCGCGCTTGCCGCTTTGCAGGCATTGCTGGCGGCGCTTGTTGCCCGGCCCCAAGCGCTTGCGGTCTATGTCCGCCCGCGCAATGTCGCGATGCTGACCGCGATGTTGCACATGGACGGGATCGACCGGATCAATGGCTTTGTGCTTCCCAAGGTGACCACCCAGTCGCTGCCGGTCTGGCTGTCCGCGCTGATGCACGCCGAGCACCGCATCATGCCGACCATCGAGGGGGAGGATGCCTTCGACCGGCTTGCGCTTGCGCGCCTGTGCGATCAGCTGAAGCCTTATGCCGAACGGGTATCGGCGGTGCGGATCGGCGGCAACGACATTCTTGGGCTGCTTGGCATCCGGCGCTCGCGTTACCGGACCGCTTACGATGGCCCGCTTGGCAGCGTCATCCGCGATATCGCCGGCACCTTCATCCCCAACGGATTTTCGGTTGCTGCACCGGTATTCGAACATTTTTCCTCACCCGACATCCTGCGCCGCGAAGTTGAACAGGATATCGAGCATGGCCTGTTGACCAAGACCGCAATCCATCCCGACCAGATCGGTATCATCCATTCCGTCTATCGCCCCGAGGCAGCCGAGATGGCCGAAGCGCGCGCGATTCTCAGCAGCGATGCCCCGGCGGTGTTCAGCGGTAACGGCAGCATGTGCGAACCTGCCACGCACGCACCGTGGGCCGGAATGATCGTCAAACGCGCGCAGACGCACGGGGTCGCCGGCCGCGAACAGCAAGCCGACGCCAAGGTCGCATGACCGGCGGCGGAACGGGATGAGCCGGCTGAACCTTGAGCCGATTTCTTCTGGCATCGGCGTCCAGTGGCGCGATGGTGCCAATGCGATGGCTCTCGACCAGCCGACGCTTGACCGCAACAAGGCGATTGCGCGTGAATTTGCCGGGGGGTTTGTAGCGATCAATCCGCACAGTCCGCAATTTGACGCGATGACGGCCAAGATTGCCGCAATCGGGCGCAGCGAGGTGGCTGGGCTGGTTGATCAGGCGGGTAATGCAATGGCGCGGCTTGAGCGGCGGGAAGGCGCGGTGGCTATGGTTCATCTCCACATCGCCAGATTGCGCGCGGTGGTTGAGCGGCTCAACCCCGGTGCAGGAGACGACCTGCTGAGGCCCCGCAGATTCCTTGGCTTGCTTCGCGGCGGCAGCGCTCTGACCAGCTATTTTGATCGTTATCGCGCGTCGGAAACCGAAATAGCCGCAGCGCTCGCCGCGATGGCGACCAGCCGCGATGTGCTGATGCAGGACACTATCGCCATCGGCGCGCTGGCCACCGCGAACTGGCCGTTGCTTGCCGCGCTGGCGCGGGCCATCGACGTGTGCCGGAATCTCGATGCGCGCTTTGTGCGGCTGACCGGGCAGCTTGACCATGTTGATGCGGTCAAGGCGCAGAAAATACGGACAAGCGCGCTGTATGAGGTGCGCCAGCGGCACGGCGACCTTCTGACGCAGATGGCAGTGTCGCAGCAAAGCTACGCGATGCTGGGCATGATGCAGACCAGCAATCTGGAACTGGTCAAGGGTATCGATCGTGCGACGACGACCACGATCACCGCGCTGCAGACCGCCATTATCGCGGCGCGGACCCTGGCCGATCAGGTTATCGTCCTTGACCGGATCGGCGGGTTGTCAGCGGCAGCGACATCGTTGATCGAAGGCAGCGCAGCGCCGCTGGCAGGTTCCCGGTCGCAGATCGCGCCCGATAGCCCACAGGCAGCAGAGCAGGTGATGGCACTGCGCTCGGCGCTTTCGAACGTTGCAGCGGCGGTCGATGCACTTGATCGTCAGCAGCAACAGGGTCGGCCTGCGCGCGCGTCGGCTTTGCAATAGCCATCCTTGGAAAGCCTGCGCAGTGCGGCTATAAAGGACAAGAGATACAATGGGCCGGGTAATGAGATGAAGAGGTGGAAAACGAGGGTATGAGCATGTTGCGGCGGCTGGGTCGTCTGTTCGGTGGAGAAGCGCCAGCGCCACACGACGTACGTGGGTCGCCGCCGCCCGCCGCTGTTGCGCCACCTGCGCCTGCCTTCGATTACAGCGATGAGCGGATACCGCAGAATGCCAGACCGCGTATTGGTGCCATACTGGCCGCCATCGATGAGGTTGAAAAGGCCATCATGCGTGAGCAGGTGCCCAGTTTTAGCCAGGTCGATACCGGACTGATGCGCGATGTGCACCTGCCCAAGCTCATCCAGAGCTATATCGACATACCGGTAAATCATCGCGGCGAGATATTTCGCAAGACCGGCAAATCAGCCAGCTTTCTGCTGGGCGCCAGCCTCGACCGGATGCAGGAACGGGTCGACGAGATCCTGCGCAGCCTGGCACAGCATGATATCGATGCCTTTACCAACAACACCAAGTTCATCAGCGAACGCTATTCCGACGACGACAATCCATTCGGGTAATTTCAGCACAGGGGGTTTTGCAATGACCGAATTTCGCAGACTGGAAGATTCGGTTGAGGGCGGCGGTGTCCGCATCGAAAAATATCGTTTCGTCGAGAAGCGCATAATGACACGCGGCATCGCAACCGGCGACGGCACCATGCACTACATGGCTGAAAGCACTGATGTTTTTCAGCTTTGCATCAAGCTCAGCGGCGGAGCGATCATGCTTGAGCCGGGCGCCTTGCAATATATGCACGGCAAGATCGATTCGTCGGTTCAGCAGCATGAGGACCGGGGCTTTTTCGGGCGGGCCATTGCGTCTGCCGGAACCGGCGAATCGGCCTTTGCGACGAAGTTTTCAGGCCATGGGACAATCTGGACCGAACCGGGGCGGCGCAATTTCATCATCGGCGCGATCGATGGCGATGCGCTGCTGCTCGACGACAAGGCATTCTATGCGTGTTCCTCGGGCATTTCCCTCACCACCCACCGCCATAACACCATTGCCGGCGTGCTGGGCGGCAATGGCCTGGTCCAGCCAAAATTAGCAGGGGCCGGGGTCTTTGCCATCGTTGCGCCTGTTCCGGTTGAGGAAATCGATATCGTCGAACTTGACGGAACCAGCGAACTTACCGTCGATGGCGATTTCATGTTGATGTATTCGGCCGAATTGACCGTCACTATCGGCCCGCTGGTCAAGGGCCTGCGCAACGCCCTGCGCAGCGGGGAGGGGTTTGTCTACAAGCTGAACGGCAGAGGCTCGGCGTGGATCATGCCAACGGCAAAAGTGAGTTGAAACACGGCGTACCGGGTTGAAAAGAATCCGCTTATGAGCTGTGTCAAACGCGGCAAGCGAGCGCTCCGCTTTCAAATCTGCGCGCGCCGCTGTGACCGATTCTGGGTGATGGACCGTGCTGACAGGTAGCGAAAATGCAACTCAGGTGCCTGACTGGTGATCGTCGAAGGGGATCACGACTGATTCGCCGTCAGGCCTGGCCCCATTTTTATTTAGGCGCGCGGTGGAGCAAAGCGCAATCGTGACGACCGCACCGCACCGCATCGTTGCTGTGCTCAGGTCGCGCATGGAATATCCGATGGTGCCGAAAACTGCGAAAAGTAAAAATATTTGCCACCTGATGGCGGCTTCGACCGGATCGCCCAGCAACGGCGGCTGCGCTTTTAAGGTAAAGCCAACTACATGACTTTCAACGAAAATATTGCCGGTCCAGGCAAGGCTTTTGGAGCCGCAACGCTTGTCTTGGCCAACCGGACTGCGCGCAGGGCACACAACCGGTTCATCGCGGATAAAGGCGCAGTATGCGCGAGTATTTTATCCTCTTTTCGGCTTATGTGAACTCGGCTATAGGCATTTTGCCATAGGGGCGAAATGAAAGCTTTGGCCTGTTGGCTGAATCTTTCTGTCGCTTCTGCAAGAAATATGTCTTGCCAGAGTCCCTAGGGTGAAGATAAAACGCGGGCTGTTGTTTCCGCAACGAAGGGGAAAATTACCATGAAGTCCATTATCAAGCTGAGCCCGGTTTTCGCCGCCGCCAGCATTCTTGCTCTCGCCGCCTGCACTCCTGAAGAAGCTGCTGAAGCTCCTGCAGAAGAAGTTACCGAAGAAGCCATGGAAGCTCCGATGGAAGCTCCTGCTGCTGAAGCTGGCATGGAAGCCGGTGCCGAAGCTGGTGCCGACGCTGGCATGGAAGCCGGTAAGGATGCTGGCATGGAAGCCGGCAAGGAAGCAGGCATGGAAGCCGGTGCTGATGCTGCCAAGAAGGCCGCTCCTGCTGAATAAGCAGATGCACAGCTTCGCCTGAACAGGCAAAGCCTTAAAGACGCCCGGTAACTCGCCAACAGTTGCCGGGCGTTTTTGTGTCAGGACAAAACGGCAAATGGCGTGTTCTGGCGGATGCAAAATAACGCAAGAATCGGCTGAGTGTTTACAGTCGATTAGGCAGTTGACCTTATACCCTTGCCATCTGCACGGACGCTCCTTCACATTCGGGTCGTCACAGGCGCGGATGATTGCTGGTTTGGAGGCAACAGATGACGGCCACAGTGCGCAAGCAAGCGGAGGCGAACCAACCTGCAAAAGACCGCCGCTATGCTATCCGCATCAATGTCCAGATCGATGCTGAGCTGGTTGATCAGGGGCGACGACGCTGCCCGGTGATGCTGACCAACCTGTCGATCACCGGCTGTCGGTTCGAGACCGATTTTCCGCTGCGCGTTCCAGCGCCAGTGACATTGCTGATCGACGATATCGAACCGATCGTCGGTGATCTCGTGTGGGCTGACGGTAATGTGCTAGGATGCCGTTTCACCGAGCCGTTGCGCCCGACAATCTGCAACAGCATCATCAGGTCGCTGCGCGATCGCGCCGACCGGCGTTAACCTGCGATCACGTCTGCAAAATACTGCTCAAGTTCATCGCCATTACGCGCCCAGGTGAACGATGAAACGCTGGCGAGCACCGCCGCCCGATCAACCTTGCGATCCAGCACCGCGCGCACCGCATCGGCAATCGCACGCGGATCGGGCAGCGTAATCGTGCCCGCCGCCGAATCGCCAAGCAGTTCACGTGCCCCGCCAGCATCGCAGATCACGATGGGTGTGCCGCAGGCCAGCGATTCGACCCAAGCATTGGCCAGCCCCTCCGATCGTGATGGCAGAACCATGACATCGGCCGCCGCCAGCCAGCGCGGCAGGTCATCATGCGGTACCGATCCGGCAAACATCACCCGATCGGTTACACCCAGCTGTGCGGCCAGCGTCCGATAGCTGCGCTCCTGATCGCCGGCGCCTGCCAGCACCAACGTTGCACCTTCCAGCATCGGCAAGGCCCTGATCACCAGGTCCTGTCGCTTGCGCTCGATCAGCGCACCGACGCTGAGCAGCATCGGCCCGTTGATGCCCAGTTCTGCGCGCATCGCACTGCCATCGTGCGGGGCAAAGCGCTCCTGATCGCAGCCGGTATAATGCACGCGAATTTTCTCGCCCGGCATGCCCAGCGCGATCATATCAGTTTTCAGCGCCGCCGACACCGCCAGCAGCCCTGTGGCATCCTGAGCCGCCTGCAACACTTTTTCGCGCGTTTTGCGATCATGGCCCCAGCGGTGGATATCCGCCCCGCGCGCCTTGACCGAATAGGGCAGGCCCAATTCGCTAGCGATGGTGCGTGCTGCCGGGCCATCGGGAAAGAAGAATTCGGCATCAACCATATCGAACGGTTTCTGGGCATGCAACCGTCGCACCAGTGGCAGGATGGCACGCGCCAGAAGCGCAGGTTGCCAGTGCGCGCCAATCCCCGGCAGGTGGAGGAACCGCGGGCGATAGACATCCAGGCCGCGCCATATCTCATGCTCGGGGAGCGCAGCGAGCGCGCGGTATCGCATATGGCGGGACAGCGGCCAGGGCGGCATCGTCTGTGGGCTGACCACCGTCACGTCGACACCCCGCCGCGATGCCAGCTGTGCCGCCTGCCGCTCGACGAATATGCCGAAATTGGGCCGTGCCGCGTTGGGGAACAAGGTGGCGAGGGTCAGGATGCGCATCGTGGCCTGCCTCTACAGCGTCCGGATTAACGTTTCTGCCACCCCAAGCCACGGTGGATCGCTGATCACCTGCTGGCGGCCGCCTGCCCCCAGCGGCAATATCTGCATACGCCCATCCTCGCGCGCGATCATCCGCCCGAACAGGAACCGGCCCGCCGGGCGGGGGGCCAGCACATCGCGATTGAGCGCAGCGGCAAAGTCCTGTGGCGCGATCTGCAGCAGCCACACCGTGTCACCGCTGCGATAATCGCCAATCCCGGCATCGACGCGCAGCGCCATCATCCGCTCGCGCGGAGTCGGCAATACCGCGTTTTCCGGTCTGGCAAGGCCCCGCGCGCCGTTGGCATCAAGCAGCGCTGTGATCGGCAATTCGGGTGTGGCGGTGGTGCGCACCAAAGCGCTGCTCTCGACCTCAAGCGCCGCAGCGATCCGGTTCAGCCAGTCGAGCGACAGCGTGCGCGTTCCGGTCTCCAACCGGCCGATGGTTTGCGCGGTGGTGGGCGGGTCGCACCGCTGCGCCACATCATCCAGGGTTAACCGCTTGGCGCGGCGCACATCGCGAATACGGTTGATCATCCAAGCGTCCTGTAACCAGATTGGGAATCAGCTTTCCTACATTCCAACCATCATGGCAAGGATAATGCCGGATCGAATAACCTATATGGAGATATCTATGGCAGATTCTGCGGAGTTCGGCTCGATCAGGGCGGGTCAGGGGCGGTTGCTGGCGGAGCGCGCGCTGGAAGGCGAGTCGGTGGCGGTCCATGTGGCGGGCGGACGGCGTCCGGCGCGCTCGGTCACGGTCAACCTTGCTGAATCGCCGCTGGGCTGGCTGCTGGCACGCGGCATGATCGACCAGCGCCAGTTCGATGCGGGCGAAAAGCTGCGCACCGACTGGGAGCGCGCCAACTTGTCGCCGTCGATCACGATGCGCTGGGATGCGGCACCAGGATCGGGCACGCGTCGTGCCAACAGTGATCATCTGGAACCAAGCGAACGCCAGACCGCCGCGCGTCAGCGTTTCGACGCCGCGATGACCGCGTTGGGCCGCGACCTCAACGACATCGCCTGGCGCGTCATCTGCGCAGGCGACAATATGCCGGTAGCCGAAAAAGCGCTGGGCTGGCCTGTGCGTTCGGGGCGACTGGTGTTGCGGGTGGCGCTGGACCGGCTGGCGGATTTCTATCGGTTGCCGGGCTAATGGTTCCATCGTGACATTTCCATGTCTCGCTAAAAGCGGAGCCACATTCCAGAATCGGACAACGCGAGATGGTCGCACCGCGCCATAGTCACCTCATGCTGTTTGAGGAGAGTATCGGGTTTGAAAGTATTGCAGGATGACCGGTACTATCATGTGTGGCGCTGTCAGCACCGAAAGCGCCATAAAGCTGCTGGCGAACACGCCGTCGTCTACCGAACCACCTTGACCAAGTGCGTAGATCATCACGGCTATTGCCAGACCACCGAGACTGAGCGGGATCACGATACCGCGCCATTGTCTGAACGCGGTTAATCCCAGCACATCGGCGTGTCTGCTGAACTGCATCGGCGAATGCACAAGACAAAAGAACAGCGCAAACCCCAGAACAGGGGGCAGCAGGATCATTGCGGTGAGCGCGCAGCCAGCAGAGATGGCCAACGCCCGTTGGCCAAAGCGCCACAACATCGCGACACCGACCGTTGCCAATCCCAACATCGTGGGAGCAACGAGCAGCAGAAAGTCGACGAGAATGGCTGCATTGGCTTTGCCCGTCAGCAGGACAAATAGTGCTTTCAGGGCGTCACCGTGCAACAGCGATGGAGCAGATATCAAGGCAAAGGCGATTCCGCCGGCGATGAATGGCGAGCGACAATCGTCCCAATCCTCTGCAAAATGCACCACAGCCATTGCCAGAAAACCTACCAGAGCAGCAACTGGCGCAATCTGCCACAGCAGATACATCGCTGCTGCGCACGTCAGGTAGAGCGCAATGAGCGAGGCGCGCGAGCCTGCGGTGATCCTGAAGCTTGCGGCATTGTGGAGCAATGCAAGATCGAAGCTGCCGTGGGGCATGCCAAATACCAGGAGAGCGGCAGACAGCAGGGCAGTCATCGCAGACGTCTGGGGCAGGGCCCCGCCGTAGTAAAGCGCGACAGCGCTGGCGGTGGTGATCGCCAGGCCCGCTACACGAACGTCGATGTTCCGGATGAGTGAAGTGGACATGTGTTTTTTTGGTTTTCGGGGTGATCATCGACCGGCAGAACGATGGTGTCCTGCCGGCCAATGATACGTTTCAGGCTGCTGCGATCGCAGCCGACGAACGATCCGGCTCGCCGTATTCTGCCGCCGACTTGCGGACAGCGATCATGTAGACAAGGATACCAACGCCAACCTTGGCGATGAGATCCGCAATCGTGTACCCAATCTGCACGCCGGTTTCGACGGCGCCACCTGACAGGCTGGTGTAGGGGATCATATAGACGATCGGGTAAAAGCCCCACGAGGCGAAGGTCAGCAGGCGTGCCTGCTTGATCAATCCGCGCGCACTTTCCGGCTGCCGGTCGATGGCCGCGCCCAGACCCTTGAACAGTTCCCAGACGATGTAGAGGAAGGGGATTGAAGACAAGGTTCCCCAGATCGCCCGCGTGGTGTTGTCGGTGGCCACTTCACCAGGATAACCCAGGATAATCATCAGTGCTGCAGCAGTACCGAGCCGGACCGAAGTCGATACGGTCTCGCTCTGCGACAGCCGCATCACCAGCACGAGTTCGATCAACAGCAATGGCACGGTCAAAAGCCAATCGACATAGCGGTAGGCATCGTTGAAGGCGACACCGCTTGCCGAAATAACGCCATCGGTCAGCGCATATGCGTCCGACCAGCTCTCGAAAATACGGAAATAATGATAGGCCGCGATGGCTGTGACGAGCCCGGTGATCGTCAACGCCGTTCTATAGGCTGGCGCGACCTGGGATCGCCCGAACCAGAAAAACAGCGTACCTGCTGCCATAGACGCGAAGGTGAAAGAAAATGCATTATAGACCAATAAATATTGGCTTGCTGTAATTGTATCCATGATGGACCCCTACAAAAAAGCGATAGACGAAGCGTAGTTTTAATATCGTTGCATCATTACTTCGATAGCCCCTTGGCATAAGACGTCCGATGGGCACAATTTTTGTACCCCTGACACCGCAGGGCAGCTCAAAGCATGATGCCTCGATTGCCTTTATATTGGCCTGATGTGACGGCTATGCTATACGGTCTTTAGGCTGTATCGGCGTCAGAGGCCGGCTTCGACAGCAATCCGGATGGCGTCTGCAATGTTGGACGTCTGCAACTTTGCCAGCAGCAACGAACGGTGCATTTTCACCGTCTTCTCGCTGAGCGAGAGGTGATAGGCGATCTGCTTGGTGCGGTGACCGGCGGCGATCTGTTGCAGAACCTCGCGTTGCCTCGGGGTTAGCGCCTTCACGCACACGACCGCAAGATGGTGGCGATTGCTGTTTGGGCCGACATCATCCTCGCGCAACTCGACCTGCGACCCCAGAAAATAGGTGAGCGCGCCATCGGTGTTGAACACCGGCGCAACCAGCACCGCGTTTCTGAAGCGTGTCCCGTCGCGCTTGTAATTTAGGATCTCGACAAGAACCGGGCGGTGCTCGCGCACACCAATCCGAATGCGGTCGGTGAGCCATGGCTCGGTCGCGGGCCCAGCCAGGAACTTGCAGTTTCGTCCGATAATCTCTTCTGTACAATAGCCTGTCAGTTCGCAAAAAGCAGCGTTTACCGCGATTATCGGATTGTCGGCCAACCGCGGATTGCTGATCACCGCAGCTATCGGGCTAAGCCGGATCGAATCGATCAATCCGCCATCGGCTGCGTCAAAAGTGTCAGGCATTTCTGTTACGACTTCCGGGCGGCAAATTCTTGGAGCAACTGGCTCTTGCCTCCGGCCCCGCGTCTACAGGGCAAACACCGTGCCCGCAACGCCCAAAACCGCTGGGCAAGCAAACGCTCTGGTCAACCTGGCAAACGATCCGTCCGCTTTACGATCGCTAACCCGGACACACCACTTACCCCATCGCCTCGACCTGTTCGGCAAGGTCCAGCCAGCGCAGTTCGGCGGTGTCTTTTTCTGTGCGGGCGGTGTCGATGGCCTGGGTAAGCGCGGCGAACTTGCCCGGGTCGCGGGTGTAGAGGGCGGGGTCGGACAACGCCGCCTCATCGCGCACGATGTTCGCTGCGATGGCTTCGATGCGTTCGGGCAGGGTGTCGTAATCGCGCTGGTCCTTGTAGCTCAGCTTGACGCGCGGCTGCACCGGCTTGGGGGCGGCGGCAGCTTGCGCGGCGGCGGCGGCTGCCTTGCTGCGGTTGGATTTGACCCAATCGGCGGTGCGCTGCTTGCGCTTGGCTTCCCAGTCGGCATAGCCGCCCGCGACGACATCAACCACGCCCGATCCATCAAGCCCGAGCGTCACGGTGACGGTGCGGTCGAGAAAATCGCGGTCGTGGCTGACGATCAGCACGGTGCCGTCGTAATCGGATATCACCTCCTGCAGCAGGTCAAGCGTTTCCAGATCGAGATCGTTGGTCGGCTCATCTAGCACCAGCAGGTTGGAGGCGCGGGCAAATTCGCGCGCCAGCAGCAGGCGCGAGCGTTCGCCGCCCGACAAGGTGCCGACGCGCGCCTCGACCAGCCCCGGATCGAACAGAAACTCCTTGAGATAGCCATGGATGTGCTTGCGCACCCCGCGCACATCGATCCAGTCACCGCCCTCGGCGAGCACATCGCGCACCCGCTTTTCGGGCGACATCAGTTTGCGCTGCTGGTCGATGATCACCCCGTCGAGCGTCTTGGCAAGCGTGATCGTGCCGCTGTCGGGCTCCAGTTCGCCGGTCAGCAGGCGGATCAGCGTCGTCTTGCCCGCGCCGTTGGCGCCGACGATGCCGATGCGGTCACCGCGCTGGACGCGCAGACTGAAGCCCTTGATGATCGTGCGAGCGGTCTCGCCCTCACCAAAGGTCTTGAACACCTTGTCGGCGACGATCACCGATTTGGTCTTGCTGTCGTCACTGACGGCTTTGAGCTTGGCGGTGCCAGCAGGTCCGAGCATCGCGGCGCGCGTGGCGCGCATTTCCCACAGCTTGGCGAGGCGGCCCTGATTGCGTTTGCGCCGCGCGGTGACGCCGCGCTCAAGCCAGTGCGCCTCGATCTTGAGCTTGGCATCCATCTTGTCGGCAGCGCGCGCCTCTTCGGCATAGATCTGCTCCATCCACGCCTCATAGCCGCCAAAGCCAATCTCCAGCCGGCGCAGGTTGCCCCGGTCGAGCCACAAGGTCTGGCGGGTCAGCCGCTCCAGAAACGTGCGGTCATGGCTGATGACGACAAACGCGCCGGTAAAACGGCCCAGCCAGTTTTCCAGCCAGTCGATCGCGGCAAGGTCAAGATGGTTGGTCGGCTCGTCGAGCAGCAGCACATCGGGGTCGCTGGCCAGCGCGCGGCAGATCGCGGCACGCCTGCGCTCGCCACCGCTGGCGGTGGCCGCCTCGCGCGACAGATCGATACCCAGCTGATCGGCAATCGCTGCGACATCGTGCGCGGGCGGCGCGTCGTCGCCAGCCAGCGTCCAGTCGCTCAGCGTCGCAAAGCCCGTGAAGTCAGGGTCCTGCCCCAGCATCACCACACGGATGCCCGGCTGGATGGTGCGCGTTCCGCGATCCGCCTCGATCTCGCCTGCGATCAACCGCAGCATCGTGGTCTTGCCCGCGCCATTGCGGCCGATCAGCGCCAGCCGGTCGCGCGGCCCGATGTGCAGGTTCATATCGCGAAACAGCCAGGCGGTGCCCTGGTTCAGGCCAAGCTCTTCATAAGACAGGACGGGAGGTGTGGACATGGCGCTGGCACTTAGGGTGCGGGACCCGGCTGCGCAATCCCCGGTGATGTGACAGAACCGGCTTGACCGGGCCGCGTGCGCCATCGCAAGGGAGGGTGAGGCAGCAAAGGGGTCAGCGGTGCGCACAGTATATCTCAACGGAGCCTTTGTCGCAGAAGGCAATGCAACGGTCTCGATCTTTGATCGCGGGCTGTTGTTTGCCGATGCGGTGTACGAGGTGTTTTCGGTTCTGGACGGACTGATCATCGATCATGCACCGCACATGGCGCGGCTCAAACGCTCGCTGGCTGAAATGACCATCGACCATGATGTCGGTGCGGCGGACTGGGAGACGGTGCTGGCCACGCTGATCGAACGTAACGCGCTGGAGGAAGGCACGATCTATCTGCAGATCAGCCGGGGCGCTGCCGACCGCGATTTCCTGTTCCCGCCAGCAGGCACAGTGCCGACTGTGTTCGCCTTCACCCAAGCCCGCAATCTGGTCGCCAACCCGATGGCCGAGCGCGGCATGCGCATCCTCACCCGGCCCGACCGGCGCTGGGGCAGGCGTGATATCAAGACCGTGCAGCTGCTTTATGCCAGCATGATGAAGATGGACGCCAAGGCAGCGGGCGTCGATGATGTCTGGCTGGTCGAGGGCGATGTCATCACCGAGGGCACCTCGCAAAATGCGTGTATCATCACGCCGGCTGGGCATCTGGTGACGCGCAATCTGGGCGATCACATCCTGCCCGGGGTCACCCGCCGCACATTGATCGGGATCGCGCAGGCCAGCGGCATTACCGTGGAAGAGCGCCCCTTCACGATCGCCGAGGCGCAGGGGGCAGCGGAGGCCTTCGTGACATCGGCCACGCTGTTTGTGATGCCGGTGGTTCAGATCGACGGGCTGGCGGTGGGCGATGGCGTCCCCGGTGTCCACACCATGGCGCTGCGCAAGGCGTATATCGACCACGCCAGGGCGACGGGGTGACAGCTGTTTTCAAGCCTGCCGGGGTCGGACGGGCCTGTTCAGTCGTTTGACATTTTCGCTGGCGCATAGCGGCACCATATCAGTAGATTGGAGACCCCGATGATCAAGACCTTCGTTCGCACCGTGCCACTGGCAGTGCTTATCACAGCTGCTGCGCCTGCTTTTGCAGCTGTCGAAGTCACCGCGAGCGCGGCCAACCCGGTGGTTGAGCTGAGCACAACCGAGACGGTAATGGGCGCGCCCGATACCGCAACATTCAGCACCGGAGTCAGCAGCAAGGCGGTCAGCGCGCAGGAGGCGCTGCGGCTGAATTCGGCCCAGATGGAGCAGGTTATCAGGCAGATCGTCGCACAGGGCATCAAGCGCGAGGATATCCAGACCTCGGGGATCAATTTGAACGCTGAGTACGACTATAGCAACGACGGCAGAAACGATGGGGGCCGTCAGCCGCGCTTTGTCGGCTATCAGGTCACCAATCAGGTGACGGTCAAGGTGCGCAAGATCGAACGGCTGGGGGTGATCCTTGATGCGGTGGTCGCTGACGGTGCCAACAATCTGTCCGGCCCCAGCTTTAGCATCGACGATGATGCCGCCGCCAAGCGCAACGCGCGCGACAAAGCGATGCAGCGTGCCGAAGCGCAGGCTATGGAGTATGCCAAACGCACCGGTTTTACCGGGGTGCAGCTGGTGGCCGTGTCCGAGGCGATGTTTAACGCGTCACCGATGGGCGGCATGGCGGACAAGCGCATGGTTATGGAACAGGTCGCCGCAGCGCCGGTCGAGGCCGGGCAGGTCGGCACCAGCGTTACCGTCAACACCACCTATCAGATGACCCGTTGATGCGGCGCGTGGTGCGGGCTGGCCGACGCATGAAGAAGACGTTACCGCTGTATTCAGCCGTTATTCAAACATCGGGAACTAGATCGGCGTTATGAAAAGCTTTCCCCTCAAGCTGTTTGCCCCGCTGCTGATGGCCGCGATGCTACTGGCACCGATGCTGGTGTTTGGCGCATCGCAAGCCGATGCGCTCGATCGCAACCGGCGCGGCGAGCAGAGCGAGGCGCGCGAACAGTTCATGGCCGGGGAGGTGAAATCGCTGCGCGAGATCGAGGCGCGCATCCTGCCCAGGATGCGTGGCATGCAGTATCTGGGGCCCGAATATAATTCCGGCTCGCAGGTCTACAGGCTCAAGTTTCTGGACAGCGGACGCGTGATATTCGTCGATGTCGATGCGCGCACCGGTGCCATCCTGCGCCAAGCCGGATAACAAACCTCCGGCCAAGCTTCCACCTGCAACGGGCCGTTTTTCCCAAACTTGTCAGCAGCGCCGTTTTGGCCGATATGAGACTACAGCAGTTATAGCACGGGCGTTGTTCCCTTGCGCTTCCCAACCGTTATTGCAGGAGTTGCCGATGCGCGTTCTGATCGTCGAGGATGAACCCACCCTTGGCAAACAGCTCAAGTCCACGCTCGAGGCCACCGGCTACGCGGTCGATCTGTCGGTCGATGGCGAGGATGGCCATTTCATGGGATCGACCGAAGATTATGACGCGGTGATTCTGGACCTTGGTCTGCCCGAGATCGACGGGCTGACCGTGCTGGGCATGTGGCGCAAGGAGGGACGGACCTTCCCGGTGCTGGTGCTGACCGCGCG
>JBBQXX010000016.1:0-26212 GCA_038209235.1 Sphingomonadales bacterium | reverse complement strand
GATGAGCTCGGAATTGCCCGTGCCCTTGAACTCCTCGAAGATCACCTCGTCCATGCGGCTGCCGGTGTCGATCAGCGCGGTGGCGATGATGGTCAGCGAACCGCCTTCCTCGATGTTGCGCGCGGCGCCGAAGAAGCGCTTCGGGCGCTGCAGCGCATTGGCGTCCACGCCACCGGTCAGCACCTTGCCCGAGGACGGCACCACGGAATTGTAGGCGCGGCCGAGGCGGGTGATGCTGTCCAGCAGGAACTCCATGGAATCCTGCGTGCCCATCGGGTTCAGGATGCGGCGCAGCACCCACATCTTGGCCAGTGAGCCACGATCCACCAGCAGCTCCTCCTTGCGGGTGCCGGACTTGGTGATGTCGATCGCCGGGAAGGTACGCTTGTCGGACAGCTTGCGGTCGAGGATGAGCTCGGAGTTACCGGTGCCCTTGAACTCCTCGAAGATCACCTCGTCCATGCGGCTGCCGGTATCGATCAGCGCCGTCGCGATGATCGTCAGCGAGCCGCCTTCCTCGATATTGCGCGCAGCACCAAAGAAGCGCTTGGGGCGTTGCAACGCGTTGGCATCGACACCGCCGGTCAGCACCTTGCCCGATGACGGGACCACGGTATTGTAGGCACGGCCCAGCCGCGTGATCGAATCGAGCAGGATGACGACATCCTTCTTGTGCTCGACCAGACGTTTGGCCTTTTCGATCACCATTTCAGCAACCTGCACGTGACGTTGCGCAGGCTCGTCGAAGGTCGAGGAAATAACCTCGCCCTTCACGCTGCGCTGCATGTCGGTGACTTCCTCGGGGCGCTCGTCGATCAGCAGCACGATCAGGAAGACTTCCGGGTGGTTGTCGGTGATCGCCTTGGCGATGTTCTGCAACAGCACGGTCTTGCCGACGCGCGGCGGTGCGACGATCAGCGCGCGCTGGCCCTTGCCCTGCGGCGACACGATGTCAATGACGCGAGCCGACTTGTCCTTGACGGTGGGATCGAGCGTATCGAGCCGCAGCTTTTCATCGGGGTACAGCGGGGTCAGGTTGTCAAAATTGACTCGGTGGCGGACAACATCGGGGTCATCGAAATTGACCGCAGTCAGCTTGGTCAGCGCAAAGTAGCGCTCACCATCGCGCGGCGCGCGGATCTCGCCTTCAACCGTGTCACCGGTGCGCAGACCAAAGCGGCGCACCTGGTTGGGGGATACATAAATGTCATCGGGTCCAGCGAGATAGTTTGCCTCGGGACTACGCAAAAATCCGAAACCATCGGCGAGCACTTCGATGGTGCCCAGCCCCATGATCAGCTCGCCGTCTTCGGCCAGTTCCTTGAGGATGGCGAACATCAGATCCTGGCGGCGGAGCGTCGATGCTCCCTCGACGCCAAGCTCTTCTGCCATGGTGACGAGTTCTGCGGGGGTTTTCTGCTTGAGTTCTTTGAGATGCATGGGGTGCGATTTTCCGGGAAAATATGTGCCGCAAAAGCAAAGGCGGCAGGTCGGTGAGAAAATGGTGACGCCCAGCCGGTATACCGGTCACTGGTGAAAACAGGGTCGTCAGACGGTCCCGGACGGGACTTGAAGAGAGATAAGCGCGGTTGGGGGTAAAGTCAATCGGGGCTGCGGCGGGGTGAGTTTGGGGGCAGGACGACCCCGTTCTGGGTTCCCTGCGAAGGCAGGGGCCCATCACCAAAGCCGTCGACAATATTCACCATCAGCAGGTCGACCCCTGCCTTGGCAGGGGACCCGGTATCTAGAACGGCTTTACGATCGCCAGGATCACGATCACCGCTGCTCCAATTCCCGGCACTTCGTTGACCAGCCGCAGCTGTTTGCCCGTTAGCTTGCGCTCGCCACGCGCGAGTTTTCTGGCATAGCCGATCATCCAGCCGTGATAGCCGCTGAGCAGCAGAACAAACAGCAGCTTGGCATGAAACCACCCTTGCGCAAACGCGCCGATCTGCACCGCCAGCACCAATCCGAGCAGCCAAACGACGATCAGCGACGGGTTGAGGACGATGTTCTTGAGCTTGGCCTCGCGCTCCACCCACAACGCTGCTTCGGGTGAACCGGGGGCGGCTTCCTGATGATAGACGAAGAAACGCGGCAGCATGAACAGCCCCGCCATCCAGAAGATCACGAAAATCAGGTGCGCCGCTTTCAGCCAGAGATAGAGCATGGAAAAAACGTAATCCGTTATCAGGAGGAGGTCATTCATGGGGCCATGCCGCTTGTGCGCATTGCGAAGCGGCTATACGCCCCGCTTCACGAGTGTAAGCAGTGCGTGGACATGTTCAATGGGGGTCTGCTGCAATATGCCATGGCCCAGGTTGAAAATATGCGGACGCCCCTCAAAGGTGCGCAGAATATGCGCCACCGCGCTTTCCAGCGCCTCACCACCCGCCAGCAACGCCAGCGGATCGAGATTGCCCTGCACCGGAAGATGCGCAGGGATATTCGCTGCTGCCCAGACCGGGTCGATGGTTTCATCAAGGCCCAGCGCATCGACGCCGGTTTCGCGCGCGTAGGCCGCAAGCTTTTCGCCTGCGCCCTTGGGAAAACCGATCACCGGGATGCCCGGCCTTGCCTCATGGATTGCCGCTGCAATCCGCGTATTGGGCGCGATGATCCAGCGTTCGAACTGCGCGGGCGAGAGCGATCCTGACCAGCTGTCAAACAACTGCACCGCATCGACCCCGGCATCGATCTGGCCGATCAGATAGCCGATGGTGACATCAACGATGGCATCGATGAGCATCTGAAAGCCGGCAGGATCGCGATAGGCGTATTCGCGCGTCGCGTGCTGGTCCTTGCTACCCTCGCCGTTGACCATATAGGTCGCCACGGTCCATGCTGACCCTGCAAAGCCTAAAAACGCCTTGTCATCGCGCAGATCGGCTTTGACCAGACGCACGGTCTGATAGATCGCCTCAAGCCGCTCAGGGACAGGCACAAGGCTTTCCAGCGTATGATCGATCATCGTCGGGGACAGGTGCGGGCCTTCGCCCGCCAGAAACTTCAGATCCTGCCCCATCGCGTACGGCACGATCAGGATATCGGAAAACAGGATCGCTGCATCAAGCTTGAACCGGCGCAGCGGTTGCAACGTGATCTCGGCTGCTGACGGGCTGTCATAGACCAGCTCGAGGAAACCGCCCTTCTCGGCCCTGAGCGCGCGATATTCGGGCAGATAGCGTCCCGCCTGCCGCATCATCCATACAGGCGGGGTTTGGGCGACCTTGCCTGCCAGGCAATCGAGCAATGGTGCGTCGCGCACTACGGTCCGGGCGCCGATGGTTTGAACTGGAGCCTCTCTCATCTTTATTCTTATAACCTTTATAAAGGATTCTGTTGAAGAAGGCCGCTTGATAACCGGCACAGCGCTTTCTTGCCTTATGTATCGACAGATTGACAGGCCGCAAAGCGCTTGGGGCTAACGAGTCGGCAATTTTATCCCGGTTATCAACAGCCTGTCGATAAGCTTGTCCCGTGTGGACAAGCAAGCCAATGACTCGCAGCCAAGTGGGGAGCGTTTTTGTCCCCGGTTTTGCCCACAATATCATGCCTTGATTTATCCCCGCTCTGCCCACAGACCATGACAATGAGCCGCTTACACCTCCATCTGCTGTCGGATTCCACCGGGGAAACGCTTGAGAACATCGCCAAGGCGGCGCTGGCACAGTTCGACGCGGTCGAGATCATCAAACATTTCTGGCCAATGGTCCGCTCCGAAACGCATCTGGACCGGATCCTCGATGAAGTCGCGGCCAATCCGGGGCTGGTGCTGTTCACGCTGGTCAATCCCGATATCCGCGCCAAGCTGGAGCGCCGCTGCCGGGTGCTGGGCCTGCCGATGGTGCCTGCGCTCGATGCGGTCAGCGATGCGCTGTCCAATCTGCTCGGTCAGGAGGCCAAGGCGCGACCGGGGCGCCAGCACGTGCTTGATGCCGCCTATTTCGCACGGGTCGAAGCGATCCAGTTCACCATCGCGCATGATGACGGGCAGAACTGGGAGAACTGGGAGGCCGCCGATATCCTGCTGGCGGGCGTTTCACGTTCGTCCAAGACGCCGACCTCTATTTATCTGGCGAATCGCGGCTACAAGACCGCCAATATCCCGATCGTGGTGGAATCGCCTCCGCCTGCCATGCTGTTTTCGGTGCGGCGTCCGCTGGTGGTCGGGCTGACAACCAATCTCGAACGGTTGATCGCGGTGCGCAGGAACCGGCTGTTGTCCTTGAATCAGGCCCCCGAAACCGATTATGTCAATGACGACAAGGTCAAGGCCGAGCTGGCCTTTGCGCGGCGCATGTTTGCCGATAATGGGTGGCCGGTGATCGATGTGACCCGCCGGTCGATCGAGGAATCGGCAGCGGCGATCATCAACCTGTTCAATGCACGCGAACAGGCGCGCGAGGGCACCGGTCAGCCGGGCATGGTGGCCGATGAAGCTTAAGGAATGGACGATATGCTGATACTCGCATCACAAAGCGCATCGCGGCGAAGAATGCTCGATGCTGCCGACGTGCCATTTTCCGTGGTCGCCGCGCATATCGATGAATCGGCGATCCGTGCATCGTTGCGCGCTGCGGGCACCAGCCCGCGCGATATTGCCGATGCGCTGGCCGAAGCCAAGGCCATCCGGGTCGGTAACAAGCGGCCCGAATCGATGGTGCTGGGATCAGACCAGATCCTGGAAACCGAAACCGGCGAGATGCTGACCAAGCCGCAGACCCCCGAAGACGCTATCCGCCAGTTGGAGACGCTGTCGGGCAAACCGCACCGGTTGTGGAGTGCAGCGGTGATCGTCGAGGGCGATCGGCCGATCTGGCGGCATGTTGAAAAGGCGGTGATGCACGTGCGCCCGCTGGGCAGCGCCTTTGTGCGTGACTATGTGGATAAACACTGGGAATCGATCGGATATACTGTGGGCTGCTACGAGATAGAAGGCGCGGGCGCCCAGCTTTTCAGCCATATTGAAGGCAATCATTTCGCAGTGCTGGGAATGCCGTTGCTGCCGCTGCTCGGTTTCCTGCGCGAACGCGAGCTGATGCCATCCTGAGGTATCGCAATGAACCGCGCTGAACACCGGCCCTATGCCGAGGTTATCGGTGATCCGATAAGCCACAGCAAATCTCCGCTGATCCACAACTTCTGGGCAGGCAAGCTGGGGCTCGATATAGACTATCGCGCCTGCCATGTGACGCCCGATGGCCTGGCCGGTTACATCGCATTGCGCGCGCCCGACCCGCTGTGGCGGGGGTGCAATGTCACCATCCCGCACAAGCTGGCGGTGATGGATCATGTCGCCGATCCCGGCGGGGTGCGCGCCAGCATCGGTGCGATGAACACGGTTGCGCGCAACGAGGGTGGCGACCTGTTCGGCACCAACACCGATGCGGGCGGCTTTTACGCGCCGCTTGGCCAAAGCGATTTTAGCCGAGCCGATATCGCGATCATCGGCGCGGGCGGTGCGGCGCGCGCGGTGTTGTTTGCGCTGTCGCGGATGGACGTGGGAGCCGTCACCATCCATGCGCGCAATGCGATGAAAGCCATGGGCCTGCTTGCTGCCTTCGGGCTTAAGGGTACGGTGCGCGGCATGGACGATCCGCTGCTGCCCGCCGCCTTGCTGGTCAACACCAGCCCGCTGGGGATGACGGGTTTCGATCCGCTGACCATCGATCTGGCGGCGCTGCCCGATGATGCGGTGGTCTATGACATCGTCTATAACCCGCTCGACACCGGCCTGCTCAAGGCAGCGCGCGCACGCGGCCTGGAGACCATCGACGGGCTGGAGATGCTGATAGGTCAGGCAGCGTTTGCCTTCGAGATTTTCTTCGGTATCGCCCCGCCGCGCGCGCATGATGACGAATTGCGCGCGCTGCTGACCGCATGAGCATCAACGCTTGACCCAGACGATGATCAAGCGCCGCCCCGCCCATCGCCGCCACCGCCCGATGGTGCTGGGTCTGACCGGATCGATCGGCATGGGCAAATCGGCGGTCGCATCGATGCTGCGCCGTGAGGGTGTTCCGGTGTTCGATGCCGATGCCGAAGTCCACCGGTTGCAGGGACCGGGCGGCGCACTGGTGCCCGCAATCGAGGCGGCGTTCCCCGGTACCACTGGCGCAACGGGGGTTGATCGCGCAAAACTGGGCGCGGCGGTGTTTGGCAATCCGGCAGCGCTCAGGCGGCTCGAGCATATCGTCCACCCCGCCGTGGCCAGGTCACGCGCCGGGTTCGTGCGCGCCAACCGGGCGCGGCCGATCATAGTGTTCGATATTCCGTTGCTGTTCGAAAAAGGCGGGACCGAGCACGTCGATGGCATCATCGTCGTTTGCGCGGCGCTTTGGCAGCAGCGCGCCCGGGTTCTGGCGCGCCCCGGAGTGACTGCAGCACGGCTGCGCCACATCCGCCACCTGCAAATGGCCGATCATCACAAGCGCCGCCACGCCGACTGGGTGATCGCCACCGGCGGTACGCGGCTGGCGACTCGGCAAGCGGTGCGGCTGTTACTGACGAAATTACGCTCGTCTCTTGCGCGCTGACCAAATCAGGCCAATAGTCGCTGGAATGAGAGAGATTATCTTCGATACCGAAACCACCGGCCTGTCGCCCGATGAAGGACACAGGATGGTGGAAATCGGGTGCATCGAAATGGTCGGCCGCATGGCAACGGGCCGCACCTTCCACGCGTTTTTCAACCCTCAGATGCCGATGCCACCCGAAGCCGAGCGGGTGCATGGCCACAGCGACGGGTTTCTCGCCGACAAGCCGCTGTTCGGCGCGCGCGCGGGCGACCTGCTCGAATTTCTGGGGGATGCGCAGCTTGTGGCGCACAACGCCGGGTTCGACATGCGGTTTCTCAACGCCGAACTGATCCGCGCTGATCGGCCTGCCATCCCGATGGCCCGCGCGGTCGATACCGTTGCCATGGCACGCTCAAGGTTTCCCGGGTCGCCTGCCAGCCTCGATGCGCTGTGCAAACGTTTTGGCGTCGATCGCAGCCACCGTGTGCTGCACGGCGCGCTGCTCGATGCTGAGCTGTTGGCGCAGGTTTATATCGAACTGACAGGCGGGCGGCAGATTGGTCTGGGCCTGGCCGATGACAGCGGAACGGAGACGGGCGGCACCGGATCACGCCCCAACCTGCTGCCCATCATCCAGCGGCCGCACCGGTTGCCGCGCCGCTTTGCAGCAAGCTCAGCGGAACTGGCCGTGCATCAGGAATTTTTGGGAAACATCACGCAGCCACTCTGGCTGTCTGCGCGTTGATACCTCACCCCTGACGAAAGGAGCATTTTTCCGCAACGCCCCATCACCCCCGGCATCCTGCAGGGGAAAACTCGTCCGGCGCTGCCCGGTATCCAGCCGGCGTCAGGCCCCAAGAAACGGAGAACATCATGGACATTCGTATTTCAGGTCATCAGGTCGATACAGGCGAGGCGCTCAAGGTGCATGTCCAGGACCGGCTTAATGCGATTGTCGAAAAGTATTTTTCCAAGGCGTTATCCACTCATGTCACCTTCGGACGAGGGCCGCACGACCAGTTTCAGTGCGATATCGTCACCCATGTCATGCAGGGCCTGATCCTCAAGGGCCACGGACTGGCGCATGATGCACACGTCTCGTTCGATGGCGCGGCCGAAAAAATCGACAAGCAGCTGCGCCGCTATATGGGCCGCCTGAAAGGACGTCACGAGCAGGTCGAGCACGCCGCGCGCGAAGAAGAAGCCGCCTATGTCGTGTTCGAAAGCGCCAGTGCAGAAGAAGAGGTTGGCGATGCACCCGTCGTGATCGCCGAAACCCGGGTCGATGTCCCCGAGGCAACGGTGTCTGATGCGGTGATGATGCTCGACCTGCGCAACACCAACGCGCTGCTGTTTAAGAACACCGGCACCGGGCGTCACAACATGGTCTATCGCCGCACCGATGGCTCGATCGGCTGGGTCGAGCCGCATAAATAAGCCCGGCGGTGCGCTGTTCGCATCGCGCCGCTTGGTTTTTGAGGCGAACTGGTGCATGGCCCGCGGCAATACGCAGGTGGGGCGTTGGCGGGATGAAGTCGTAAACTTTCCTGACAGGACCAGCGCGACCCCTGGTGGACATTTGTGCGCGTCCGTGCTGGCCGATGAGCCAGTGCGCGCGACAGGACCGAGATTTTTGATATATCATGGCGTGGTTTGAACTCGACAAGCAGGCGGTGCTGATCTCGGCACGTGTCGCCGACAAGCAGCAGGCGCTGGAGCTCGCCGCAGAACAGTTCGGTCTCTGCTATGGGTTGGATGACGACAACGTGCTCGCCTGCCTGCTCGAACGCGAGGCTTTGGGTTCGACAGGTTTCGGGCGGCGCGTCGCGATTCCGCACGGCAAGATCGATGGCATCGACCGGTCTGTCGCGGTGCTGCTGCGGCTGGGCAAGCCGATCGATTTCGGATCGATCGACAATCTGCCGGTGGATCTGGTGATCGCGCTGATCTCACCGGTCGCAACCGGGGCGATGCATCTGCAGGCGCTGGCGCATATCTCGCGGCTGACCCGCGATGAAAAGACGCTGGCCAAGATCAAGGGCACCGACGATCCTGATGCGGTCTATGCCTTGGTAACCGCCGAGCTGGACCGTGACGCTGCCTGAAGCGTCACCAGGTCCGGCTGCATCTGCCGGAGCCGACGCGCATTTTCGCGCGCTCGAGCGGCTTTATGCGGCAGCATCGATCAACCAGCTGTTCCCGTCGCGGCTGTCGATTTCAGAGGCGGGCCGCGCGCGGATCGAGTTCGATGTGACGGCCGATCATTTCCACGCCGCAGGGGCCGCGCACGGCACGCTGTATTTCAAGATGCTCGATGATGCCGCGTTCTATGCCTGCAATGCGGTGGTCACCGACCGGTTTTTGCTGACCACCGCGTTCAACCTGCACTTCACAGCGCCGGTGCGCGCCGGGCCGGTGTATGCCGAGGGCCATTGGGTGAGCGGCAGGCGGCGGGTGTTCGTCGGCGAATCGCGGCTGGTCGACGGCCAGGGCGAAGAGATTGCACGTGGCACTGGCACATTCCTGCGCTCGCATATCCCACTGTCCGGGCTTGACGGCTATGCCGTTCCCCCGTCTGAAGTCTCCAGATGACCGAACCAAGACTGGCGGCGCATATCCGGATCGAGGCGCTGAAACGGCTGACCCAGGCGGCAGGCGGGTTTGCCACCTTGCTGGCCAAAGGTGATCCGACATCGGGCGCGATCCTGATCGCGCGCACTATTCGAGGCGCGCACAACGTGGTGCTCGAAGCGATATCGGGCATCGACGACACGGTGCAATGGCGGGAAATCTGGGACGAAGACAAGGCCACCATCGCGCGCAAGGGCACATTGCCTGAGTATATCGCGCGCAGGCGCAAGCAGGACGGCGACTTATGGGTGATTGAGCTGGACGTCGCCAACCGCGCACAGTTCGACGCGATAATCGCGCAGGCGCGTTGACTCAAGGACCCGCCCGATAGAGGGGGCCTGTCATTGAAACGCGCAGGCGGCCCACAAGGTTCCAGTTACGGAAAAAAAATAGGGCAAGCACGCAGACGGGGGGGTAGCCGTCAGGACCTGAGCTGCAGATTGTGTCTGCATGCAACCGGTGCTGATCATGGTGACTCACCGCACAGTTAAAGAATTTGATGAGTACGATCCTCAAGGCAGCCAGCATTTTTGCCGTTGCAATCTATTCGATTGCCACCCTGACTTTTACCGACGCCTCAGCCGCCTTTGCATCGCCGCTGGTCGCCGACATGATCCAGCCGCTGCCTGCGGATTATAGCCAAGCTTCAGGTTCCGCCGCTGCACAGGCCGCTCAGGACGGCTCGGTAGCTAAAACCGCCGCTGAAATCGCTTCCCAGCAGATCGATACCCCGGTCGGCGCACCTTTGGTGTCCGCCGAAAGTCTGGCGCAGCTGGTTTCAATGCACGCCATTCCCGATCAGATAGATGAAGAAATGCGCTGCCTTGCCGGCGCGGTCTATTTCGAATCAAAGGGTGAAACGCTCAACGGCCAGCTTGCGGTCGCCAAGGTGGTCATCGCGCGCCGCGATTCGGGTCGCTTTGCCGATAGCCTGTGCGGTGTCGTCTACCAGCGCAGCCAGTTCTCGTTCGTGCGCGGTGGCCGGATGCCCGCCATTCCCACCGCCAGCCGCGACTGGGCCGAAGCCGTGGCGATTGCGCAGATCGCGCTGAAAGACGCCTGGGAAAGCCCGGTCGAAGGCGCGCTGTTCTTCCACGCCCGCCACGTCTCGCCCGGCTGGCGCATGCAGCGCCTCGCCGCTGTCGACAACCACATCTTTTACCGCTGAGTCTTTGGCGCTGAGTCTTTGGCGCTGATCTTCTTGGGTCACCGCAAGACATCCGCCCCGACTTTTTCAATCCTCCCCGAAACGGGGAGGGGGACCGCGTAGCGGTGGAGGGGAGGCACGATTGTGCTGTCCTTGAGGATTGCGCCCAGCCGTTTCCCTTCCGTCAGCGCTGCGCGCTGCCACCTCCCCTGAAGGGGGAGGATTTGGAGAAGCCACTCAGCTGCGCAGCAGTTCGTTGATCGCGGTTTTCGAGCGCGTTTGCGCGTCCACCGTTTTTACGATCACCGCGCAATAAAGCGAGGGGCCGGGGGTTCCGTCGGGGAAAGGTTTGCCGGGCATCGCGCCGGGGACGACCACCGCGAACGGCGGCACCTTGCCGTAATGGACCTGGCCCGTCGCGCGATCGACGATCCGGGTCGATGCGCCCAGATACACGCCCATCGAAAGCACCGCGCCTTCGCCGACAATCACCCCTTCGGCGACCTCCGAGCGCGCGCCGATGAACGCGCCGTCCTCGATGATCACCGGGCCGGCCTGCAACGGCTCGAGCACACCGCCGATGCCGGCACCGCCCGAGATATGCACGTTACGGCCGATCTGCGCGCAGCTGCCCACCGTGGCCCAGGCATCGACCATGCTGCCTTCACCGACATACGCGCCGATATTGACGAAGCTGGGCATCAGCACCGCATCCTTGGCGATAAACGCACCGCGCCGTGCAATCGCACCGGGGACGGCGCGGAAACCGGCGGCGCGGAACTCGTCCGCCGACCACCCGGCAAACTTGCTTGGCACCTTGTCCCACCAACTTGCTCCACCGGGCGCGCCGCTGATCTCTGCCATCGGATTGAGCCGGAACGAGAGCAGCACGGCTTTCTTGAGCCACTGGTTGACCTGCCAACCGCCTTTGCCATCAGGCTGGGCGACGCGCGCTGCGCCGCTGTCGAGCAGATCGAGCGCTTCGGCGACATCGGCACCAACTTTGCTCTGTGATCCGGTGTCGAGCCTATCGCGGGCATCCCAGGCGGCTTCGATTCGGCTTGGCAGGTCTTGGCTTGTCGGCGCGTCGGTCATCATCCGGTCTCCTGTGTCAGCGCGGCGAGCCAGGCATCGAGCGCGTGGATTTCATGGTCGATATAATCTTGCTCGGCACCGTGTGTGCCGCCGTCTGATCCGTTGTTCATCCACACCGTTGTCATCCCCAGCCTTTTGGCAGGCTTGAGGTTGCGTGCGATATCATCGACGAACAGCGCGGCATGCGGATCGATATCCAGCTGTGCGATCAGGCTGGAATAGGCCAGATCGTGCGGTTTGGGCTTATAGCCGGTGGCGTGGATATCGTGGATCGCTTCAAAATGCGTGGCCAGCCCCAGCCTGGCCAACACGCGGCTGGCATAATCGACATCGCCATTGGTGAAAATCAGCTTGCGCCCCGGCAGGCGGTCGATCGCCTGTGCGGTGATCAGGCAGGGCGTCAGGCGGCTCATGTCGATATCGTGCACGAAATCGAGAAACTCGCGCGGCTCGATACCATGATCGAGCATCAACCCGGCCAGCGTGGTGCCATGCTGGTAATAATAGCCCTTCTGGACCCGCCGCGCTTCTTGCGCGTCGACGCCGAGCAGCTGCGAAATGAAAAGGCCCATGCGCTCGTCGATCAGCGCGAAAAGATCGCTCGCCGCCGGATAAAGCGTGTTGTCCAGATCGAAGACCCAGGTGCGAACGTGATCGAAAGGCGGTTGCATTGCCAACCAGCGCCTAGCTGGCGACCGCGCGATCGGCAAGCGTCCAAAACGCCTGCCATTCGGCGATAACCTCGGCGTCGGACTCACTGGGCTGACGGACCGCGCGTTCGCGCTCGTAGCGCTCGCGGTCGAGCTGCGCCAACGCCCAGACCGCCGCGCCGCGCACCACCGGCTGCGCATCGTCCAGCAGCGCAATCACCTGCGGCACCAACGCGACCTCGCCGCTGTTGCCCGCCGCGATCAGCGCATTGCGTACCATCCGCACCCGCCCACTGCGCTTGATCGGTGATCCGGCAAACAGGCTACGAAACGCCCCATCATCCAGCGCCAGCAGATCCGCCAGCGATGGCGCGGTCAGTTCGGCGCGTGGCAGGAATGCCTGATTGCGGTGTGCGGTATCGGCAAACTTGTTCCACGGGCAGACGGCCAGACAATCATCGCAGCCATAGACATGGTTGCCGATCCCGCGCCGCAGCTCTGCCGGGATCGGCCCTGCATGCTCGATGGTCAGATACGATATGCACCGCCGCGCATCGAGCCGGTACGGTTCCACGAAGGCCTGCGTGGGGCAGATGTCCTGACACGCGCGGCACGATCCGCAGCGGTCCTGTCCGGCGCGGCTCGGTTCAAGCTCAAGCGTGGTGTAGATCGCGCCGAGGAACAGCCAGCTGCCATGGCGTTGGCTCACCAGATTGCTGTGCTTGCCCTGCCAGCCCAGCCCCGCCGCCATCGCCAGCGGCTTTTCCATCACCGGCGCGGTATCGACGAACACTTTGACCCCCGTTGATTCTGGCTCGTCGTCGGTCACCTCGACCAGCCAGCGCGCCAGCGCCTTGAGCGCGGACTTGACCGTCTTGTGATAGTCGCCGCCCTGCGCATAGACCGAGATTCGCCCGCGCTCCGGATGAGCTTCCAACGCAAACGGATCACGCCCCGGCGTATAGCTCATCCCCAGCATGATCACCGATTTTACCTCCGGCCACAAGGTCTGCGGGTCGGCGCGCTGGTCGGCGCGTGCCTCCATCCACAGCATGTCGCCATGACAGCCATCGGCAAGCCATCGTTGCAGCCGGCTTGCGCTTTGCGGCCCGAGCGATGCAGGCGCGATGCCGCAATCGGCAAAGCCCAGCCGGGCCGCTTCGTGCGCAATCGCCGCTTCAAGGTTTTTCTTGCCGCTAACCACGTTCTTCCGCTACCCGATTAACCTGGACCAACCAAGACCGAAGACCAGACCGTCTTACACCGCTTGCCCAAGGATACACCGTGACCGCCAACGCCATCGAAGCGCACGGGCTGGTAAAGATATTTGGGCGACAGCGCGCGGTCGACGGTGTCGACCTCACCGTGCCGGCGGGCAGCATCTTCGGCATTCTTGGGCCGAACGGCGCTGGCAAGACCACGACGCTGCGGATGCTGCTAGGCATCGTCGACCCCGATGAAGGGACGCGCACCCTGCTGGGCAGCGATCATCCGCTCGATGTCGCCAAGCGCGTCGGCTATCTGCCCGAGGAGCGCGGGCTTTACCCTTCGATGAAGGCCTATGATGCGATCGCCTTCATGGGCGCGCTGCGCGGTCTGCCGCTTGCGCAAGGGCGCAGACGAGGCCGGGCGATGCTCGAAGAGCACGGACTGGGCGCGGCGGCGGACAAGGAGGTGCGCACGCTGTCCAAGGGTATGGCGCAGACCGTGCAACTGCTCGGCACGCTGGTGCATGATCCGGAACTTATCGTCCTCGATGAACCGTTCTCCGGGCTCGATGCCTTTAACCAGGGCAAGCTTGAACGGTTGATCCGCGCGCAGGCTGATCGCGGGGTTACCGTGATATTTTCCACCCATGTCATCGCGCACGCAGAGCGCCTGTGCGAGCGGATCGCGATCATCGCTGGCGGCAAGGTGCCGTTTACCGGATCGGTCAGCGAGGCGCGCGACAAGCTGCGCCCGCAGGTCCGGTTGGAGACGCGCACGCTTGATGGGCCATGGCGCACGGCTCTGCCGCACGATGCCGCGCCTGAGGGGCATTTCTGGCAATTCACCTTGCCCGAAACCGGGGTCGAGCCGCTGCTGCGCGCGTTGATCGAAGGCAATGCGGGTATCCAGTCGCTGTCGATCGAACGGCCCGGGCTGCACGATGCGTTCGTCGCAATTGCAGGGGCCGATGCTGCGCGGTTGCTCGATGAAGAACAGCAGGGGCCGAATTATCAGGGGCCAGAACAGCAGGGGCCGAATTATCAGGGGCCGAATTATCAGGAGAAGCCCGATGCGTGAACTGCTGCGCGCAAGCTGGGTGATCGCGCGGCGCGATTTTGCCGCGATCATCTTTTCCAAGGCGTTTTTCTTCTTCTTGCTGGGGCCGGTGTTTCCGCTGGCCATCGGTGTTGCCGCGGGCAGCATCGGCGGACAGGTGGCGCGTGATATCGATAGGCCGCGATTTGCGCTGGTGATGGCCGCGCCCGATCGCGAAGCTGCACTCCGCGCGCGCGCGGCGCTGGCCGGGCAGCTGGGCGAAGCGCGGGTCCCGGTGTTGGTCGCGACCGATGCTGCAACGCCTGAAAGGTTGCTCGATGCCAGACAGGGGACGCGGTTTCTGGGGGTATTGTCGGGCAGTCTCGCCAATCCCGAGCTGATAGGGACCGCCAGCGAGATCGAACGCTGGCAAGGTCCGCTGGGGCTATTGATCGAGCGCGCGCGCGATGGCGCGACCGCTGCACCCGTCGGACTGGCGACACGGATAGTTGCGCAAAGCTCAGGCTCGCAGCAACAGGCGCGGTTGATGACCGCGCAGGTCGGGCAAGCGTTGCTGGTGCTGCTTACCATGCTGCTGGCGGGCATGGTGCTTTCCAACCTGGTCGAGGAAAAGACCAACAAGATCATCGAGATTCTGGCTGCTGCCGTGCCGATCGATGCGATCTTTCTGGGCAAGCTGTTTGCGATGCTGGCGATGGCGATGATCGGCATTGCCTGCTGGGCAGTACTTGCGTTGGGCGCAATCACGCTGGCGGGCAATGGCCTGCCCGCGCTGCCGCCGCCTGCCACCGGATGGCCGCTGTTCCTGGCGCTGGGTGTCGCTTATTTTGCGATGGCTTATCTGCTGCTCGGCTCGCTTTTCCTGGGGATCGGTGCGATGGCGACCACGGTGCGCGAGGTGCAGACGCTGTCGATGCCCGCGACCATGGGCCAGCTGCTGTTCTTCTTCCTTGCCTCGTTTTCGGTCACCCGGCTGGGTGAGCCGATCGAGCTGTTCGCGGCGATCTTCCCGTTCAGCTCGCCCTTCGCGATGCTGGCCCGTGCCGCGCAGCAGGAGGTGATCTGGCCGCACCTGCTGGCATTGGGCTGGCAATTCGCCTGGGTGCTGCTGCTGATCCGCTTTGGTGCAAGGCTGTTCCGCCGCAATGTGCTCAAATCAGGCGGCGCCAGGAAACGCGGCCTGATTGCGGGGATTTTCGCCAAGCCCTGATAGCCAAAGCGCAGATCAGTGCACCTTGGCTATCAGCCATCAGTACATATGCTGGCCGCCGTTGATCGACAGCGTCGACCCGGTGACGAAGGCGGCTTGCTCGGCGGTCAGGAACACCACGCCGCGCGCGATTTCATCGGGATTGCCCAGCCGCCCGATCGGAATCTGCGCGACAATCTTGTCCATCACGTTCTGCGGGATGGTGGCGAGCATTTCGGTGGCGATATAGCCCGGCGCGATCGCGTTGACGGTGACGCCATAGCGTGCGCCTTCTATCGCCAGCGACTTGGTGAACCCGTGGATTCCCGATTTGGCGGCGGCATAGTTGACCTGGCCGATCTGCCCGCCCTGACCGTTGACCGATCCGATATTGACGATCCGGCCCCAGCCCCGGGTGCGCATTCCGGGGAAGCAGGCCTTGGCCATGTTGAAGCAACCGGTCAGATCGACGCGGATCACCTCGTCCCACTGCTCCCAGGTCATCTTCATCATCGTGGCATCGCGGGTGATGCCGGCATTGTTGACCAGAATATCAACCGGGCCGTGATCTGCCTCGATCCGGGTGACCGCATCCAGGCATTGCTGGTGATCGCCGACATCCCATTTCTGCACGGCTATGCCGGTACGCTCGCAAAACGCGCGAGCCGCGTCATCATTGCCACCGTAGCTGGCGATGACATGTGCCCCGGCATCCTTGAGGGCAAGGCTGATCGCCTCACCGATGCCCCGGGTTCCGCCGGTTACGATTGCAAATCTGCCCATCATCATCTCCTGTCTCACCCGTAAATCTGGGTGTTGGGGTCGACACTAGGTAGGCGAAACCGACAAGACAAGTTGCCGCGCACGAAAGGCTGGAAAAGCAAAGGGCGGCGCAATCGCACCGCCCTTCATCACAGTATTGACGCTGTCCCGTTGCGGTTTACTTGGTGCGCAGCCGGACCGGCAGGAACTGCGGCTGACCGGTGCGGCGCTGGACGCGCAGCAACACAGCTTCGCGGCTGGAGGCGCGCGCCTCGGCGATGACCCGGTCAACCTCGGCCGATGTCGTGACAGCGCGGTTGTTGATCGACAGGATCACATCGCCTCGGCGGATACCCTTGGCTGCCGAATCCCCCGACGGATCGACCGCCGCCACGACAACGCCCTTGAGCTCGGGTGGGACGCCGATCTGGCGTGCGACCTGCGCGGTCAGTTCGGTCACGACTAGGCCAAGCGCCTGGCGGGTCGCCTGCTCGCTGTTCTGTTCGTCCTGATCGGAGAAATCCTCGGCAGCTTCAGGGTTGAAGCTTTGCGCGGCGATCTCATCCTCGCTTGGACGGCGACCGACAGTGGCGCTCAGCGTCATGCGCTCACCGTTGCGGATCAGTACGATCGGGATGCTCTTGCCCGGCGCGACATTGGCAACGATGAAAGACAGGGTCTGGTCGGGGGTAACATCCTTGCCATCGACCATGATGACGACGTCGCCTGCCTTGATACCCGCCTTTTCGGCTGCTTCGCCCGGCTCGACCCGCTGGACAAACTCGCCGCGTCGCTTGGGCAGGCCAAGCGATGCCGCCAGATCGTCGGTCAGCGGGTTAATGCCGATACCCAGATAGCCGCGCTCGATTGCCGTGCCATTACGCAGCTTCTCGACGATCGGAGCAGCCACTTCTGCAGGGATGGCAAAGCCGATGCCGACGCTGCCACCGGTGGGCGAGATGATCGCGTTGTTGATGCCGATGACGTTGCCGTTGAGGTCGAACATCGGGCCGCCCGAATTGCCCCGGTTGATCGCGGCATCGGTTTGCAGATAGCGGTCATAGGCGCCGCCTTGGCCGGTGTTGCGATAAACCGCCGAGATGATCCCCGAGGTTACCGTGCCGCCCAGGCCAAACGGATTGCCGATAGCCAGAATCCAGTCGCCGACGCGCGTCTTGGTCGAATCGCCAAAGCGCACGAAGGGGAACGGCTTGGTGCCCGAGATTTTGAGCACGGCAAGGTCCGATTGCGGATCGCGACCGATCAGCCGGGCGGGAAACTCGGTGCCATCGGGCATCGTCACGGTGATCGATTCAACCGAGCCATTGCCTTCTGCGGCGATCACGTGGTTGTTGGTGACGACAAAGCCGTCCGCCGAGATGATGAAGCCTGATCCCAGCGACTGTGCCTCGCGGGTGCCGCCGCCGCCACCGCCACCATCAGGCCCACCGAACAGGCCGCCGAATGGGGTTCCGGCGAACGGATTGTTGGGCACCTTGACGCGCTGGCGGGTGGAGATATTGACCACCGCCGGTTGCAGCTGTTCGGTCAGATCGGCAAAGCTCATCGGCGCGCCGGCGGCCGGCGCGGCGGCTTTCATCGCGCTCTGGTCGTTTTGCGCGACTTGCGCGCCAAGCGGCTGGCCGGTGGCCAGAACGATGGCGCTGCCACTGAGCAAAAGGGCTGACGTCACTGCATAAACGTATCGCACGTGTGATTCCTTTTCATGTCTAAAGACGCGTCCACCGATTGTCCCCAAAGCACCGCAAACCGGCGCAAAACCATGGCTATCCCGGTTTGCAACCCACGCCTGAACGCAGATTGAATGATGCAGCCCTTTTCAGCGCCGCACAGGTCTAACGGTTCCCCCGACCCTGAAATTCGCGCAAATAGTCGTTGTTGGGCGACAGGATGATCGATGTTTCACCTGATCCTCCCAAGAACGTCCGCTCGTAACTTTGCATTGCACGATAGAACTCGTAGAAAGACGCATCCTTGCTGAAGCTGTCGGCATAGGTTCGTGATGCCGATGCATCCGCCTCGGCGCGGATGATCTGCGCATTCTTCTGACCCTGCGCGGTGATCGTGCGTGCTTCCTGCTCGCGTGCGGTGCGCATCCGTTCAAAGGCGCTCTGCAGCGGTGTGCCCTGCGGCAAGTCGGCGCGCTTGATCTGCACATCGACGATCTGCGCGCCATATTGCGATGCGATCCGGTCAAGCCCGGCCTGGATACGGTCCATGATGCCGCCGCGTTCGGGGCTCAGCAACGCGGCAAACTGACGCTTGCCCAGCTCGTTGCGCAGCGCCGAGCCCAAGATCGGGCGAAGCTCTGCGGCAACGCGCTCGACACTGCCCGCCGAGACGAACATCCGTTCAGGATCGACAATGCGGAAGCGTGCATAGGCATCGACCTCGAGACGAAGCTGGTCGGTGGACAGCACCTGCTGCTGCTCCATCTCGACCGCGATCACACGCTTGTCGACCCAGACGATCTGTTCGGCAAACGGGATGCGCGCGATCAGACCTGCGCCGGTGCGACCGAATTCCTCGTTCTCGCGATAGACGTTGAAGGTGCGCACCGGTTGGCCAAAGCGCACGATCACCGCCTGTTTGGTTTCAGGTACGATCGCAACCGAACTGGCCAGCGCAATCAGCAGCACGGCGAGCAGCACCAGCAGCAACAGCGGGCGTTGGAAGATCGCGGGCATCAGCGTGCCCCTTCTGTAGCTGGCGCAGGCGCCGCCTCGGCCGTGCTTGCCTGCGCGCGTTTGCGCAGCTCGGGCAACGGCAGATATGGCGTTACATTGCCCGGTTCGATGATCGTCTTGTCTAGCTTGGACAGAACCCGCTCCATGGTTTCATAATACATGCGCCGCCGAGTCACATCGGGGGCAAGGCGATATTCCTCATACACCTTGTCGAATGCGGCGGCCTCACCCTGCGCAGCGGCGGTCAGCTGCTGGGCATAGGCGCGTGCCTCGTTGAGGAAGGTCTGCGCTTCCTGCTGCGCGGCCGAAACCGCCTTGAACGCCTCGTTCACCGCTTCGGGCGGATCAGCCTTCTTGATCGCCACGCCCTGCACCTCGATGCCGGAGCGATAGCTGTCGAGCAGATCCTTCATGCGCGCCTCGACATTCTGCTCGACCTCGATACGGCCCGGCCCGATGGCATCGTCCAGCGTGACTTCGGCAACGCTGGCGCGCATCGCAGCCTCTGCTGCTTCGCGTATACTCGCTTCAGGGTCGGCGAGCTGGAACAGATACAGCGTCGGGTCCTTTATCGTCCAGCGCACCGAATAAGCCAGATCGACCAGGTTCTGGTCACCGGTCAGGATCAGGTTTTCGGTGGTGCCCGCGGTCGGGATATCGATCGTGCGGATGTTCTGCACATCGACCAGTTCGAACGATTCGAGCGGCGATGGCAGGGTCATCGCGATGCCCGGCTCCAGCGTACGCGAATACGAGCCCAGAAACGAGACGACACCGCGCTCCTGCGGGCCGACGCGGTGGATGCTGGTGATCAGCAGCCACAGGATGAACAGCACGCCGATGACGATAGGCACATAGCTTTTGCCGTTGGGCCGTCTGGGCAGGCCAGAAAATCCGCCGCCGCCCATGCCGCCGCCGCCACCGCCGCGCCGCTTGAAAAGGTCTTCGATGTTCGATGCCCTGCGCCCGCCCGCAGGCGGAGAGCCACCCGGTTGCCACGGATTGCGCGGGCCACTGCCGCCGCTCGATCCTGAATCGCCCGAGCCGGAGTCGCCTGAGCCGCCCGAACCTCCCGATCCGCTACCCCAAGGGTTGTTGTTGGCCATAGCGAGAATGGGCGATAAGATGTGGGAAAACCAGCCGGTCAGTCTTGTCATATAGTCTTTATAGGGCGTGACTCTGATAAAAACAGGGGTTTCATGCGCATCTGTTTTGCGTGAGGCTGCATTTCCGCTAGGCAGGGCAGCGGCTTGCCTGATCATGGCGCGCCGCATTATGCGCAAGGATCATATGGCAGAGCAAAGTGACATCGAAAACGCCGCGCAGACGGTGACCGAAGGCCGGGCGAGCGCGGTGCGGTTGCGCGATGGCGTTGTCTCGGTGGTTCTGGATGTCGCAGGGCTGGATACGCTGGCGCGCGACAAGCTGGAAATCGCGCTCAAGGGCGCGCTGCACAAGCTGGACGGGATCACCAAGGTGCAGGTTCTGATGACCGCAGAGCGCCGCCCGCCCCGGTTGATCGCGGTGGGCAGCGGCAAGGGCGGGGTCGGCAAATCGACGTTCTCGGCCAATCTTGCGGTTGCCATGCACCGCGCCGGGCGCAAGGTGGGGCTGGTCGATGCCGATATCTACGGCCCCTCGCAGCCGCGGCTGTTCGATTGCGAGGATGAAAAGCCCACCGCGCGTGGCGAAAAGCTGGTGCCGGTGGCCAATGATTTTGGCGTGCCGATGCTTTCGATGGGTCATATCGTGCCGCCGGGGCAGGCGATTGCGTGGCGTGGGCCGATGGCGGGCAAGGCGCTGGGGCAGCTGATCGATGCGCATTGGGGCGACATTACCGATATCATCGTCGATTTGCCGCCGGGCACCGGTGATGTGCAGCTGTCGATGCTGCAAAAGTATAAACCGGCAGGCGCGGTGATTGTCTCCACCCCGCAGGATCTGGCGCTGATGGATGCGGTGCGCGCGATTAGCCTGTTCGAACAGGGTGGGGTGCCGATCATCGGCATGATCGAGAATATGGCAGGCTACGTCTGCCCGCATTGCGGCGAGCTGTCCGATCCGTTTGGTATCGGCGGAGCCGAAGCTGCGGCCAAATCGATGAACCTGCCGTTTCTGGGCCGGGTGCCACTCGATATAGCGATCCGCCGGTCGAGCGATTCCGGGGTGCCGCCTGCTTCCGGGGAAGGCCCGCTCGCCGATGGCTTTGCCCAGATTGCCGCACGCATCTCGATGTGGATCGACAATCGGTTTGCACCTGCCGGCGGCGGGGGTGCTGCTGGTATCGGATCGCCGGTCGCGGCGGCGCAGGCAGACTAGACGATGGCGCTGATCACGCGGCGTGGCCTGCTGATCACGGCTGCCGCAGGCACCGGGCTGACGCTCGCCTGGGCGTTGTGGCCGCGCCGCTATGACGATCCGCCCGGCATTCAGGGTAATGAGGCGGTGTTCGGCGCGTTCGTGCGTATCGCTGCCAATGGCACGGTGATCGTCAGCAACCCGCATTGCGAAATGGGCCAGGGGGTGGGCACGGTACTGGCGCAGATCGTCAGCGAAGAGCTGGGCGCAGACTGGCGCACCGTCGCGCTCGAACCTGCACCGCCTGCGCCTGTATTTGCCAACAACCGGCTGGCGAGCGAGTGGGCAGCGCTGCTGCTGCCGCCGGGCTTGGCGGCAAGCCCCGACGAGAGCGACATACTGGTGCGCCGCTGGGCCGCGATGCGCGATTTCGTGGTGACCGCAGGCGATACCGAGGTCACCGCGTATGAGGCCGGGTATCGCGCCGCTGCCGCTGTCGCGCGCGCAATGCTGAGCCAGGCGGCGGCCAAGCGCTGGGGCGTTGCCGCAGAAGAAACCGATACCCGCGATGGCTTTGTCGTCTGGGGCAATGAGCGACTGCGCTTTGCCGAACTGGCCACCGAGGCTGTGACCTATCCGGTGCCCGATCCTGCGCCATTGCGCACTACGCTGCCCGGCAACCTGCGCACCGAGCCGGTGGGCGATGCACCGCCGTTCGCGCGGCTCGATCTGCCCTCCAAGGTCGATGGCAGCGCCAGCTTTGCCGGCGACATCCGCCTGCCCGACATGGTTTATGCGGCCATCCGGCACGGTCCGGTCGGCGCGGTCGCGCTGGTCAGCGTCGATGCAGCGCCTGCCAGGCGCGTCACCGGGCTGATCGATATCATCAAGGGGACTGACTGGGTGGCAGCGGTCGCGACCAGCTGGTGGGCGGCGGACAAGGCGGTGTCCGCACTCAAGCCGCGTTTTCGGGTGATCGGCAAGCGCCGGTCGAGCGAAGTAGTCGAAGCCGCGCTCGATCAGGCGCTCGCCAAGGGCACCGGCTACCGGATGATCGCACGCGGCCAGGCCGATGCTGCCTTTGCCAGCGGCAACGGACTGGCGGCGCGCTACACGATTGCCGCTGCGCCGCACGCAACGCTCGAAACCGGCGCGGTGACCGCGCGCTTTGCCGACAACCGGCTGGAACTGTGGGTGGCAAGCCAGGCCCCCGCCAGTGCCCGGCGGCGCGCGGCGGCGGCGCTGGATATCGCTGTTGCCAATGTGCAGATCTACCCGATGCCGGCGGGCGGATCGTTCGACCGGCGGCTCGATGATGATCTGGTCGCGCCCGCCGCCGTGCTCGCGCGCCAGCTGCGCCGCCCGGTGCAGCTGACGCGCTCGCGGATCGAGGAGTCGGTGCGCGATCCCGTCCGCACCCCGGTCGCCGCGCGGCTGGCGGCGCTGATCGACGCGCAGTCGAACATCACCGCGCTATCGGTCAAGATCGCCTGCCCGCCGACCCAGCGCGAGTTTGCCCAGCGCCTGTTCAACGATGCCGCGCCGATGGATGCGATAGCCGAAACCAGCGGCGAGGCGGATCTGGCCGCCGTATCAGGCGCGATGATTCCCTATGACATCGCCGATCTGGCGATCGATCATTATCCGGCGCGTATCGATATCCCCACCGGGCGCTGGCGCGGCAATTCGGCCAGCTATGGCGTGTTCGTCACCGAATCGTTCATCGATGAAATGGCGAGCCAGACCCAGCGTGAGCCTTTGTCCTATCGCGTCCAGATGCTGGGGCAGAACATCCGGCTGGCCAATTGCCTGACGCGCGCGGCGGGACTTGCCGAATGGGACGGCGGGCTGGACAACAGCGGGCAGGGGGTTGCCTGCTGCAGCCTGGGCGGCGCGCACATTGCGGTGATCGCCAGCGCATCGCGCGCCAGCGGCACGGCGGATAGCGCCAATGGCGGCAGCGCGCGGGGCGGCTTCCGGGTCGAGCGGCTGTCGGCGGTGGTCGATGCCGGGCGCATCATCAATCACGACATAGCCTTGCAACAGATCGAAGGTGGCATGATATTCGCGTTGGCGATGGCAATGGGGTGCGCCACCGGCTGGGCCGATGGTTATCCCGATGCCCGCAGCCTGCAAGCCCTTTTCCTGCCGCAAATGGCCGACATACCGGAGATCCGCGTGGACTTTATCGAAAGCCAGGAAGCGCCTGCGGGCCTTGGCGAGATCGGGGTGCCTGCGGTCGCGCCCGCCATCGCCAATGCGCTGTATTCGGCCACCGGCCTGCGCTTTCGCCAGCTGCCCCTGCTGTCAGGTGGCCTGTGAGCGATTTCGATATTTCGCAATCGGGCATGGAGCCGCCCGCCGATCACCCGCCGATCCTCAAACCGAGCGTCGGGGTGCTGCTGATCAACCTGGGCACGCCTGCTGCGCCAACGACCAAGGCGGTGCGCGACTATCTGGGTGAGTTTCTCTCCGACAAGCGTGTCGTCGAAATTCCCGCGATCGTCTGGCAACCGCTGCTGCGCGGGGTGATCCTCAACACCCGCCCGCAAAAATCCGCAGCGGCCTATGCCGAGGTGTGGACCGATCATGGATCGCCGCTCGCGGTCTATTCGCGGCGGCAGGCAGAGGCGTTGCGCGAACGCATGGGGGGCAGCGTGCTGGTCGATCATGCGATGCGCTATGGCAACCCATCGATCAAGGCGCGCATCCATGCGATGAAAAAGGCGGGCTGCGATCGCATCCTGCTCGCGCCGCTGTATCCGCAATATTCGGGCGCGACCACGGGCACCGCCAACGACAAGGCGTTCGAGGTGCTGCAGGCGATGCGCTGGCAACCTGCGATCCGCACGTTGCCACCCTATCATGACGATCCGGCGCATATCGATGCGCTCAAACGCAATATCGAGCACGCCATCGCTTCGCTCGATTTCGTTCCCGAACAGATCGTCACCAGCTTTCACGGCATGCCGCTGCGCACGCTGCATCTGGGCGACCCCTATCACTGCCAGTGCCGCAAGACCGCGCGGCTGCTGTCTGAGGCGATGGGGCGCGAGCTGGTGGTCTCGTTCCAGTCACGCTTTGGCCGCGCCAAATGGCTTGAACCTGCCACCGATGATACGCTCGAGGCGTTGGGCAAGAAGGGGGTCAAACGCATCGCGGTGGTCGCACCGGGTTTCTCGGTCGATTGCCTCGAAACGCTCGAGGAGCTGGCGATCCAGGGCCGCGAGCAGTTCGAACATGGCGGCGGCGAAAAGTTCGCCTACCTGCCGTGCCTCAACGCCAGCGGTGAAGGCATGGATATGCTCGAGACGCTGGTGCGCAGGGAGCTGGGGGGCTGGATTTAGCCCTCGGGGCCGATGGTCGCCTGTCCGCTTTTTCGTCACCCTGAACTCGTTTCAGGCTCCATTTCCTGGTTCGCACCCACATAGCCCAGACCCACCATCGATGCTGAAACAAGTTCAGCAGGACGGTTGGGGGACGGATGCAAGTGCCCCTTACCCCCAAACAGTTTATACCCGAGATCCCTCGACTTCGCTTGGTCGGCGCGCTTATAGGTGGCACCACAATAATGCTGCGGGGGACCACCAGCCATGACCGATATTTTCCTGGGCCTTGGCGGCGGTGAGCGACAGACCCTGGTGCTCAGCCGCGCCAACCGGCATGGCATGGTCGCAGGCGCGACCGGCACCGGCAAGACGGTGACGCTGCAGGGTATCGCCGAGAGCTTTTCTGCCGAGGGCGTGCCGGTGTTCGTCGCTGACGTAAAGGGCGATCTGGCAGGCATCGCGATGGCTGGATCGCCGACCTTCAAGCATCACGACAAGCTGGTCGCACGCGCGGCCGAAATCGGGCTGGAAGGCTATGCCTATTCGGACAATCCGGCGGTGTTTTGGGACCTGTATGGCCAGCAGGGCCATCCGATCCGCACCACGATCAGCGAAATGGGGCCGCTGTTGCTCGCGCGGCTGATGGGGCTGAACGATACGCAGGAAGGCGTGCTCAACATCGCCTTCCGCTTTGCCGACGAACAGGGCCTGCTGCTGCTCGATCTGGCCGATCTGCAATCGGTGCTCGCCTATACCGCCGAAAATGCCAGCACGCTGTCGGCGCGGTTCGGCAATGTCACCAAGGCCAGCGTCGGTACTATCCAGCGGCAATTGCTCCAGCTCGAAAGCCAGGGTGCAGGCCAGTTCTTTGGCGAACCCGCGCTGGAGATCGATGATTTCATCCGCTGCGATGACCAGGGTCGGGGCTATATTAACGTGCTCGCCGCTGACAGGCTGATGCAAAGCCCCAAGCTGTATGCGACCTTCCTGCTGTGGCTGCTGTCCGAACTGTTCGAGACCTTGCCCGAGATCGGCGATCCCGAAAAGCCCAGGCTCGTGTTCTTCTTTGATGAGGCGCACCTGTTGTTCGATGATGTGCCAAAGGCGCTGGAGGACAAGATCGAGCAGGTGGTGCGGCTGATCCGCTCGAAGGGTGTCGGGGTTTATTTCGTCACGCAAAACCCGATCGATATCCCCGAAAAGGTCGCAGGCCAGTTGGGCAACCGTGTGCAGCACGCGCTGCGCGCCTTCTCGCCGCGCGACCAGAAGGCAGTGAAGAGCGCGGCAGAGACCATGCGTGCGAACCCGGCCATCGGCGACATGGCCACCGCCATCCAGGAACTGGCGGTGGGCGAGGCGCTGGTGAGCTTTCTCGACGCCCAGGGCCGGCCCTGCGTCACCGAGCGGGTGTTTGTGCACCCACCGGGCAGCCAGATCGGCCCCATCACGCCGGCTCAGCGCCAGGCGCTGATCGCTGGTTCTCTGGTGGCCGGCACTTACGAGAAAACCGTGGACCGCGAATCGGCCTACGAGAAGATCAAGGGCCGTGCCGTCGAGCCGCCGGCCGGCCACGCGACCGCCACCCGCCTGCCCGGCAGCGCGGCCCCGGCCCCGGCC
>JBBQXX010000015.1:0-26586 GCA_038209235.1 Sphingomonadales bacterium | reverse complement strand
ACTATGAATTTGCGGTGTCGCTCGATGCAACCACGGTGGGGCGCGAGCTGAAGAAGCTGGGCTACGTCAAGCTCACGGCGCGGCCCCGCCATCATGCCCAGAATGAAGACGCCATGGAGGCGTTCAAAAAGGGGGCTTTGCCGCCGCGCTGGCAAAGGTCAGAACAGCCCTCCCGACAGGCACACCCCCCGACGGGCACGCCCATAGAGATATGGTTCCGGGACGAGGCACGCATTGGCCAGAAGAACAAGATCACTCGGCGCAGGGCCAGACGCGGGACGCGATCTTCGGCACCGAAGCACCAGCGGACCAAATCGGCCTATATCTTTGGCGCAATCTGCCCGGAACATGGCAAGCATGTCCTGAGCTTCGCCGAAGGGGGCGCCGGGCTGGTGCTGCCCTTGTGCAATACCGAAACCATGTCGCTGCATCTGATCGAGATATCGCTCGCCGTCGCCCCTGGCGCTCATGCGGCCGTGCTGATGGATCAGGCCGGGTGGCACATGACTGGCAAGCGCATCGTACCCGACAACATCATCGACCACTGCTGCAAGGCGTGGAACAAGCTCATCGATCAGCCATGGCCAATCATGGCCATCGGACGACGCACATGGACCCGAGGGTCATGATCAATGCAGGTTGCCATAAGGCGCGCTTTGTCGAGCAGCACGGCGGCGAACGCGCGCTGAGACCCAGCATCATCCAACGCAACGTCACCAACGGCTACCGATCCAAATGGGCCGCCGATGCTGAAGCCGATCTGCGCACAACGGTCGACACCGCGCGCCTGTCCGGAGCCAATCCCTTCCGAACCATCTTCAGTGCCGTCTCAGCTTAATCGCTCAAGCCAGGGGTGAGTAATCACTGGATGACGGGTGTATTGATCGAAACGACTTTGGAGCTTTGGGCATCGTCGCTGCGCGACGTCGAGGCTCGGATGCGCGGGCTGTTCACGCAGAGCCGCGTGGCGATATCGGCAGGGTCGTTTCTGGACCGATCGCTATCGGACGAGAGGCGCAAGACGGGTTGGATGCGGGCTAAAGCGGCGGGTGATCCGGGCCCATGGCGACAGCAGCCGCTCCATCACTTCGGTTCTTGGGCCGACAAACCTCCGGTTGCCGGCACTGCGGCCGAAATCGCGCGCCACCTTGATCCTTGCGTCTGGCAGCACCTCTCGGCGGGCAAGGGCACGAAAGGAGCCAGGCTGCACGACTGGGCGTATCTTGAACTCCCCGACCTCGATGCTGCCGACTACGATGAGGACCGTTTGGGGGTGTGGCCGCGCGGCTTGCTGATCAGGCGTAATATCGCCGACGGCGATGTGGCGTTCTTTACGGCCTGATGCCCGGAAGGGCACCGGTATCAATGTATTGGTCAAGGTCGAAGGTCGCCGCTGGGCAATCGGGGACAGCTTCGAGACGGCCAGGAACGAACTCGGGCTCGACCATAACGAAACCAGATCCTGGCATGGTTGGCATCGCCACGTCTCGCTGGTCATGCTCGCCTTCGCGATGATGGCCGCGATCCGTTACAAAGCCAATGAGGCAACGCCCCCAAAAAGAATGCGAGAGCCACCTCGTCGCCGATCCGCTGGTCGATCCAGAAGGTCTGCCGGATCGCGGCTCGACTTGCCCAACGCCGTATCGAACCTGCACATATCATCGCATGCTCGCTATGGTAAAGAGCGCATCAGGCCGGTGCCCAACAGGTACATATCCGTTCGATAACGCAACCAGACAGCTAGGCGGCTGCGGCGCGAAGATCTGTGCACACACGCCATTTGTGGTCACCAAATCCTTCCGGCAGATGAACAATCCTTCCACAATCCGTTCACCTTAACTCCCTTAAATATGAACGTAACGGATGGCGAATCGGCGCTCTCCCGGTCTCTAGGGAAGACAGTTCATGAAGAAGTTCCTTCTCGCTGCCGCCGCCGCTGGCGCGGTCACGTTTTCAGCGGCCCCTGCGATGGCCGCTCCGCTGGCCCCGACCAGCCCAAGCGCGGTTGCCGCTTACGGGGTAACCTATAAAGCGCCCGGCGCATACCAATATGGTCGCGGTTTTGACGATGACTGGCAGCGGCGCGGTTATGGCAACAATCGCCGCTTTGGCCGCAACGATCGCTTCAACGATCGGGACAATCGGCGATTTGACGATCGCTTCGATGACCGCTTCGACGATCGGGATGACCGACGCGCAGCGCGCGGCTGGAATGGCGATTCGTGGCGCGGTAACGACGGTCGCACCTATTGCCGGCGTAACAACGGCAGCACCGGTCTGCTGATCGGCGGCGCAGCAGGCGCGGTGGTTGGCAGAGAGATCGCAGGACGCGGTGACCGCACGGTGGGTGCCATCATTGGTGGTATCGGCGGTGCCCTGCTGGGCCGGTCGATTGATCGCGGCGGCAACAACGGTCTGCGCTGCCGATAAAGACTTTTAGCCCCTGCCCGGCGCTGGGCAGGGTGAATGGGGAGACCCCTTCCTGCCGCATGGCAGGGAGGGGTTTTGCGTTTGTGGCGCTACGGGCGGACCGGCAGCTTTGCGCAAGTGGGCGCGCCAGGGCGGACTTGCTAACGCGGGCCACTGTGCTTATCCCCGCCCGGCACATCGAACAGGGGCACTGGCATGATCAACGGACCGATACTGGTAACCCAGCGCCTGATCCTGCGGCCACCGGGGCCGGAGGATTTTGAAGCCTGGGCGACATTCTGCGCAGACGAAGAGACGATGCGCTATCTGGGCGGCGTCCAGTCGCGCTCGGTCGCATGGCGCGGGTTGTGCGCGATGGCTGGCACATGGCACATTCGCGGCTTTGCGATGTTTTCGCTGATTACCCGCGATACCGGCGAATGGATTGGGCGGGTTGGTCCGTGGTTTCCCGATGGCTGGCCGGGACAAGAAGTCGGCTGGGGCGTGCTGCGCAGCCATGCTGGCCAGGGCTATGCGCTCGAAGCTGCGGTGGCGACGATCGATTATGCCTTCGATCTGCTTGGCTGGGAGAGCGTGATCCACACGATCGATCCTGAAAATGCCGGATCGATCGCGTTGGCCCGGAAGCTGGGTTCGCACAATCAGGGGCCGACCCGGTTGCCAGAGCCGTATGACGAACTTCCGGTCGATTGTTACGGCCAGTCGAAGACCGAATGGCAGGAGAACCGCAAGCGATTTGTCCGGTTCTGAAACGCATTGGCGGCGATTCCCGATCTGGCACAGCCGGTTTGAGGAAAAGTTGCAGGTTAACCCTCTTTTGGCGGGACAGCTTCGCTTTTCGGGCTGCATGGCTAACGGAACACTAAGAGCCTTGCAGGCATGTAAGGCGCCTGAGCTTTTTTGAGGACATCTGCCATGGCCATTCGTTCGCTCGCGCTGATGCGCAATCTTTTCGCGATAGGCGCTGCCACGCTGGTTCTGGCTGGCTGCGAAAAGGCCGACGATACCGCAGCGCAGAACGAAGATGCCGCGTTGCTTGCCGATGCTGCGGACCCTGCGATGAAGGGCGCGCTGGAGGACCAGATTCTGGTCGATCCCGATCTGGTCGACAAATCGAACCGGAACGCGGTGCTGGCTGAGGGCAGCGACGGATCGGTGCCATCTGCCGGGGTGCCCAAGGGACAGCTTGCTGCGGTCGAGAAAGCTGCCGCTGCCGCCATCGGCCCACGCGGGCTGATGAATGCGCCTGCACCCAAGAAGGTTGCCGCCGAAGACTGCAAGGATTGCAACCAGGGTAGCACTCTGGGTGCCAAAGCGGCGCAACAGACCGGCGCGTGCACGGGCAAGCTTGATTATGCGATGGGCTGGGCCAACCGGATGCCCGCCGATTTTGCAGTTTACCCGCGCGCCAATGTCAAGGAAGCCGCCGGCGTCGACAAGGGCCAGTGCAACATCCGCGTGGTCAATTTCACCACACCTGCGGCGATCAAGAACGTCGTCGATTTCTATTACACCAAGGCACGGCGCGGTGGTTATTCGGCTGAATACCAGCTGCGCGGGGCCGATCATGTGCTGGGCGGCACCAAGGGCGAGGATGCATTCGTGCTGTTCCTCAAGCCTATGGCCAACGGCGGCACCGAGGTCGATATCGTGGCCAACGGCGGACGGTAACCAGATATTGTTGCACAAAGAACCGCTTTTCAGTCGCGGTCCACAGCCATCCCCGGCAGTTCCTTGATATAGATATCGCGCTGCGGGTACGGGATTTCGATGCCGTTTTCCTTGAAAAGGTTCCACACCCGCATCAGCACGTCGCCGCGAATGTTGCCCATGCCGCCTTCGGGGTCACTGATCCACGCGCGGATTTCCCAGTTGACGCTGTTGTCACCAAAATCGGTCATCCATATCCGCGGGGCCGGCTGTTTGAGCACACGCGCGCTTTCATCGACCGCCTTGTGCAGCAGTTCGTGGACCAGCTCCATGTCGCTGGTATAGGCAACGCCCACCGGAATACGCATGCGTACGTTGCGGTCCGAATACGACCAGTTTTCCACCGGTGTGGTCATCAGGTCCTCGTTCGGGATTAGATGCTCCTTGCCGTCGCGGGTGATCACCGAGACCGCGCGCACCCCGATCTTGTTGACCCAGCCAAAGCTGTCGCCGACCGCGATGACATCGCCCGGCTTGATCGACCGGTCGAGCAACAGGATGATCCCGGCAAACAGGTTGCCGATGGTTTTTTGCAGGCCAAAGCCGATGGCCAGGCCAAATGCGCCCGAGAAAAAGCTGAGCGCGGTCAGGTCGATGCCAAGCGCATCGATGCCAAGAAAGAACGCGACGACGATCACCACCACGCCCGCAATTTTCTGGCCGAGCAGCTTTTGCGTCGGGTCCAGCCCATCGCTGCTGCCGATGATATGCCCTGAAACGCGGTTTACTACGCGCGCGCCGGTGTAAAGCACCAGCACGGTGATCGCGATGGTCACCACCCAGAGCAGCGAAAAGCGCTTCTCGCCGATGTTGAAGCCAACGCGGTCCATCGCGGTGGTGATCGGGTCCAGCCCGCCGAACATACTGGCCAGTATGGCGATCAGCGTCGCCAGCCCCAGAAACGTGCCCAGCCAGTTGGGCATGCGCACGCCGCGCACCAGATCGTTGACGAACAGGGCCATCGAGATCGCCAGCGTGATGCCGAAAACCACCGTGGCGATCAGCTCCCATGGGTAGAGATTGAGCGCCATCGCGACCAGGATCGCGGTGGTCAGACGGCGCACCATATCGCGGATACGGCGCCGGGCAAGCTGGCTTTCATGGCCCGCGCGCCGCTCCCAGATTGCGGCCAGCCGCAGATAGATCAGCCGGCTCAAACCCCAGCCGATGATCAGCGCCAGCGTGGTGATCAGCCCGGCAACGATACCTTCGATATACTGCAGATCGTCGGGTCGCTGAATCCAGCCCCAACGCAAAAATGCTGACGAGATCGCGTGGTTCATAAGGCGATGGTAAAGGCTGCCAGCCCCATGGCAAGGTCTGCAATCAGATCAGCGGGGTCTTCCAGTCCGATTTGCAGCCGCACCACCAATACGTCAGCCGGATCGTCGTCGATGGGCGGCCAGTGCGTAGCGCTGCGGCAGCGTGCCGGATCGACCGGGATGGCGAGGCTCTCGAACCCGCCCCAGCTATAGCCGATGCCGAACAGGTTCAGGCTGTCGATCAGCGCGGCGCGCGCCGCATCGCTGCCACCCTTCAGCACGAACGAGAACAACCCGCTCGATCCGGTGAAATCGCGCTGCCAAATGGCGTGGCCGGGACACGAGGGCAAGGCGGGGTGCAGCACGCGCGCGACCTGCGGCTGCGCATCCAGCCACCGGGCAATCTGCAAGGCGGCGGCCTGGTGCTGCCTGAGGCGGACGTCGAGCGTGCGCAGGCCGCGCAGCGCCAGCCACGCATCATCGGGCGAGACGACATGACCCAGCGCCTGCGCGGTCTGGCGCAAGCGGGGGTAGAATGCCGCGGTGGCAGTGACCGAGCCGAGCATCACATCGGAATGGCCAACGATATATTTTGTGCAGGCCAGGATGCTCATATCCGCGCCCAGTGCCAGCGCCGACATGAAATGCCCGGTCGCCCAGGTGTTGTCGATCAGCAAGGCGATATCGGGACTGGCGGCGCGCGCTGCTGCGCAGATTGCCGGGATATCCTGCACCTCGAACGTCAGGCTGCCGGGGCTTTCCATCAGGATGGCACGGGTGCGATCACAAACAAGGTTGGAAATACCAGAGCCTATGAGCGGATGATAATAGCGCGTCTCAACCCCGAAGCGCGTCAACAAGCCATCTGCGAAACTGCGCGATGGATCATAGGCGCTGTCGGTCATCAACAGCACATCGCCTGGTGACAGCACGCTGAGCAGCGCGCCAGTGATCGCTGCGACGCCCGACGGATACAGCATCGTGCCGTGCGCGCCGGGCTCCATCGCGGTCAGTGCTTCGGCGAGCGCCCATTGGGTCGGCGAGCCACGCCTGCCGTAAAAGAACCGTCCATCCTCATTGCTTTGCGGGCCGGCCTTGAGAGTCGCTGTGTCGGGATAAAGATGCGTGCTGGCGCGCCACACCGGCGGGTTGACCACCGCGCCGGGCTGATCGGCTGTCCCTGTCCACTCCGCACGCCGCCCGCCGGTGACAAGCCGGGTAGCAGGGGACTGGGGCTGACCGGGTGTTTTGGGCAATGGGCTTTCCTGCCCTCTCCCCTGAAGGAGAGAGGGCGTCAATATCAGCCCATCGCCTTGGGTGTATCGGCATCGGCACCCCATTCGCTCCAGCTGCCATCGTAGACCGCGACATCGGTGCTGCCCAGCAGATGGGCGCCAAAGGCAAGGACGCTGGCGGTCATGCCTGATCCGCAGGTGGTGACGATCGGCTTACCAACATCAACCCCGGCAGCATCAAACGCTGCCTTGAGGTCGCTGCCCGTCTTCCAGGTGCCATCGGCGTTGAACAGGTTGCTGTGCGCAACATTGACCGAGCCGGGAATGTGGCCAGCGGCAATGCCGGGGCGCGGATCGGTCTCGGCACCGGTAAAGCGCGCTGCGGGACGGGCATCGACCACCTGCTCGTCCTTGCTGTGCAGATTGCCCAGCATATCGGCCTTGGTACGCACGTTCTTCTTGTCTTCCCAGACAGTGAAATGGCGGTGACGCAAAGCTTCCTTGCCGGTCTTCAGCGGGCGACCTTCGGCCTTCCACTTGGCGATGCCGCCATCCAGAATGGCGACGGCATGCGCGCCGAACATGGTCAGCATGAACCAGGCGCGCGCCGACGATTTGAGCGGACTGTCATCATACAGCACGATCCGGCTGCCATCACCAAGGCCCAGCGACTGCATACGACTGGCGAATTTTTCGGCGGGCGGCAGCGTGTTGTCGATCGGTGAGCTGGTGTCGACGAGCTCTTCAAGGTCCATGAACACCGCGCCGGGAATGTGGCCGGCTTCATATTCGGCAAGCGCGTTGCGCCCGGCGTCGGCGGGGAATTTGGTTGCATTGACAATGCGAAGATCAGAGGCGCCCATCTCATTGGCGAGCCACTCGGTTGAAACCAGCGAATCCATAGTTTGTGTCTCCCTCTGCGTGCATGCGCCTTTTGGACATTGAACCCGGCTGGTCAAAACCCGGGATGCCGTATTTTTGTTGCGCTGCACCATCGATATTATCGCGTGATATACGGCGCGTCGAGTCGCTACGCGGCAGGCGGGCCAGTTTTTTTGTATATGTTGCAATCATACGTGCCCGGTGGTGGCAGATCGGTGCAAGCCGCGATAGAGACCGCGATAGAGACGATGCCTCACCAACAGGAGCTTGCCCGATATGCGCATATTGCTGACCAACGACGATGGTGTGAACGCACCGGGGCTGGCAGTTCTGGTCGAGATCGCAGCCGCGCTATCGGATGATGTGTGGATTGTCGCGCCTGCCGAAGAGCAGTCGGGTGCCGGCCATTCGCTGACGCTGACCCGGCCACTGCGCATCCACACGCATGGTCCAAAGCATTTTTCGGTTTCGGGAACGCCCACCGATGCTGTGATGATGGCGGTTGGCCGCCTGATGCAGGACAGTCCGCCCGACCTGATCCTGTCCGGGGTCAATCGCGGTGGAAATCTGGCTGAGGATGTCACCTATTCGGGTACGGTATCGGCGGCGATGGAAGGGGCGCTGGCGGGGATCCCGTCGATCGCGCTCAGCCAGGTCTATGCGCGCGAAGGTGCCGGGCTGGAAGTCTCGTTCGATGCTGCCCGCGCATGGGGTGAGCGGGTGCTGCGCCCGATCATCGCCCAGCCGATGCCGCCACGCACCTTGATCAACATCAATTTCCCTGCGCTGCCAGCCGATCAGGTCAAGGGTGTGCGGGTCGCATCGCAGGGATTTCGCGATTACGGGCGGCTCAAGATCGTCACCAACACCGATCCGCGCGGCTTTGACTATCACTGGTTTTCGCTTGGCGCGGTCGAACAGAGCCCGGCGCACAGCACCGATCTGGAAGCGGTGATTGATGGCTATGTCGCGGTCACCCCGCTGCACCTTGACCTCACCCATTATCAGTCGATCGCAGCGCTGAGCACAATTTTGGCGAAGATTTGACGGCATGAGGGCACGCCCGTGGTCCACAAGCAGTGGCAAAGCGTTCAGATCATGCTAGCTATCGCAGCCATGGCGAGGGGCGACACATGTAAGGCCGGGGCAATCGCGGGCGCAGGCTCGCTGTTGCTGGCCGGGTGTATTCCGGGCGGGGTGACCTCGCAGGGTGTGCAACCCCAGATTACCGAGGCGGGGATGGCGGCAGCGCTACCGACCGAGCCCGAGGTGATCGGCAGCGGGTCGCCAGTCTGGGAAAACCGCAGCGTGCTTGCCAATGCCGCCGATGTGATCGGCACCGTCTATGTCGTTCAACCCGGTGATACCTTGCGCGGTATCGGCAACCGCACAGGTGCAGGGTCAGAAGCCATCGCCGTTGCAAATGCGCTCGGCGCGCCTTTCCTGCTGCGCCCCGGCCAGCGGCTGACCATCCCAGGTGGCCGCTATCATGCGGTGGCGCAGGGCGAGACCGGCATCGCCATCGCGCACGCCTATCGTGTGATGTGGAGCGACATTGTTGCGCTCAACATGTTGGAAGAGCCGTATATCCTGCGCATCGGCCAGCGGCTGAAACTGCCCGAAGGCGCGATTGCGCAGGCGCAATTGGCAACATCGCCTTTAGCGGCGGCAGACACGTCACCTGCAGCAGAGCGCAGCCGGATCGCCGCGCTGGTCGTCAACATCGATGATGTGGTCACCGGCAGCCAGCCCGCGATCGCAGAAGGCACGCGTGTTCCGGAAGCCAGGGCCGGACGCGCGCCGGTCGCTGCGACCAGCCCTGTTGCGGTGCCTCAGGCATTTACCGGACGGTTCAACTGGCCGATAACCGGTCCGTTGCTGACGCGCTATGGCCCGGTGGGCAAAGGGCAGATCAGCAACGGCATCGATATTACCGCGGCGCGCGGCGCGCCGTTCCGCGCCGCCGCCGATGGCGTGGTGTCGTACGCGGGCAGCGAGGTTGCGATTTATGGCGGGCTGATCCTGATGAGCCACGGCGGCGGCTGGGTCAGCGCCTATGGCCACGCTGAACGCATCGATGTCGCGCGCGGGCAGGCGGTCAAGGCGGGCCAAGTGCTGGGCGCAGCCGGGCAGAGCGGATTTGCCGACTCCCCCAAGCTGCATTTTGAGCTGCGCAAGGACCGCAAGCCGGTTGATCCCTTATTGCATTTGCCCAAAGGCTGATATCGACATAAAATGGCAAAACCCGGTCAGACCCCCGGAGCGGTGCTCAAGCGCGCGGCGCGGCTTCCTGTTTGGGCGGATGTGTCGCTGCGGCTTGGGCTGGCATTTTTCCTGATCGGTGTCGTCATCCTGATCCATTGGCTGGATCGTGACGGATTGATTGATCACTATGACGGTGAAATCAGCTTCCTGGATGTCGTCTATTTCACGATGATATCGGTCACTACCACCGGCTTTGGCGATATCGCCCCGGTGTCGAATCAGTCGCGGCTGATCGAATCGGTGCTGGTTACCCCGGTACGCATCGCGGTGATTTTCATCTTCGTGGGCACCGCTTACAGTTTCGTCATCAAGCGCACGTGGGAAAAATGGCAGATGAGCAGGATTCAACAGGGCTTGAAAGGGCATATCGTCGTGCTGGGCTTTGGCACCAGCGGGTCGGAAGCCGTGCGCGAACTGTGCGCGCGTGGCACCGATCCGGCAGATATCGTGGTGATCGATCGATCGGACGAATCGCTGGCCGCCGCAGAGGCGAAGGGGTGCAATATCCTCAATGGCGATGCCACCCGCGATGAGACGCTGAAGGATGTGCATATCGCGCGCGCCTGTGCGGCGATTGTCTCGGCGGGGCGCGATGACACCTCGATCCTGATCGTACTGACCATCCGCCACCTCGCGCCTGATTTGCCGATCAGCGTGGTGGTCCGCGCATCGGACAACGAGTTGCTGGCACGGCAGGCAGGAGCCACCACGGTGATCAACCCGGTCAGCTTTGCCGGGCTGTTGCTGGCGGGATCGTGTCAGGGCCCGCATATCAGTAGTTATCTTGCCGATCTGGCATCGTCGAGCGGGCGTGTGGTGCTGATCGAACGGCTGGTGCTCGCCAATGAGATCGGCGGGGCTTTGCGCGATATCAAGGACTGCGTCGGGGTGCGGATTTATCGCGACGGCAAGCCGTTTGGCTTCTGGGACGATGAGAGCACCAGCCTGCAAGCGGGCGACATTATCGTGGCGATTGTCAAGGGCGATGGCCTTCCGCCGGCGACGATGGCGGGTAATTAGCGCAGCTGTGTCGGTAGCGGATTGAGCGGCGCCTGGCGCTAATCGCCGCCACCGCCGCAGCCCCCGCCGCAACCGCTGCTGCTGCAACCGCTGTCGCTGCTGTCGCTGCTGCCAGAGCCGCTGTCGCTGTTGTCCCAGTTGCCATCGGCTCCGCTGCCGCCAAAATCACCGCCACCGGCGGCAAAGGCAGCGCCGCTCGCCGCAGCCCCGGCCGTGCCCGATGATGAACTGTCAGCCGCATAGCCCGAACCGCCCGAACTCTCCATGGTGCCGCGCTGCCTTTTACGCTGCCGCGCCGCGCCCGGCGGCTGGCCTAGGCTCCGGTTTTTCGCGCGCGCTATGACGCGCCACACGGCGAACAGGACGAAAAACACGAACACCGCTGCGTAAAACGAGAGACCAATCCCCAAGCTAAAAAAGAAGTTGTCTGGGTCGCTCGCTAAAGGCTTGCTGCTGGTCGCTGCCAATGCCGTGCAGGCTGCAAGCAATCCCGCGCCGCCGATCAGTGCGGCGATATTGAATGGACGGCGCGCAACAATCATATGCCGCGATCGGTCCACCCTTTGAAAGCGACCTGCAAAGCGTGCGTGGGAGGTCGGCCAGATCGTTGGCGGCGGCTCGTGTCCGAAGGTTTCGCGGTAGCGCGCCAAGGTGCCGGCATAATGTCCACGATATTTCCGCCCCTCTGCGCCGCCGCCTGCGGTCGGTCCGTGGTGAAGCGGCTGCCCGATGATCTCGCCGCACAGAACGCCCCAGTAATGGCGCGTATAGGCCAGATGCAGGTGCCAGACCTGATCGATCTCTTCCGATGGCGTAACAGGGGTCGATCCGGTCGCAGCGAGATATACAAAGCGCCGGTATTCCTCGATCACCTCGGCGGCAAAACGCTTTGACCAGCCGTTTTCCCGAGCCAGCCGCTTGCAAAACGTCAGCGACGCGCCCTCTGGCTCGATGCGCATCGCGGCCAAGCCCTGCCAGAGTGGATCATCCCGGTATGCCATAACCGCCCTCCCGCTGTCGTGATGCGATCAAGCTATACCGGTTGCTGCCTGCGGGCAATGCGTGATGCGAAAAGGGCTCATCGGCAAACAACTATGCCAATGAGCCCTTGATGTGGGACGGTTTTGCAGCGCGGTCCGGATGCTGTGCTGCATCAGCGCTTCAGGTTAGCGCCGCAAGCGCGCGCGCATTTCGATATCGGTCAGGCGGCGCTCCAGATAGGCTTCGTCGTCTGCCGTTGCGTTGATCCGCGCGTATGCGGCTTCAAGGCGCGAGAGGTCCTCGTGCTCGACCCGCAGCTGTGCCTGTCCTGCGGCGGTCAGGCCGCTTGAGGGCAGCGCGCGGGCCAGTGTATCCAGCCGCATGCGCGGGGTTTGGGCAACCGTGTTGCTGGAATAGCCGCTATCGCCGACGCGCGCATCGAGCGAGTCAAGCCGCATATCCAGATCATCCTGCTCCTGCTGCGATATCATGCCATCGCGCATATAGTTCGCTTCGGTGCGGACCAGCGCGGCATAATCGTTCTTGAGACGCGTTCCCACGACGCGCGTGACCCGCCGCCCGGTGACCGATGCATCGACGCGCTGGTTGAACGCGGTTTGCCCTTCCATCACGGTAGATGTCATCGTTCCGTCGGCGTTGGTGTCGGCATAGTTTCCGTCAGCCAGCGCCTGGGTCAACCGTCCATAGCGATCTGCCAGATAGGCACGTTCCTGCGTCGTAAACCGGCGATCGGCACCATAGCGGGCTTCCAGTTGTACCAGTTCAGCATAATCGGACTTCATCCGCAATCCGGTGCGCTGATCCAGCGCTCCTGAGCGGACATCGCTGTCGATCCGGCTCTCGAACTGGGCGCGCTGCGTCCCCAACGGCATGCGGCCAGCGGCCCATTGCGCCTCGATGGTATCGGTCGAACCTGTCCGGTCGCCAAACAACGCACCGAAGATCGAGTTGAGCCGGTCCTGTTGCGTCGAGCGCTGCTGGTCGTTGGTATTGGTCGAGGTCTGCGCAAGCGCCGCTCCGCTCGAAAGAACAAGCGCAGCGGCAGCGGTGGCGGTATAAAAAGATTTCATCAAATGTTTCCCTAATGGTTCGCGGCACAGATACGAACCCGCCACCAAAGGGTTGCTTCGGCGTCAATCGCTCGCGCGGCGGCTGACTATCCTGCCAGGCTGGCCTTCAGACTATCGATCACCTCGTTCTGCGCCTCGACCAGGCCAAGCAGGTTGCTGCGCGTCTGATCGATCTGGGCACTGCCACCTGACTTTGCCTCACCGGCGGCCTCCTTCTGCAGCCGCGCAACATACAGCACCTCCAGATCGCCGAGCAATTGCGCAAGTTCGCGGCGCGGCGCGTCCAGTGCGCTGATCCGGGTTTGGGCAGTTGACCAGTTCTCGCTGCCGATGGGGGCATTGCGCGCTGAGCCTGTGGCCTGCTGGGCGGCCGAACGCGCGATCGCAAAGCTGGCCTGAGCAGCATCAGCCTTGGCCAGCACCGCCTGTAGATCGCTCGCCAGCGCCGGATCGGTAACTGTTTCGATCGGCGGCGGCGGTGCCTTGGCTTCGGCCTGCCGGTCTCGCAATTCCACATCGCGCCGCGCCAGCGGGGGAAAATCGTCCATGGGTTGCAGGCACCCCGACAGCAGCACGATGGCAGCAAGCGGCAACGCGCGCGATAAATAAGATGCAGGTTTTGTCATGGCGCTATTCTCTAGGCCAGGCTATGAACCGGTGCAACGGCGATGCAGGCTGGATCACCGAGCACGTCATATTGACGCAACAACCGTCAGACAAACCCGCCAAAAAAGCGGGCCTGATAGTTGACACGCCCGGCGGTTTCACTTAACGGGCTGGGCTTTCCGGCGCGGGACATCCCGTCGCAGGGCAGCGGTATTCACTCTGCTGATTCGGTCCTGGCAACAGGCAGATGATCAGGGCGAAACCCGCAAATTGCGTGCCCGGAACCGATTGAAGCAAACAGAAACGAGACAACCCATGTTCGCTATCGTGCGCACAGGCGGCAAGCAGTATCGCGTTGCAGCCGGAGATAAAATCGCAGTGGAGAAGCTGGCCGGAGAGGCTGGTGATGTGATTTCGCTGAGCGACATCCTGCTCGCCGGTGATGGTGGCGAATCAAAGGATCTGGCCGGTGTGGTCGTTTCTGCCGAGATCATTGCGCAGGCCAAGGCCGACAAGATCGTCGTCTTCAAGAAGCGCCGCCGCCACAACTATCGCCGCAAGATCGGGCATCGCCAGCAGCACACGATCCTGCGCATCCTGGGCGTGGGCGAAGAAGTGACGAAGGCGCCGACCAAGGCCGTTGCCAACAGCGATGCACCTGCAGACGTTCCCGTCGAAGGTTCTGGCCCCGTTGAAGGTTCCGGCGATTCACCCGCTGCTGAAGCTACCGCCAAAAAGGCTGCCCCTAACAAGGACGCGGCCAAGAAGGCAGCCCCGAAGAAAGCCGCTGCGGCAAAGCCCGAAGCCGATTCGTCGGCCGACAACGCCTGATCGCGCGCACAAGGAGTTTTGAAAAATGGCACATAAGAAAGCTGGTGGTTCATCGCGTAACGGTCGCGATTCGGCAGGACGCCGTCTTGGCGTAAAGAAATTTGGCGGCGAGCCGGTGATCGGTGGCAACATTATCATCCGTCAGCGCGGCACCAAGGTTTATGCAGGCAGCAATGTCGGCATGGGCAAGGACCACACGCTGTTTGCGCTTACCGAAGGCAATGTGAAGTTTCACGCAGGTCGCCTCGGTCGCAAATATGTATCGGTAGTCGCCCCGGCGATGGCACAGGCCGCCGAATAACCGACGATCGATGACGGGTCGTCCTTGAACAGGGACGCCCCATCGCTGGCTACAACGCCAGCAAAATGACAGGGAGATGGGGTCCTTCCCATCTCCCTTTCTTTTTGTCTCCCTGTCGCGACTCTGACTCTGCCCTGTCATCATTGGCTGGCAGGGGCAGGTGGCAACACAGGAGAGACCTATATGTTCGCAAGAACGCAAAGATTGTTGTTGCGGCCCGTATGGCCGGAGGATGCCGAAAACCTGTTCGCGGCGGTGAACGATCAAGGCATCGTCTGCAATCTGGCGCGTGCCCCCTGGCCCTATTCGCGCGACGATGCGCAAGAGTTTGCCGAGCGCGCGCAGTGCCTGCGCTACCCCCATTTTCTGCTGACCCTGCCGGGCGACACCGGGCAGACACTGATAGGCAGCTGCGGGCTGGGCGAGACCGACGGCCAGCACGCTGAACTTGGCTACTGGATCGCGCGCGCGCACTGGGGGCAGGGCTTTGCCACCGAAGCTGCCCGTGCAGTCATCGCCAACGCCTGGATGATGGGCCACCAGCGGCTGGTCGCCAGCCACTATGTCGACAACCCGGCATCGGGCGCGGTGCTGCGGCGCCTGGGCTTTCGCTCCACCGGCGTCACCCGCGCCCGGTTCAGCGCAGGTCGCGGCCACGAAGCCATGGCGCAGGAATATAGCCTGGAAAGCGACATGGCACACGCGGATCGACCGCTAGCAGCTTGATAGGCCCATCCGCATTATCATCCCACCTCCGCTCGGCCTGAGCAGGGTTTGGGATCGGTGGGCGCAGGGTTTCAGGCTGCGTGCTAAGTGGGATTATCGGCCTGTGAGGTGAGTGGGGTGAGAGACAATTTTACACCCTACTTCCCAATCATCCCTGCAACAGCCGCATGATCGTCATCGCCTGTTCCGATCCCGATTGCGGAACGGTTTCGCCGGTGCGGTCGATGATCTTGTCGAAGATGCGAGCCACGCCTTCGGCGGTGCGTTCGCCTTCGGGGAGGGCGGCTCCCTGGGTCATCGTTACATAGGCTGCGTGGAATGCGCCTGCGCCTGCGCCGATGATCATGTTGGTCGGCGCGTCTTCCGACACCAGGTAAATCGCAGCGGGGACGACGTTTTCAGGGTTGAACGCCTTGAAGGCTTCGGGCGGGAAAATGTCTTCGGTCATGCGCGTGCCCGCCACCGGGGCGAGTGTGTTGACCTTGATGTTGTTCTTGGCGCCCTCAAGATACAGCGTCTTGGTGAGGCCGGCTAGGCCCAGCTTGGCCGCGCCGTAATTGGCCTGGCCGAAATTGCCGTAAAGACCGGTCGATGATGCGGTCATCAGGATACGGCCATAGTTCTGCTCGCGCATCGTCTCCCACACCGCCTTGGTGCAGTTGGCCGAGCCGATCAGGTGAACCTTGACCACCAGATCGAAATCCACCGGCTCCATCTTGGCAAAGCTCTTGTCGCGCAGGATTCCGGCGTTGTTGATAAGAACATGGACACCGCCCCAGGCCTCCTTCGTCTTGGCAACCATTTCGGCCATCTGCTCATATTCGGTGACCGAACCGCCGTTGGCCATCGCCTCGCCGCCCGCTGCCTTGATCTCTTCGACCACCTGCGCAGCGGCGTCCGATGTACCGGTGCCATCGCGCGATCCGCCCAGATCGTTGACCACGACCTTGGCACCGCGGCTTGCAAGATCAATGGCATAGGCCCGGCCCAGGCCACCGCCGGCTCCGGTTACGATGGCAACGCGATCCTTGAAACTGATGGTCATGGCACAGGTCCTTTCGACTAAGGCGCGGCTTTTGCCCGCTGAATGTCGCGGCTTTTAGCCATGTAGCCGCGCTTGGCAAGCACCAAGCTGTACCGCGATCAATTGACGTTCGCGTCAACTGGCGGGAACGTTACGGCGTTCAGGCGAGTTCGCTGTCCAGCGCATAGCCTGCCGAACGCACCGTGCGGATGATGTCGGGCTGACCATGCGCATTGAGCGCCTTGCGCAGCCGCCGGATATGGACATCGACGGTGCGAATCTCGATGTCGCTATCATGCCCCCAGACGCTGTCGAGCAGGCGCTCGCGCGAGAACACCCAGCCGGGATGTTCGAGGAAATGGCGCAGCAGCCGAAATTCGGTGGGGCCAAGCGGGATGGTCTGTCCGGCGCGCTTCACCTTGTAGCCCACCGTGTCCATCTCGATGTCGGAAAAGCTCAGCGCTTCACCGGCCAACGCCGGGCGCACGCGGCGCAGTACCGCGTTGACGCGCGCGATCAGTTCGCGCGGCGAAAAGGGCTTGGTGACATAATCATCCGCGCCGATATCCAGCCCGCGCACCCGGTCTTCCTCTTCGCCGCGCGCCGACATCATGATGATCGGGATGTTCGATGTATCGTTGTCGCGGCGCAGGCGGCGGCACACTTCGATTCCGGACAGGTTCTCGATCATCCAGTCGAGCAACACGATATCGGGGCGTTCCTCACGCGCGATCAGCATCGCCTCTTCGCCGTCGGCGGTCTGGCTGACGCGGAAACCCTGTTTGTCAAAGTGCCACGAGACAAGCTCTGCCAATGCCATGTCATCTTCAACCAGCAGCAGATGGGGTGTTGTCATCGTCTTGGTACTTTCTTCAGGTAATCAACCGCTTCAAGCGTTTGCGGGCCGGGGAGCAAGAGCATCGTCACCGCGTTCACGTTCATTCATCGACTGGCCGGTGACGGCGAAATAAACCATTTCGGATACGTTGGTCGCATGGTCGCCGATCCGCTCAAGGTTCTTGGCGATGAACAGCAGATGGGTGCCCGCGCCGACGTGCTCGGGGTGCGAAATCATATGCGCAATCAACGCGCGAAAGATGCTGTTATAAAAATCGTCGACGGTCTTGTCCTGTGCGCAGACGGCAACGGCAAGATCGGCATCACGCCGGGCAAACGCGGTGAAGGCGTCATCGACCAGCTGGCGGGTGGCATCGGCCATCGCGGGCAGCAAGGTTGCCGGTTCGATGTACTGGCCAGGTTCGATCAGCGCGACACGCTTGGCGATATTTTTGGCATAATCGCCCATCCGCTCGACAACGCCCGATATTTTAAGCGCTGCGACAAGCTCGCGAAGATCGTCGGCCATTGGTGCACGCAGGGCAATGGTCTGGATGACCATCCGGTCGATCTGGTCTTCGAGCGCATCGATCCGTGCATCACCTTCGACCACCCGCCGCGCCAACGCCAGATCGTGATTGGCCAGCGCCGTCATCGCGCCTTCGACAGCCTTTTCGGCGCGCCCGCCGATTTCCGCGATCAGGCCGCGCAGGGTGATAAGATCGCTATCAAAGGCCTTGATCGTGTGTTCGTTCTGGCTGGGGTTCATGCTAAATTTCCAAAAGACTCAATATCGGGACTGTATTGTGTGATGCAAGCCAAGGTAGCCGGGCACCTCCACCCAATAATTCCGAGGTTCACCCATAACGGCCGGTGATATAGTCGCGGGTGCGCTCTTCGCGCGGATTGGTGAAGATGTTCGATGTGTCGCCATACTCGACGATCGTGCCGAGGTGAAAGAACGCCGTTTTCTGTGAAACGCGCGCCGCCTGCTGCATGTTGTGCGTGACGATGACGATGGCATAGCGGCCGCGCAAAGCGTGGATCAGTTCCTCGATCTTGGCGGTCGCGATCGGATCGAGCGCCGAGCATGGCTCGTCCATCAAGATGACCTCGGGATCGACCGCAATCGCGCGCGCAATACACAGTCGCTGCTGCTGGCCGCCCGAAAGCGCGGTGCCGCTCTCGCTCAGCCGGTCCTTGACCTCGTTCCACAGCCCCGCCCGGATCAGCGAATTCTCGACGATCTGGTCAAGATCGGTCTTGTTGGGGGCCAGGCCATGGATACGCGGACCATAAGCGACATTGTCATAAATAGATTTGGGAAAGGGGTTGGGCTTTTGAAAAACCATGCCGACACGGGCGCGCAACTGAACGACGTCCATCGCATTCGAATAGATGTTTTCACCATCCAGCGTGATGTCGCCCTGGACGCGCGCGCTGGGGATCGTATCGTTCATGCGGTTGAATGCGCGCAGGAAGGTCGATTTGCCGCAGCCCGACGGGCCGATGAACGCCACGACATTGTCCATGTCGATGTCGATCGACACGCCCTTGATCGCTTCCTTGTCGCCATAGAACACCCGCACATCACGCGCGGACATTTTGTGGCTGGTGCCGGTGGGAGCCATTTTATCAAGCATGGATCAGGTTACCATCGCGTTTCAAAGCGGTTGCGCAGATAGACCGCGACCGCATTCATGGTGAGCAGGAAGACAAGCAGGACGATGATCGCAGCGGATGTCTTTTCGACAAAACCGCGGTTGACCTCGTCCGACCACAGAAAGATCTGCACCGGCAGCACGGTCGCCGGATCGGTGATGCCTTGCGGCGGGGTGGTGGTAAAGGCACGCATGCCGATCATCAGCAGCGGCGCGGTTTCGCCCAGCGCGCGCGCCATGCCGATGATCGTGCCAGTCATGATGCCTGGAATGGCGAGCGGCAGGACGTGGTGAAAGACAACTTGGATCGGACTGGCGCCGACGCCCATTGCCGCCTCGCGGATCGATGGGGGTACGGCCTTGATGGCGTTGCGCGCGGCAATCACGATCACCGGCATCGTCATCAGCGCCAGCGTCAGCCCGCCGACGATCGCCGCCGATCTCGGCATTGCGAAAAACTGCAGGAACACAGCCAGCCCCAACAGGCCGAAAATGATCGAAGGCACCGCCGCCAGATTGTTGATCGAGACCTCGATCAGATCGGTCATCCAGTTCTTGGCGGCGTATTCTTCCAGATAGACCGCCGCCAGCACGCCGACCGGAAAGGCGAGGATCAAGGTGATGAACATCGTGATCAGCGAGCCTTTGAGCGCGCCCCAGATGCCGACCTGCGCCGGATCGGTGCCATCGGAGCCGGTCAGGAAGTTCCAGTTGAATGACTGGCGAACCTCGCCTGCCTTGCGCAGCAAGGCATAATCGGCCTCTGCCTGCGGGGTGGAGCGATCCTTGGCGGCGCGGTCGATCTCACTGGACGTCGGCAGCCAGAAGCGGGTCTTGCCCATCACCAGATTCGGGTTTTCGGTCAGCTCGTTGCGCAGCGCGGTCCATGCGGTGGTTGCAAAGAAACGCGCGCTACCTTCGCCATATTGCGCTTCGACCGCGATGTCGAAAATGCGGCGCACGTCGATTGCGGCCATGGTCGCGTCAAGGCGTGAAGCGGTCAATTGATCGGGCGATATACTGCCGGTGACGGCGGGCAGATCAATGGTCAGCTCAGCTTCGGTGGTGATGAAGCCCTTCGCCCCGTTGCCAACCATGACGAACAGCAGAAACGCCAGAAACAACGACGACAAGGCAACCGCGCCCAGACCCAGCAGCTTGAAACGCTGTTCGGCGGCATAGCGCGATTTGATGCGCTTTTGCATCACGCCGCCCATCCAGTCGGTCTTACGCGCCGGGTCGCTGTTTGGGGGTGGTGGTGTGGTCATGGTGGCGGCCTCAGTCATAGGCTTCCCGATATCTTTTTACGATCTGCAACGCGACAATGTTGAGCAGCAGTGTGACGATGAACAGCGTCAGCCCCAGCGCGAACGCGGCGAGCGTCATCGGACTGTTGAAATCGGTATCACCGGTGAGCAGCTGGACAATCTGCGTGGTCACCGTCGTGACGCTGCCAAAGGGGTTGGCGGTCAGGTTGGCGGCAAGACCTGCGGCCATCACCACGATCATCGTCTCGCCAATTGCGCGGCTGACCGCGAGCAGAACGCCGCCCACCACACCGGGCAGTGCGGCGGGAACCAGGACTTTCTTGATGGTTTCGCTCTTGGTGGCACCCATCGCCAGCGATCCGTCGCGCATGCTTCCGGGCACCGCCGCTATGCTGTCATCGGCCATCGAAGAGACAAACGGGATGATCATCACGCCCATCACCAGACCTGCGGCCAGCGCGGATTCAGAAGATGCATCGGTGATGCCGATGGCGACCGCAAAGCTGCGTAGCGCAGGCGCGACGGTGAGAGCGGCAAAATAGCCATAGACCACCGTGGGTACGCCAGCCAGAATCTCGAGGATCGGTTTCATCCAGCGGCGAACACCGGCGCTGGCATATTGGGTGAGGTAGACCGCACTCATCAGGCCAAGCGGGATGGCGACCAGCATCGCGATGATCGCGCCGATGAACACCGTTCCCCAAAACAATGGCACCGCGCCAAAACCGGTCGATCGGCCATCGACCACCTTGTCGCTGGGGTTCCATTGCAACCCGAACAGGAACTCGAACGGTGAAACCAGATTGAAGAAGCGCACCGTTTCAAAGATCAGCGACGCGACGATGCCCAAAGTGGCAAGGATGGCGATCAGCGAGGCCAGCAGCAGCGCCAGCGTGACCGTGCGCTCCACCCGGGTGCGCGCGCGAAAATCGGGGCGGATGCGGGTGAACGCGTAAGCTCCGCCCGCAAAGCACAGCAGAAATGTCGCGAGCGCGCCGATCAGCGCATACTGGCGGTCGGCGTCTGAATAAAGCGGGGCGAGCAGGAGCGCGGCATCGTTGAACACCTTGAGATCGGCATTGCGTGACAACGCGCGCGCTTCGGACAGGATCGCGGCGCGGGCAAAGGGGTCGCCGGGCAGCGAGGCGGCAAGCGGGCTTTCCAGAACCGCATAGGTTCCCAGCGCCGGGGCAACCGTGCTCCAGACGATCATGAACGCGATGGCCGGGACCACCGCCCACATTGCAGCGTACCAGCCGTGATAGCTGGGCAGCGAATGGACGCTGCCAGGGCCTGCCAGGATGAACCGGTTGGCGCGGGCACGGGCAAAAACCCAGGTGATCAGGCCTAGTCCTGCGATCAGGAAAAATGTCGCGGTGCTGGTCATGCGTGGACTATTTCAACTCTGCGCCGTCGATCGTGGTCAGCGACTTCAGACGCGCCAGCATGTCGCTGCGCACCTTCTCAGGCGAAGCGATCAGGCCGATTCGGGTGAGATAGCCATCAGGCTCGCCACCGCGCAAAAACTCGGTCAGATAGTCGCGCAGGCCGGGAATGACATCGACATGCTTTCTCTTCACATAGATGTAGAGCGTGCGCGCGCCGGGATATTCGCCGCTTTCGATCGTGGCATAGCTGGGTTCCACCCCGCCGATCGGTACACCGCGCACCGTATCAGCATTGTCAGCGAGATAGCTGTAGCTGAAGATGCCCACCGCATCAGGGTTGGTCGAAAGCTTCTGGACGATCAGATTGTCGTTCTCGCCCGTATCGGTATAGGCCTGATCGGTGCGGACCGAATGGCAGACAGTATCGAACTGGTCCTTGTCGGTATCCGACAGCGCGGCGACCGCCGGATCGGTCTTGCAGCCTTTTTCCATGATGATTTCTTCAAGCGCATCGCGTGTGCCCGATGTCGCAGGCGGGCCATAGATGTTGATCCGGGTGTCGGGTAGCGCCGGATTGATGTCGGGCCAGCGAACCGCCTTGTTGGCCCCCTTGCCAAACGGCTGGGCGGCCAGCGCGGTGTAGAACTCGGCCACCGAAAGCGAAATCCTGGGGCCATTCTTCGCCTGTGCCAGAGCGATGCCGTCAAAGCCGATAACGATCTCGATCACGCCATCGACGCCGTTTGCAATGCAGCGTTCGAATTCGCTTTTCTTCATCCGGCGCGACGCGTTGACAATATCAGGCGTATTCGCGCCGACACCCGCGCAGAAAAGCTCCACCCCGCCGCCGGTTCCGGTCGATTCGAGAATCGGTGAGCGGCGCCCGGTATCGAAGTTGACGAACTCTTCGGCCACCTTTTTGGCGAACGGGAAAACGGTGGACGAACCGACGATCCGAATTTCGTTGCGGCTGCTGCCCTGGTTGGTCGATGCTGGGTCCTGACACCCCGCCAGCAGCAAAGCTGGAAGGCAGGCAAAGGCAAGCTTCCTGATCAAAACCGACATCCCTTTCTGGGCGTTCACCGCAACACGATGCATCGCCGCCAAATCGTCAGGAGGATGGCCAGCTTGCCAAAATCGCGCGATGCGCTCCGGCTCTGCAAGTTTGCCCCCTGCTTGCAGCCGATAGGCAGGGGCGGTTGCCCGGACATGACAGCCAGATGACGTTTTTATGACAACGGCTATGGTGGCCGGTCATGCCGATGCCTCGGAGACGGCTTTGGTGACCGCTCAGGCAGGCGCTGCTGCGTCTGTTTCGGGCTGGGTGCTGACCAGCGCTGCGGCACGCGGATCAGCGGGCAGCGTGATGGTCATCGTGGTGCCGCGCTGGACCTCGCTGTCGATCTCAAGCCGTCCGCGATGCCGCTCGACGATATGCTTGACGATCGACAGACCCAGTCCGGTGCCGCCGATGGCGCGGCTGCGGCTCGAATCGACACGATAGAATCGTTCGGTCAGGCGGGGCAGATGTTCGGGTGGAATACCCTCGCCGCAATCGCTGACCGCAAGCCGCACCAGCGCAGCGTTGCGTGATGTCCGCAGGCTGATCGTCACCGGGGTGCCGGGCTGGCCATATTTCATGCTGTTCGACACCAGATTGTGAAGCAGTTGCGAAAGCTGCGCCCGGTCGCCGCGCAACGGCGGCAGGTTGGGGGCAATATCGAGCACGATATCTGCGCCGCGTTCGGGCTGGCTCTGGCGCAGTACAAGCTGCACTTCGTGCATCAGCTCGGGCAGATCAACCGGTGTGTCGGGGACGCGAAACTTTTCAGCCTCGATCCGCGACAGCGAGATCAGATCCTCGATCAGCTTTTGCATGCGGTTGGCCTCGCGGAACATGACGTTCAAAAAGCGTGCGCGGACTTCGGGATTATCGCCTGCCTCGCTGTCCTCCAGCGTTTCGATAAAGCCCTTGATCGAGGCCAGCGGGGTGCGCAGTTCGTGGCTGGCGTTGGCGACAAAATCGGTGCGCATCCGCTCGACGGCATAGACGCCCGACCGGTCCCACAGATACAGTATCCGCTCACCACCGGGCATATCGCGCACCAGCATCTCCCAGTGCTGGTCACGGCTGCCGATGCCGACCAACTGGATCGGGCCTTCAGAAGGCGCGGTGCTATCGGCGAGCAGATCGGCTGCCGCAGGGTGGCGGATCACCAGCCGCACGTCTTCCCCGACGCAATATTCGCCCAGCAGCTTGCGTGCTGCACTGTTCGCCCGGCGCACGTTGTTGCCGGTCAGCACCAGCACCGGATCGGCAAGCCCGTCGATAAAGCTGGTAAAGTCGCGATGCTGGCTGATCGGCTTGAGTTCCGGCTCGCGGATGGGCGCTGCTGCTTGCGGGTTGCGCTTGGCGGGGCTCGAGAGATCGGCCATCGCGACAATCGCGACCAGCCCGGCGGCAAAGCAGATCATCGCCTGCTCTACGCCGTTGTTGCCAAACTGGCTGATCGCTATGCCCGCACCCAGCAATGCCGTTGCGAACAGAAAACGACCACCATTCAGGCCCGTGCTGGTGGATTCTGCCATATCGCCAGCAGGTATACCAACTCCCCCATGCGTGCGCCATCGGCGATGGCAGCTAACCCTTCATTTACCCCTTTGCGCCAAGCTGTCCCGCAGTTGGACAGCCGATCAAATGCCTTGCCTTGGCAGGTTGAACGCACCTAAGTCATTTTCGACGCAGCGCGTCGGCTATGCTGGCGACCGGGGAATGCGATGATGGACGCGAACGAAGACAGTCACGGCGGCAACAAGTCCGCGTGCTCGGACGGCGGGGACGCGTTGGGCAAGACGTCGCGGCGTACGTTGCTGATCGGGGCGGTGGCAACATCGGCGGTGGTCAGCATCCGCCCGGCACTGGCACAGGCGGCCGGATCGGTGCTGAACTGCATGATTCCGGTGCCCGAGCATGGCAACGGCAAGTTCATCGATGCAGCAGGCAAGCTGGTTTCGCCCGATACACCCGGTGCCTTTCCGCCCAGCCCACGCGACTTTACCGGAGAAGAGGTGCATCAGGCACTGCAGGGTCGCAATCTGCCCGGCACCTCGCGTGAGCAGTCACGTGCGTATCTGAACTACATTCGCAAGCTGCAAAACGGGCAGAGCGGTTTTACCTGCTATGCCTCGCTGCAGATGCCGCGCCGCTGATTAACGGGGCCGCTGATGTTGGGGCCGCGCAGCATGGTTGCCGCTCGCTACGCCGCATTGCCCGCTGCGGAGTTAAAGCGCGTGCAGGTTGGCGGGCTTGAGGCCATTTATCACCTTCCCTCGGGCATCACCCATCTGCTGGCAGAACCAGTCCCCGATTTGCTTGATGCCCTTGCGCGTCTGGGGCCGGGCAGATTCGCAGATACCGCTGAAGTTTTGCAGCTGATCGCCGACCGCTTCGACATCGAAGGCGATGACCCGGCAGAGCCGCATGAGGCAGTGCTGGCGGAGCGTTTGGCAGAGCTGGCAGCGCTCGGCCTGATAGCAATTTTGCATGATAAGTGACACACTTGCATCAGCATGATGCAAAAGCGTCGCGCGCCACAGCGCGCCTCGCTGTTTCCGGCTTGATCAACCCGGGCGCCGATCTAAAGCGCTGTCCATGCGCCACTCCTGCTTCATCACTGTTGGCCCGGCCCGGTTTCGCATCGGCAGTGACTGGCGCGCGCCGATCGATCTGCTGAGGTCGCTGTACCGCGATTATCCGCTGGAGCAGGTGGTGCCCGATTTCACCGTGCGCTTGCAGTCGACATCCGCGCTGCGCCGCTGGATCAGGCCAGCGGTATCGATTGCAGGCGATTTCACGCTGCCCGATGCCGCGCCGTTGCCGCTGAGCCAGGCACTGCTTGCGGCTGAAATGGCGATGAACCTGCAGATGGCGCTGGGCTGGCGGCGGCACCTTTTGCTGCATGCCAGCGCGGTGTCGCGCGGGGGCCGCGCGGTGATCATGACCGGCGTGTCCGGCGCGGGCAAATCGACACTCTCGGCGCTGCTCGGCGAGCGCGGCTGGCGCTTTCTGGGCGACGAGTTCGTGCTGCTTGACCCCGATAGCGGCATGATCGTGCCGTTCCCGCGCCCGGTCAGCCTCAAGAACGCCGCCATCGCCGCGATGGAGCATGAGGTCGACGATGACGACCGGTTCGGGCCGGTGTTGCGCGATACACCCAAGGGCACGATCCGCCACCTGCGCCCGCGCACTGAGGCGATCGGGCTGATGATGCGCGAAACCCGGCCTGCGCTGCTGCTCTTCCCGCGCTTTGGTGAGCCACGTGCGGTGCGCCGCGTCGATGAGGCGGAATGCTTCGTCCGGTTGACCCAGGCATCGACCAACTACGTCGCCCTGGGCGAACGCGGGTTCGATGCGCTGACGCATTTCGTGCGCAGTATTCCGGCACGCGCCATCGACTATACCGATGGCGAAGAGGGGGTCGAGATGGTCGAGCGGCTGTGGTCGGAACAGGGTGTGAAGGCAGCGGCATGACCGATGGCTGGTCGGTTGCGCGCGCGCTGACTGATCCGCAATCGGCGGCGGGGCTGGAGCCTGCCGGATGGACGCAGTTGCTTTCTGCTGCACGCGCGCTGTCGCTGATCGGCACGTTGGCCGAAGCGATGGCGGACAGCGGCGTGCCTGCAGAGGTCGAACGTGTGCTCGGCGATGTGCGCCAGTCCAACATCGCCGGGCAGCGTCAGGCACTGTGGGAGGCAGAGTGCGCTAAGGCAGCCCTTGCCACCTATTCCGGCAAGGTCATCCTGCTCAAGGGCACGGCCTTTGCGGCAGCCGGATATAGCGCCGCGCTGGGCCGATCAATCGGTGATCTCGATATCTTGGTGGATCGTTCCGGGATCGATCAGGTCGAGGCCTTGCTGCTGTCGGCGGGTTGGGAATGGGTGAAGCCCGATCCATATGACGACGCCTATTACCGCAAGTGGATGCACGAACTGCCACCGATGATCCATGCGAGCCGCGACCGGATGATCGATGTCCACCACACGATCCTGCCGCTGACCGCCAAGCCAA
>JBBQXX010000014.1:0-26636 GCA_038209235.1 Sphingomonadales bacterium | reverse complement strand
CGCCTCGCCCGGCCCGCCGATCGGCAGGATACGGTTCCAGCGGCTCTCGTCGGCAAGGCAGCCTGTGATATAGTCCGCCAGATCATCATCGCTGATCGGCTTGCACGATGTCAGGGTTCCATCGCCGAACACCAGAAACGGCCGCCCCTTGCGGACGCGCTCGATCTGGCCCGACAGCGATTTGAAGAACGCGGTGGGCCGCACGATCGAATAGCGGACGCCCGACTCGATCAGCGTCGCCTCAAACGCCAGCTTGGCATGCTGAAAAGCGAGCAGCGGCTTTTGCACGCAAATCGCAGAACACAGCACGAATTGGCCGACGCCTGCCTGTTGCGCCGCTTCCAGCGCGACCAGATGCGCGCGATGGTCGATCGCCCAGGCGTCTTTGGGCGTCCCGGTGCGCGAGGCCATGCACGACACCAGCGCATCGAACCGCTCGCCTGCAAACCCGTCGCGCGCCATCGACACCGGATCGGCGACATCGACCTGCCTGAAGGTCACCCCAGCAAACTGCCGGTCGTTGTCCGCTGATACGCGCGATCCGGCAACGCATGTACCAGCGCGCACGAAACACACCACCTCATACCCACGCCGCACCAGCGCAGCCGCCGTTGCGCGTCCGATCGTTCCGGTAGCGCCAAGCAGACAGACACGCCGGCGCGTGTTCGTGCCCGGCGCATCGGGCTGTGCCGCTGTGTTGGTCGCGCTCACAATAACCTCATCGTTTCTCCAAACGCTCCTGCTGGGCGTGAAGCGTATCTGGACATTCTTGCCAACGAAAAACAAGACCTTAACGTCGATGAAATCCGCAAGACGCCAATGTTGCATGCGTTGACCAGGCCTGTGAGCTTAGAAAATGCGTTATTGTGCAGTCGCCGCTCAGGCCAGGCCCCGCCTCCGGCCCAACTCGGCCGACCCTCCGCTCCGCCTGAGCGGGGGGGTGGAGAGACATCGGCTTGATCGTGGTCTGGCCTTGGATTGATGGCCGGTGAGTGCATGTCAGAAGATGAACGCGGAACCGGCAGTCACCAACACGCCGTTGCACGTCGTTTGATGATGCGCACCGGCATCATCGCCGATAACCCAACCTCCCGCATTGCAGTCTGGCCGATGATCCGCCACTGATCGTCGATGACCTCCAACCGTCCTCTGCTGAATGTGCGCGCGCTGGGCAAGACTGTGCCCGGGCCAAGGCGGTTGTTCCAGAGCCTCGACCTTGACGTGGCGGCGGGCGAGCTGGTTGCGATTATCGGCGAATCGGGGGTGGGCAAGTCGACCTTGCTCAACATCCTGGCCGGGCTGGACGATGCGGACGAGGGCAGTGTTACCATCGACGGGTGCCTGCTGGCCGGGCTCGATGAGTCTGCGCGGACGCGGTTGCGGCGCGAGCGGATCGGGTTTGTTTTTCAGGCCTTCCACATCCTCCCCTATCTGACCTTGCGCCAGAATGTGGCGTTGCCGCTGGCGTTGGTCTCGCCCGATGGGCTTGCTGCAGAAGGCCGCGCGGAAACTATGCTCGAGGCGGTCGGGCTTGGCGGGCGTGGTCAGGGCTATGCGCGCGATCTGTCGGGCGGCGAATTGCAGCGTGTCGCGATTGCGCGCGCGCTGGTCCATCGCCCGGCGCTGATCCTTGCCGATGAGCCGACCGGCAATCTTGACCCCGATACTGCCGCGCGTGTGCTTGCGCTGTTTGCGGATGCGGTGCGCAGCCATGGCGCGGCAGGGGTGATGGTGACCCATTCGGCGGCCAGCGCGGCGATCGCAGATCGCGTGCTCAGGCTTGGCGCCGATGGACTGGTCGAGCAGAATGATGGCTGAACCGGGTCTGATTGCGGGGCGGCTTGCGCTTGGCTGGCTGATCGTTGGCGAATGGCGTTTCCATCCGGCGCGCTTCGTGCTCACCGCAGTCGCGATCGCCGTGGGCGTGGCGCTCGGTTTTGCGGTCCATCTGGTCAACGGATCGGCGCTTGCCAAATTCGATGGCGCGATGCGCGCGATCAGCGGCTCTGCTGAACTTTCGGTTCGCGCCGCCAGCCCGCTTGGCTTCGACGAGCGACTCTACCCCAAGCTGGTCCGCGCCGCAGGTGTCGCCGATGTCAGCCCGGTGGTCAGCCTGCGAGCGCGGATCGGCGATGCGCGCCTCACGTTGCTTGGCATCGATGTCATCCGCGCAGCCGCTGTGACGCCCTCGCTGATCGGTATCCGGCCAGCGGGCCCGGATACCGGTAACGATGCAGTGTTCGATGGCGCCGCCTTGTTCCTGTCACGCCGCGCGATGACCGAGGCCAAAGCGCGGGTGGGCGGGACGGTGCTGGTCGTCGCCAATGGCTATTCCGTGCCGCTCAAAGTCACCGGTGTGCTGCCCGCTGTCGATGACAAGGCATTGATCGGCGTGATCGACATCGCTGCGGCGCAATGGCGATTTGGTCGTCTGGGGCGGATCGACCGGCTTGATCTGCTGCTGTCGGATCGCGGTGCTGCAACCGCAGCGGTTCGCCGCCAATTGCCCCCCGAGGCGATCCTCTCGACCCCGCAGGCGCAAAGCGCGCAGGGCGATTCGCTGTCGCGCGCCTATCGCGTCAATCTGGATATGCTGGCGCTGGTCGCGCTGCTCACCGGCGGATTTCTGGTCTATTCGGCACAGTCGCTATCGGTGGTGCGACGGCAACGCGCCTTTGCACTGGTGCGGACGCTTGGCATGCCACGCGGCGGGGTGGTCGCAGCGGTGATCGCAGAGGGGCTGGCGATCGGTCTGGTCGGAGCAGCAGCGGGGCTGCTGGGTGGCTATGGGCTCGCCTGGGCGGCATTATACTGGTTTGGTGGCGATCTGGGCGCAGGCTATTTCGGCGGGGCCGACGCGCGGCTGGTGTTTCAGCCGATCGCCGCATTGGGCTTTTTCGGGCTCGGCCTGCTTGCCGCCTGCCTTGGCAGCGCCCTGCCTGCGCGGATTGCGGCGCGGGCCGCGCCTGCTGCAGCGCTCAAGAACGCAGGCGATATGCTCGATCCGCGCACACCTGTGGCCTGGTGGCCCGCTTTGGCGTTGCTGGCGGCGGGGGCGGGGGCAGCGCTATTGCCGCCGGTGGCTGGCCTGCCGCTGTTCGGCTTTGCCGGCATGGCGCTGATGCTGGCGGGCGGGGTGGCAGGCGTGCCATGGTTTGCGCGGACCCTGCTGAGCCCGCTGGCGCGACGCCAGCGCGGCGCGGTGCCCGGCCTGCTCGCCATCCGGCACCTGCATGGCGCGCCCAACGAGGCTGCAACCGCGCTGTGCGGGATCGTCGCCTCGACCGCACTGATGATCGCGATGGCAACGATGGTGACCAGCTTTCGCGGCGCGGTCGATGCATGGCTGGGCGATATCCTGGTCGGCGATCTTTACTTTCGCACCACCGCAGGCGCAAGCTTCGACCCTGCGGTGCGGGCGCGGTTGGCCGCTACGCCAGGGGTTGCAAGTCTGGCCTTCAGCCGCCAGTTGCCGCTGACGATGGCGGCTGACCGGCCACCGGTGAGCCTGATCGCGCGGCCAGTGCGCGGCGGTCGCGACCCATCGCTGGTGTTGATCGAGCGCGCGCCGCCTTTGCCCGCAGGTGCGCTGCCTGTCTGGGTATCCGAACCGGCGCAGCGGCTGTACGGCTGGAATCCGTCCGATGTGATCAGCCTGCCGATTGCGGGTGGCACCCGCTTTACGGTTGCGGGTGTTTGGCGCGATTATGGGCGACAGGGCGGAGCGGTGCTGATCGACGATCGCGATTACCAGCGGCTGACCGGCGATGAGGCACGCGACGATTTCGCGGTAACGCTCGCACCCGGCCAGGATGCCGCAAAGATCGCGCGGTCGCTGCTCGGCCGCCTGCCACCAGCGTTGCGCGCGCAGACCGAGATGACTCGACCGGCAACGCTGAGGCGGTTTGCGCTGACGCTGTTCGATCGCAGCTTTGTGATCACCTATCTGCTCGAAGCCGTCGCCATTCTGGTCGGACTGGCAGGCGTGGCCGCGACGATGTCTGCGCAGACGATCGCGCGCGAGCGGGAATTTGGCATGCTGCGCCATCTGGGCGTGACGCGCGCCCAGTTGTCGACGATGCTGGCCACCGAAGGGGCGATCGTTGGCCTGACCGGGGCGCTGGCCGGGATCGGTCTTGGGCTGCTCATCGCGCAGGTGTTGATCCATGTCATTAACCCGCAGTCTTTCAACTGGACGATGACAACGCGAATCCCGGTCGTGACGCTGCTCAGCGTTGCCGCCGCGCTCACCGGCGCAGCCGCGTTCACCGCCGTGCTTGCCGGTCGCCGCGCCACCGCAAAGAGCGCGGTCCAGTCGGTCCGGGAGGATTGGTGATGCGCCGTCCAGGCCTGCTCGTTACGCTGGTTGCGATGTTTGCCGCCGCTGCTGCACCCGCCGCAACGCCCTATCCCGTCGTCCGTCCCGGGATCACCTTGAGCTTTCCTGCCGATCACGGCGCGCATCCGCAGTTTCGCACCGAATGGTGGTATGTCACCGGCTGGCTGCGGACCGCACAGGGCGAGGATCTGGGGTTCCAGGTGACATTCTTTCGCACACGGCCGCCGATCGACGATGACAACCCCAGCCGGTTCGCTGCGCGGCAGGTGCTGTTTGCGCATGCCGGGCTGTCCGATCCGGCAACCGGGCGCTTGCTGCATGGCGAGCGCGCCGCCCGGCAAGGCTTCGGGTTGGCCTCGGCGGCAACCGGCGATGGCGATGTGATGATCGGTGACTGGCGGTTGGCGCGAACATCCAAGGGCCAATGGCAGACCCGCGCTGCCACCAAGGATTTTGCGCTGAAGCTTGATTTTCAACCTACCCAGCCGATCCTGGCGCAAGGGCAGGGCGGCTATAGTCGCAAAGGGCCGCGGCCAGAGCAGGCGAGCTACTATTACTCGATCCCGCAATTGCAGGTGCGCGGCCAGGTCCGGCGCGGCGGCAAGACCGTGGCCGTAACCGGCAAGGCCTGGCTCGACCGCGAATGGTCGTCCGATTCGCTGTCGCCTGCCGCGCAAGGCTGGGACTGGACCGGGCTCAATTTCGACGATGGCTCCGCGCTGATGGCGTTTCGTGTGCGCCGCAAGGGGGGCGGCACGGTGTGGGCGGGCGGCGCGCTGCGCAGCGCGGATGGCAAAACGACCATTTTAGGACCGCGCGATGTCACCTTCCGCACGCTGGCGACATGGCGCAGCAAGGCTACCGGCGCGGTCTATCCGGTCAAGCAGCAGCTCAGCATCCGCATCGCTGGTCGCATCGAACATTGGCGTCTGACGCCGATGTTTGCAGCGCAGGAACTCGATGCGCGCGCCAGCGGGCTTCCTGTGTACTGGGAAGGTGCGGTGCGCACACGTGGCGGTCGCGGGTATCTGGAGCTCACCGGCTACGACAAGCCTTTGACGATGTAGCGAACGCGCTGCTCGGCCTTCAGGCGGGGCGCTCCTGCAGGTCGGCAGGCCGGGGTCCAGGCGCGCGGCGTACCAGAAAGACGAGCACGACCGCCAACGCGGTCAGCACGCCGATCAGCAGCCAGGCGTCGTTGATCGCCTCGACCAATGCATATTTTTCAACAAGCGGCCGCACCATTTCCTCGGTAAACTCATCAGGCGGCGTGCCGATCTGTTCGATAAAGGCATCGCGCGGTATGCCGATGCGCACCGCCGTTGCGACATTGCCCGATTCGAGCTCTTCGGCGATCTGCAGCCCATGGGTGTCAGCACGGCTGAAAATCGTCGTATCGATCAAGGCCAAGCCGATTGCGCCGCCAAGATTGCGCATCAGATTGAACAACCCGCTGCCATCGGCGACCAGATCAGGCGGCAAACGACCCAGTGCCATCCGCGTTGGCGGCAGCAGGCAGAACATGACCGCGACGCCACGCACGATCTGTGGCACCAGCATTTCGGCAAAGTCGGTGTCGGCGGTCTGTCCGGTGCTGGCGAGCAGCCCGGCGGCGAACAATACGAAACCGACCAGCGTCAGGCTGCGCGCGTCTATCCGCTGTTCGAGATAGACCGCCAACGGCGCGGTCAGCAATTGTGCAACACCGGTGACCAGCATGATCTGGCCGATCTCAAGCGCGTTATGCTCGCGCACCAGCCCCAGAAAGAATGGCATCAGATAGGTCGACCCGAACAGCCCGGCACCAAGGATGAAACTCAAAGCGCAGCCGACGGTAAAATTACGGTCCCTGAAACAGCGCAGCTTCACCAGCGGCCCGGATGACCGCGCGGTGCGCCAGATGAACCAGACCGCGCAAATAGCAAATCCCAAAAGCAGCGCAGCAACTTTTGGCGATAGCCAGCCTAGCGAAGGTGCGTCCTTGAGCCCGATCTGTAGCGCGGTCAGGCCGATCGCCAATGCGCTCAGCGAGATGATATCGATCGAACGGTTCGAGCGCGCATTGCTGGCTGTGCCAAGCAGCGTCATCGCACCACCGATAGCAGCGATCGCTCCGGGCACCAGATTGATCAGAAACAGCCAGTGCCACGAGTATGTTTCGGTCAGCCAGCCCCCTACAATAGGCCCGATCGTCGGTGCAAACACCGCTGCGACGCCAGCGATCGTCGTGGCAAGACCCTGAGAGCGCCGGGGAAACAGCAGGAAGATGGCAGCAAACACCGCCGGGATCAGCGTGCCACCGGCAAAGCCCTGGATAATCCTCCAGGCGATCAGCGCATCAAAGCTCTGGCTTTGCGCGCAACCGACCGAGGCGATTGTGAACAGCGATATGGCGCTGACAAACAACCAGCGCATACCCAGTTTTGCGGTCAGGAAGCCGGTCAGCGGTATGGCGACGATTTCGGCGGTCAGATACGCGGTCTGCACCCAGATCATCTTGTCAGGCGTGATCCCCAGCGCGTTCTGGATCGTGGGCAGCGATGTCGCCACGATCTGGATATCCAGAATCGCCATGAACATGCCGACGCACATGAACAGGAAGCCTGCCCATGTCCTGAGGCTGGCATCGGGCGTTTCAGCATCATTCATGGGGTGGCTGGTAACCCAAGAGATCGCCTCCGACCAAAAAATCTACACACTGATCGCATTGCTGGATGCTGTTGGATTAACGCAACCTGCATCAAGCAGTTTCCTTGGTCGAGTATTAAAACCGGTTTTTCCATCCTTCGATGGAAACCGCAGCAGGTCGGCGCTTCGATATCCTGAATGTCTGGCACCGATCGTTTCGATCAGCGGGATTTGGCGGCCGCCATCGCCTCGCGCTCAGCCTTCGTCTTGTACATCGACGCCTTGCACAACGGCGAAGTCTTTTCGACCTTGGCAATCATGCACGTTTCAACCTTTTTGCGGCTCATCGACTTCATTTCGGCAGGACACAGAATCCGGGCTTCCCTGACGCAAGCTTTTTTGCCAGGGTCGGGGGCAGCATGCGCCGATCCGGTAACCCCCAGCGCCATCAGTAGCGCACCAAAGCTTAGCGTCACGTTTCCGATGCCATTGCGATCCAAGTGCCAATACTCCTTCAATTGCGCCAATAATCTTCGATTGGGGCAGGCGATTTGAACGGGTCATGAATATGGATCGGGTGGTGCAAATGCGACCTGATTGTCGTGATGCAGCCGACAGGTTACCCGGTGCGCTCAGGCCTTGTGGATTACGTCGCAGCCACCGTCATCTCGCCTTCGACCAACAGCACCTGGCAATCGGCGATACCGTGGCGCAGGGTTTTGATGCGGGCGTATTCGGGTGAGTTCCAGAAGGCGAGCGCGGCGTCCTTCGATGGCCAGTGCGAGATCACGATGGATGCGCCATCGGGCGTGCTCCCCTCGAGCGTCTGCGCGCCCGGTGCGCGCAAACAATAGCTGCCCCCGAAATGCGCGACCAGCGCAGCCGCCGCAGGGCCATAGCCTGCCACAAACGCGGCGCGATCATGGATGATGGCGGTGATGATCAGATAGGCGCTCACGGTGTTTCCACTTTTGCTGGCGTGGTTGCAGGGGGTTCGAATAGCGCTGGATCGATCGGCTCGGCGACCTTCACATCGCGCCAGTAGACCGTGTTCGCCTTCACCCCATCATAAAACAGCGTGACGGTGCGCGCCTGCACCCAGCCTGATGGCAAGCGGACGAAATCATCATAGTGGCGTTCGTGAAATCCGCGCGGGCTGGTGAACCCCATATAGCGGATATAATGGCTCTGCTGATCGATCCCGAACAGCGTGCGCCCGCCATCGGGTGACACGATGCGGATCAGCCAGACCGCATGCCCGCCGACATCGCGGTCGGGCGCGCGTTCCAGCGTGAAACCGGGGCCAAGCGCCTCGCGGATGATGCCGAAGCCGAAATTGCTCGCCCAATAGGCGTCGGCCTGATCCTTGGGCATCACGCCCTTTTCGGTCCAGGTGGTCGCGCCGTCATAACCCACCTCGAACACGACGCGCTCACCTGTCTTGGCGATGATCCGCACCTTGCCGTCGGCGCCGTGCGCGGTGGTGCGCTCGTCGCTCATCGCGCGCCACATGCGGTAATCGTCGGCGATGCTGCGCGGCTCCGCGCTGTCGGGGGCGTAGAACACCGCCTTGCCCGCCAGATAAAGCGTGGACGGGTTGAGCCAGGCCTCGCCGCCTGCAGCCATAACCGCGCGTTCCAATATGGCGCGCGCGCTATCATCCTGTGCGGCGCGCGCCGGGACCAGAGCCATCAGTGCCAGCGCCACAAGCGCCAATATCCGTGCCACCCGCCCTACTCCGATCTGGGAAGCGCCAAGCGTAGCACTATTTGGCTGCGATGCAATTTGTCCGGACATTGTGGTTGACCCGCGCGGTGTGCGGCGCTGTAATGGCGTTGGCGGCAGGCTGAATGGATCGGACAGAATGATGCAGGCGAGACAGGCGATTGTTACCCGCACCGGGGGGCCAGAGGTTATTGGCTGGCACAGCGTCGATGTGCCAGACCCCGCGCCTGGCGAAGTCACGCTGAAGCAAAACGCGGTTGGTCTCAATTACATCGACACCTATCACCGGCGCGGTATTTATCCGATGGAACTGCCCGGCGGGCTGGGGCTTGAGGCTGCCGGCCAAGTGGTCGCGCTGGGTGCAGGGGTTGAGGGGATTGCGCTGGGCGATCGGGTCGCGACTTTCGGTCCGGAACGCGGTGCCTACGCCGACATCCGCAATGTTGCGGCGACCAGCCTGATTGCGCTGCCCGATGACATATCCGACGAGATCGCCGCTGCTGCGCTGCTCAAAGGCTGCACGACAGAATTCCTGGTCGAGCGATGCGCAAAGGTTCAGCCGGGGCAGGCGGTGCTCGTCCATGCGGCGGCAGGCGGTGTCGGGCTGCTGCTGGTGCAATGGCTTAAGTCTGTCGGCGCAACTGTGATCGGCACGGTCAGCAGTGAAGAAAAGGCAGCGCTGGCGAGCAAAGCCGGAGCCGACGATATCGTGTTCTACACCCGCGAAGATACCGCCAAAAAGGTGCGCGAACTGACCGGTGGCGCGGGCGTCCGTGTCGTGTTCGATGGCGTCGGTCTGGACACCTGGGAGGCATCGCTCGACAGCACCGGCAAGCGCGGGCTGATCGTCTCGTATGGCAATGCCAGCGCTCCGGTTACGGGGATCAGCCTGGGCGTGCTGGCCACCAAGGGGTCGCTGTTCAACACCCGGCCAACGCTGTTCGACTATTATGCCGATGCTGGAGAGCGCGCCGCAGGCGCAGCGCGGCTGTGGGAGATGCTCCGCAGCGGCAAGGTGAAAGTCACCATCGGCCAGAGCTATCCGTTGGAGCAGGCCGAACAGGCCCACCGCGATCTCGAAGCGCGCGCGACAAACGGATCGACATTGTTGCTGCCATGATGACGCCGCCGGGGTGGCGTGATACGGGGGTCTGATCTGCGCAGAACGGAAACCGGGACTGGCTTCACCCGAAGCCGGTCTCGACCAGTTCGATCAGTTCGCCCGCCGGGCCGCGCACGGTTGCTGCCAGATTGCCCATATACAGTTCACCGTGGCGCAATACTGGCGGGGTGATGAACGCTACATCCAGCCCGTCAAAGCTCTCCACTGCCAGCGTGACCAGCGCATTGCCCGGTGGCAGCATCGCGCGATGCGCAGGCCGCACGGTCGCCTCGGCAGGATAATCATCCACTTCGATGATCGGCAGCCGCTCGTTTTGCAGCATCGTGATCACCGATTGCGTCCCCGCAGGCTTGGCGAAGGCGGCGTTGATCATCGAGTATTCGAGTGCGTAGCTTTCGCCTTCATCCAATCGCAACGCGCGGCGATACCAGTTGACCGTCGCCATCCGATCGGGGGTTGCCAGGATCACGATGAAGATATGGTCGGTCAGGCTGCGCGCCCTGGGCAGATCGGACGAAGGCGTGTCCGCTGCCACTTCGTTGAGGTAAATCATCTCGTCGCCGCGCCCCAGCACCTGCATCGGCACGAAATAGGGCAGGCCGGGGATTTCCTTGGGGGCACCGATGACGCGAAACCCGCTGCCTTCAAGCCTTCCGGGCCAGCCAAAGACATCCTTGACGGTCAGCTCATAGGCAGACCAGCCATAAGTTGTGGTTGGCTTGAAATCGGGATGATCGGCCTGCTCCACCAGCCGGATGAAGCAATGCGCACCGCTTTGCGGTCGCAGCATGGCAAATGGCGCACCCGCGCTCGCCGCGCAGCCCCAGCTTTGCGCCAGGTCAGCGGCAAGCACTCCGCGCTCCACCAAATCAAGACCCAGCCGTCCGTGATAATCGGCCAGCGCCGCTTCCAGATCGGGCGTCGTTACAACCCCGCCCAGAATGCTGCCATGGGTTACAGTGTGGCTCATCGATCAGAACTCCGCTTTGCGCCTGCCCAGAAATGCGGCAACGCCCTCGGCAAAATCGGGGCCATCGAACGCATCGGCAAACTGGGCCAGTGTTGCGGCATCGTCTTGCACCTGTCCTTGCAGGATGCGCCCGATCATCGCCTTGCTGGCCCGCACACTGTGCGGCGAAACCGCCGCAATGTCATGGGCCAATGCCTGCGCCGCGTCACCTGAAGCCGCGCTCACCTCATCGATCAGACCGATCCGCAACGCCTCGGCTGCATCGATCAGCCGCGCGGTGAACAGGATGCGCTTGGCCGCTGCTGCGCCCACCAGATCGACGAGCAGCTTGGTATCGTGCAGCGAATAGACCAGACCCAGCTTTGCCGGCGTGATGCCAAACCGCGCGGCAGGTGCCGCAATGCGGAAATCGCACGCCAGCGCCAGCCCGCAGCCACCACCGATACAATCGCCTTCGACCTGCGCGATGACCGGCTTTGGCGCGAGCGAAAGCGATTCCATCGCGCGGCGGATCGCGGCCTGGTTTTTCTGCCGCCACGCAGGATCGCGCGCACCTTCGGCAAACTCGGCGATATCTGCGCCCGCCGAGAAGGCACCGGGCTGCGCAGCGCGCACGATCATCACCCGCACATCGGGATTGATCATCGCCTGATCGATCAGCGCGGGCAGAGCCTCCCACATCGCCTGCGTCAGCGCGTTGCGCTTTTCGGCGCGGTCGATCACCAGATGGGCGATGCGTCGCTCAAGGATCAGGTGCAGCGTCACGCCGCGACGCTGTCAGCAAAGTGCCGCGCGATCGCTTGGCGCGTCGTCACCCAGACATCGCGTTTGCTGCGCACGTGGCGGAAGAATTCCTCCAGCGCCCAGATCCGCCCCGGACGCCCGATGATGCGCAGGTGCAGACCAAGCGACATCATCTTGGGATTGCCCTGTTCGCCCTCCGCATAAAGCTGGTCGAAGCAGCGCACCGCGTAATCCAGCCATTGCACCGGGGTCAGCGCAGGGTCGGTCCACATCTTCATGTCGTTGGTATCAAGCTGATAGGGCATGATGACGATCGGCGTGTCCGGCACCGTATTGCGGTCCCAATAGGGAATATCGCCCGAATAATCGTCCATATGGTACTGGAAGCCCGCCTCGATCAGCAAACGGCGCGTGTTATCGGTATGTAGATAGCGCGACAGCCAGCCACAGGGCCGTGTCCCGGTGGTCTTTTCGATCGAGCTCACCGCCTTGGCGATGAATTCGCGCTCGGTCGCCTCATCCATCCTGAACTGATGCACCCAGCGCCAGCCGTGGCTGACCGGCTCATGGCCCAGTTCGGCGATCACGGCGGCGATCTCGGGGTGGTTTTCAAGACTCATCGCCGCCACGGTCCAGCTCGCCATGATGTCATAGCGTTTGAGCAGCTTGACGATGCGCGGGGCACCGGCCTTGATGCCGTAAAGATAGTTGCTTTCGTTGCCATAGTTGCGGATCGGCGCTTTGACATGCACGCCCAGCTCGTCGACCGGCTCCATCCCCCGGTCGCCGCGCGCGACGGTCATCTCGCTGCCCTCTTCGACATTGACGACGATGCTGAGTGCCAGCTTGGCGCCGTCCGGCCAGTCGATGCGTTCTTCGATCATCTCAATGCATCTCCTCGCCGCCGCTGACATTCAGCGCCTCGCCGGTGATATAGACCGCATCCTTGCTGGCCAGCCACGCGCAGGCTGACGCGGTATCGCTCGCCAGCCCGGGGCGGCCCATCGGGTTTTTGGCCTTCATGTTGGCAAGATACGCCTCGACACTGGCAAAGCCCAGCAGCTGCGAAAAATAGGCGTTCTGCTGCGCACCAAGACCGGTGGTCACATGATTGGGGCACACGGCGTTGACCGTGATGCCATGGCTTCCCAGTTCAAGCGCGCTGGCCCGCGTCAGGCCGATCATCCCGTGCTTGGAACTGACATAGGCGGGAAGATGCGGGAAACCGGTCTTGGCCGCCTGGCTGGCGATGTTGATGATGCGGCCACCACGCCCCTTGCTTTTGGCACCGCCTGCGATCATCGCCCTGGCCGCAGCCTGAGTGCAATAGAACGCGCCTGACAGGTTGACGCTGATCACCGTGTCCCAGTCAGCCGGATCGACCTCCAGCAACGGTTTCATCATGAAGCCGATGCCGGCATTGTTGACGAACACATCGACCGATCCGAAATCCGTGACCGCGCGCGCGATCAGCGCCTGGCAATCGGTGACCTTGCTGACATCGCAAGCGATTGCCGCGACCTTTGCGCCGCGCGCGCGCAAGTCTTCGGCCACCTCTGCTGCCTCGGCGTCGATGACCAGATCGCAGACCACGCAATTGGCGCCCTCATCGGCAAAGCGCTGCAGGATCGCCTGGCCCAGCCCGTTGTGCTTGCCCGAACCGGTGACGATGATGGTCTGGCCTTCAAACCTTCGCATCACAGGTCTTCGGTCAGAATGAACTGCGGATTGTCGGCATAGGCCTGAAACGGGGCTGCCATCGCCTGGAATTCGGGTGTGCTGATATCGGCCACAAACGCATCGATGCCGGTGATATCGATGATCTCGACATAGTCACAGGGCGGCTGGCCATCCGATCCGAACAGCCCGGTCGCCTTGTGGATGGTGAACGTGTCGATCGAGCCGAGCGCGTTGACATTGGGGATGTCGCGGGTGGTGGCCCATTGCTCGTAATCGGCAACCGATACACCGGGCTTCAGCTTGAACAGGACAATGATCTTCATAACGCGGCTCCTTTGTGGAATGTGGCAGGCGGGCGATAGGCTGACAGCGCCGTATCGAGCGTCCGGGCGGCGGCAAAAAGCGCCGGTTCGCTACCCGTCGAACCGATCAGCTGCACCGCCACCGGCAAGCCATCGTCGCTGAAACCGGCTGGCAGGCTGATCGCGGGCAGTCCGGCGATATTGGCCAGGCAGGTAAAGTCGGCCTGATTGGCAGGCGCCACCTGTGTGTGCGCAAACGCGGTTTGCGGCGCGGTGGGCAAAAGTATGATGCCGCGCCCGGCCACGGCCTGCCGCAGGGCATCTGCGGTCTCGTCCAGCACGCGCTGGTCCTCGGCCCAGCCCGTGTCCGACCGGCGCGGACCCACCGCTATCAGCCGCCGCAGATGATCGGACAGCAATGCCGGGTCGGCATCGGCAAAATGGGTGGCCATGAAGCGCACGGTCTTTATGAACCCGGCATAGCGGACACGCGACACCAGGTGCGGCAGGCTGAACGCAGCGACATCGCCGATCGCACAGGTGGCGCGCGCAAAGCCTGCCAGCACCGCAGGCTCACATTCAACACCGCCCGGAGCGGATCCGCCCAGATCGGATCTGCCCAGATCAGCCCCGCCCAGATCAGCAAGCGTCAAGAACCGCTGGTCTGCGGTGTCATGACCAAAGTCGCTGATCACCCGCGCCACCCGTTCAAGCAAATCGATTGAGCGGGCGAGCGGGCCGATGCTGTCGAACGATGGCTCGGCCAGCTCGAGCCCCTGCTGGCTGACCGATGCGGGGGCAGGCTTGAAACCATAGACGCCGCAATAGGCCGCCGGAATGCGCACCGAGCCCAGCGTATCGGTGCCCAAAGCCGCATCGCACAGCCCTGCTGCGACCGCAGCGCCGCTGCCGCCCGATGAACCGCCGGGGGTAAAGCCGGTGCGGTGCGGGTTATCCACCGGCCCGAACCACGGGTTGTCGGTCTTGGCCCCTAGCGCCGCCTCTTCCATGTTGAGCGTTCCGGTGATGACCGCACCGGCTTGACGCAGCGCGCTGACGACGGCGGCATCCTCATCAGCGATGCGATCACGGAACAACGCCATGCCAGCGGTCCAGCGCATGCCTTTGACCGCGATGTTGGCCTTGACGCCGATGGTGATGCCCGACAGCGGACCGGGGTGCGATGGGGCAGCTGGCGCGTGTTCGACAAAGGCGTTGAAAGCGTCAAGCATCGGCCAAATTCTCCCCGGTGCGGGGATTATCCGGCAGGCGCAGGAGAGTCACAACCCGCGCTCGTCAATCAGGCGGATGGGCTTTTGCCGAACGTCGATCTGGGTCAGCGGTGCGGTCTGGCCGGGGGCGACCAGCTCCACGGTGACCTCGACCCCCAGCCCGCGTCGCAGCAGTTCGGCAAGCTGATCGGGATCGGTGCCGCCGCGGCTTTCGAGCAGCACGGTCATCGCGTCGCGCTGGCTGACCGGGTCGCGCACCAGACGGCAGACGAATTCGCCGGTCAGGTCGGTTCGGTTGCCGATCAGCGCCCCGATGGCGTGCGGGAACACGTTGATGCCGCGCAGCTTGACCATGTTGTCACTGCGCCCCTTGAACCCGGCGATGCGCTTGAACGCCATGCCGGTTGCATTGGTGCCGGTAAGTTCGTGCGTGATATCGTGCGTGTTGAACCGGATGCACGGCGCGACGTCATCCTTGAACAGGCAGGTAACCACCATGTCGCCGGTTTGCCCTGCCCCCACCTGTTGCGCGCTGTCGATGTCGAGCAGTTCCAGATATTGCGCGTCTTCCCAGACATACAGCCCCTCGCGCTCGGGGCCTTCGCCCGCGATCGAGCCGGTATCGCCGACGCCATACCAGTCGAACGCCTTGGCCCCGCCCCAGGCCTGCTCGACCGACGCGCGGTCCTCGGTGCCCAGATGGCCACAGATCATCTTGATGTCGATCTGGTCCAGCAGCGCTTCGGCCTGCGCCACGTGCGCCAGCTTGCGGATATAATCGATGAACCCGACCAGCACGGTCACGCCGAAATCGGCCATCAACCCGACCTGGGCCAGCGAGCGCGTCTCGATGCCGGTGCCTGCCGACAGGAACAGCGAGTTGGTGAAATGGGTGACCGCCTCGCGGATGTAATGGCCGCCATTGATCATGCCATGGCCATAGACCGACTGGATCACATCCGATGGCTCGAGCCCCTGCCAGCGATACATCCGCCCGACCAGCAGATTGGTGATCTCGCGACCCTTGGGGCCAAACAGCAGCGCCTGCGGTCGCCCGGTGGTGCCCGATGTGGTGTGAAATATCGCAGGTGCGCGCGCGCGGTCATTGGAATCGATCCCGGCAAAGTCGCCAAACGGGGGGTGCTCGGCAATCGAGGCCATCAGATCGGTCTTGTCATAAACCGGCAGTTTCGAGATATCGGCAAGCCCGCTGATATCACCCGGCTCGATCCCGGCATGGCCCCACAGCCTCTGGTAGAACGCCACTTGCCAGCCGCGTCGCATCAGCTTGACGAACTGGCGGTCCTGAATGGCAAAAAGTTCATCGCGGCTCATGCCTGTATAGCGCGCGCTGAAAGCATCGCCGACCGGATAATCGGCCAGCATCTGCCGTGCATCAAAGGCTTCGAAATAGGTGGGAAAGGTCATCACTGCTCCAGCGCCCCGGATCGGGTAAAATAGCCAAGCGGATCATCGAACAGCCGCGCATCGGCGATCTCTTCGGCAATCTCTCCGGCAATCTCTCCGGCAATCTCTCCGGCAAGCGACCGGGCCAGCGCGCGCTTGGCGGCTGCAGCCACAGGCGACAGCGGCGCAGCTGGACTGCCCAAGGTATACGCAATAGCGCGGCTGATGACGCTGCCATCGGTGAGCACGATCCGCAAATGCTGGGGCGACAGCGCATTGGGATCAGGATTGTCGTCAACCGTGATCGTCAACCGCCCGGCCAACGCGCGAAGCGCCGGATCGGCCAGCGTTTCGGGCGAAAAGCGGCGCGGGTCGATACAGCCCTCGCTCAGCATCAGCGCGACCAGGATCGGCAGGCACAGCCGCGCATAGCCAGGCGCCATGCCATCGACCAGCGGTCTGCCGACCAGACGAGCGATCAACGGCGGCACCTGTGCTTCGATCACGCTGATGGTATCGGGATCGAGCGCCAGATCAGCCAGCGCGGCGAGCACCGCATGGCTGGCGCGGCCCGATGGATAGGGCTTCACGCTGATCCGGGTAACCTGCCACACCCGGCTCAGATCACGCGTGTACCGGACCAGTTCGCCCTCGTCGATCAACCGGAAATAGCCAAACGGCCCTTCCAGCGCATCATGCGGTCCGGTCAGCCCGGCCTTGACCAGATCGACCGCCGCGATCGCCGCGCGCGCCGCATTGGCGATCTGCAGCGGCAAGGCGATCGAGCCTTCGACATGCGCCTGCATCGTGCCTGCAACCGAGGAATACGCCAGGCCCAGCACATCATCCAGCCGCGCGACCTTCTCGATCCGCGCCACGGCAAGCGCCGCGCCGATGCACCCGGCAGTGGCAGGCCTGAAGAACCTGAGCGGGCCGGTTGCCGCAATACCAAGGCCCGAGGCGATGTCCACGCCCACCGCCAGCGCCACCAGCGCATCTTCGGGGTCACAGCCGCCCATCCGGTCAATCGCTGCGCCCAGAGCTGCTGTCACCACCGACATCGCGTGGACCACGGCAGGCTCGTGCACCGCGTCCCATTCCAGAGAGTGGATGCAAAAACCGTTGACGAACGCGGCAGACGCGGCGGGCAGATACGCGCGCGATCCGATCAACCGCGCGTCGTCTCCTGTTCCCCAGCCGCGCGCCGCCGCCAGCACGCCGTCTGCGCCCGGTGCTGTCCGCCCCGCTGCACCCACCGCCAGCGTATCGCCCAGCAGGTGAAGCGCCGCAGCGCGAGCATCGGCGGGCAGCACATGGTCTGTGCGGACGAAATCGATCAGGTCCGATGTCGCGCTCATGCCAGCCAGTCCTCGAGCAAGGCGAAGAGCGCGCCGCAATCCTGGCCGTGCCGCGCGATGTCCTCGGCCCGGTCAGCCTCACCCGCCGCCAGCCCGCCCCAGCCGACCAGCGCGCGCAGCTTGGCGCGCAGCATCGCATCGCCTGCCGGGCGCTCGGGATCGCCGCGCGTGTCGACCAGGGCGACCGCCTGATCGCCGCTGGCGACCTGTGCGCCGAAATGTTCAGGATAGGCGCAGGTGAAGGCTTTTCCCTCGCGCACCGTCACCTGCGCGCGCAGGCCGACCAGCTGCGCAATCGCCTCGGTGGTAAAGTCCTGCGGCGCAGCGTTGCGACCATCGGCGATGACCGCAACGGCATGCTGGATCGAGAACCGCGCATCGCTTTCGGTCAGCGGATCGGGCCGGTCGCAAAAGCGGATCGCATCGGCATAGGTTTCGACCTGCACCGGCAGATGCAGGGCGCCGCGTTCGCGCAATTCAAGCGCGCCGTCGATCGCCGGGTGCACATGGCGGCACGCGGCCCAGGGCTTGAAGCTGACCGCATGGATCAGCCAGCCGTCTGCGAGTATCATCGGTTTGGGCGCGGCCACCATCGCCGCATACAGACCTTGCTCGCCCTCCAGTATCTGCGCAGGGCCGGTAAAGCCGCGCCGCGCCAACCGGGCCAGCCACAGCCCCTCGCGCGCTGCGCGTGCGACATGCATCGCCTTGGTCATCGCCTCTTCATGCCGCATCCGCCACACGCCGCCTGCGACCGATCCGGCATTGCCCAGTGCCCAACCGGTCGCGGTCTGATCAAGCGCAAACACCGAAGCTGCTGCTGCCGCACCGCCAAAGCCGCCCGCGGTCGATGTCGGGTGCCAGTGCGCATAATGATGCGCATCGAACGTCGCGCCGACCGCGATCATCGCCTCATAGCCCCGGATCGCGCCATCAAGCAGCGCAGGCATGGCGCATGTCACCTCGCGGGCTGCGCTGATTGCTGCGGGCCAGACCACCGGGCCGGGGTGGAGCAGCGCTGTGCGATGGACATCGTCCATTTCCAGCAGGTTGCCCAGCAGCGCCGCTCGGGTCAGGACATCGGGCTCTGCGGCGCGCACGATCGCTGCCAGCGGCGATTGCCGTGCACCTGCCACGCACGCCAGCCAATCGAGCAGGTGCAATCGCGCGCGCTGCCTATCGCTTTCATTTGGCGAACGCGCCAAATGTGCGCTAAGCCGCTGGGTGAGGCTCGCGGTTGTCATGCGGCCCAATCCCCAGCCCGCCACAACAGCAGGAGCACGCGTTGAACAGCCCCGTTGAGGCCAGCCAAGCACTGATCGACAAGCCGGCCGAAAAGCCCCGATATCAGCAGCTTGCCGATACGCTGCGGACGCTGATCCTGTCGGGAAAACTTTCGGGCAACCAGGGTTTCCCTACCGAAAGCGTGCTGTGCGCCGAATATGGAGTCAGCCGCTTTACCGTGCGCGAGGCGCTGCGCCGGTTGCAGACCGAGGGGCTGATTGCGCGCAAACGCGGTTCGGGCACCGTCGTGCAGCCAGCAGCGGCGCGCGGCGGCGCTTTGCACCAGCCGTTGTCGAACGTCGGCGAAATCCTGCAATACGCGCGCGACACCCGGATCATCTATGACCTGCTGGGTCTGCAGACCTTGCCCAAGGCGATTGCCGAACAGATGGCGATGGGGCCGCCGGGCAAATGGTTCCGGTTTCGCGGGGTCCGGCGTCAGGCTTCCGATGGCCAACCGATCGCGCTGACCGATGCGTATGTCATTGCCGATCTTGCCGATGCGGTGACCCAGATCTCGCCTGCCGCCGATGCGCCCAACCAGCAGATCAATCCGGGCAGCAACACGCTGTTCCAGTATGTCAGCCAGGCGGCAAAGCTGACTATGAGCCGCGTGACGCAGGATATCCAAGCGGTACCCGCCAGCGCCGAGATTGCCGCCGCGCTCGAAATCCCGCGGCGCAGCGCCTGCCTGAGAATCCTGCGTTGTTATTTTGACCAGGACGACCGGGTGTTCGAGATGTCGGTGAGCCACCACCCCGGCGACCGCTTTGCCTATTCCATGCACATCGACGTGGACGGCTAGACGGGCACCAATCTTCACCGTGTTGCCCCGAGTTCGGGCGCGCGCGCTGGCTGCCAGCCGCGCCCTGCGCCAAACCGGATCGCAGGCGCAAGGTGATGCGCGCCATCTGCCTCGACCAGAAGCCCGCGCGCCGCGACATGATCGCTGCGCAACGCCTCGGCAAAATCGAGCACGGGTGCAAACGCGACATCCTTGTCGGCAAACCAGCGCACCCAGTCATCGCGGCTGCGCTGTGCAAAGGTTTCGCGCAAAAAGGCGATCAGCGCAGCCTGAGCAGGCCCCGCCTCGGCGTGCCCCAGCGCGATCAGATCTTCCCGCCCAAGTGCGGTGAGCAGTGTGGTGACAAACTTCATCTCGCGCCCACCCAGCGCGACCTGCCGCCCGTCGCTGGTCGCATAGACCTGATAGAACCCTGCCCCGCCCAGCGAGCGCTGCGTGGCAGAGCGTGGCGCATCGCCCCCGGCAATCGCAATTCCTGCGATGTGCGCGCACCACGGCAGCAGGCTGTCGAACATCGCAACGTCGATATAGTCGCCGCGCCCGCTGCTTTGCCGCCCGATCAGCGCCATCAGAACCGCCGACAATCCGGTAAGCCCTGCTGCCATGTCAGCCGATGCGACGGCGGGCACCACCGGCATGCCATCTGCGCCATCATTGACCGACAGAAAACCCGACAGTGCCTGCACCGCCAGATCGTGCGCAGGATGATGGGCCAGCGGTCCAGTCTGGCCAAAGGCGGACACCGAACAATAGACAATGCCCGGGTTGATTGCGCTGACCGCCGGATAATCGAACCCCAGCCGCGTCATCACACCGGGGCGGAAGCCTTCGACGAACACATCGGCGGTGGCGATAAGTTCAGTCAGCCGTGACCGCCCCGGCTCGCTCTTCAGGTCGAGCGCTTCGCTGCGCTTGCCCCGGTTGAGGTTGCGGAACCACACCGACTGGCCGGCCTCAAACGGTTCCATCTGGCGTGCCGGATCGCCTGTCGGCGGCTCGATCTTGATGACATCGGCACCCTGGTCGGCCATCATCCCGGTCAGCATCGGGCCGGGGAGAAACTGCGACAGATCCACAACGGTTATGCCGCTCAGCTTGCCCATCGATCAGACGATGCCATCGCGTTTGAGGCTGGCGATCTCGTCAGGCAAGAGGCCAAGACCAGCCAGCACATCGTCGCTGTCGGCACCCAGCAGCGGCGCAGCGCGGCTGGGCAGCCGCTCGCCATCGACCCGGATCGGGCTGGCCAGCACGCGCAAGTCTTGCCTGTCGGGATGCGCCACCTGTTGCATCAGCCGGGTTTCTTGCAGAAACGGATTGTCCATCGCGCTGGCCAGATCATGCACGGGCGCGACCGGTACCGTGCCCGACAAAAGATCGACCCAATAATGTGTCGGCCGGGTGACGAAGACCGCATCGAGCAGTTCGGTCAGGGCATCGCGGTGCGCCAGCCGGTCGGCAGGCGTGCCGAATCGAGGGTCGGTGCGCAGCTCGCTGCGCCCGATGGCGTCGGTCAGGAGCAGCCAGAACTTGGGCAACTGGGCCATCACGAACATCCAGCCATCGGCCGAGCGAAACATCTGGCTGGGAGTCACCGAAGGATGCGCCGAACGCGGCGCGCGCGGTGTGACATCGCCTTCGTTGAGATACCAGACCGCCGGATAGCTCATCTGATGCGCCGCAGTCGAAAGCAGATCGACATCGATATCGCAGCCGATGCCTGATCGCTGTGCATCGAGCATCGCGGCCAGCAACCCCACCGCCATTTGCGTTCCGGTCATGAAATCGACGATCGACAGGCCAAAGCGCACCGGTGGTCCATCGGGCTCTCCGGTCAGCGACAGGAAGCCCGCCTCAGCCTGCATCAGATAATCATAGCCTGGCCATTTGGCGCGGGGGTTGTCGCGGCCATAAGCGGACAGATGCGCGCAGACGATCTGCGGCCGGATGCCGCCCAGCGTGGCATAATCCAGCCCCAGCTTGGCGGGCAGATCACCCCGCAGATTGTTGACCATGGCATGCGATGTGCTCGCCAGATCGCGCAAAATGGCGCGCCCCCGATCGCTTTGCAGATCGAGCGTCAGCGATTTCTTGTTGAGGTTGAAGGTCTGGAAATACAGGCTTTCGTTCTCGCGCAGAAAATGCGGGCCGACCGCGCGTGCGGTGTCACCGCCTGGCTGACCGGGCTTGGCTGGCGGTTCGATCTTGATAACCTCTGCGCCCAGTTGCGCAAGAAACATGGTGCCGAACGGTCCGGCGCCATATTGCTCGGCAGCCAGCACGCGAAAGCCGGTCAGCGGAAGCCGCGTCATAGAAACGCCTCCCTGCGCAAACTTCCTGGTGCCGGGCCCAGGGTAGAAGACCGGTGCCCAAAATACCGGTGCGCAGAAGACCGGTGCGCCATCACAAAGGGTTCCGCTTTACCCATTGTTTGGAAATGATCATGCGCTGCATCTCGTTGGTGCCCTCGCCGATACACATCAGCAGCGCATCACGATAATAGCGCTCGATCTCATATTCCTTGGAATAGGCATAGCCGCCATAGATGCGCATCGCCTCTTCGGAATTGCGCACCGCAGCTTCCGATGCGAAATATTTGGCCATGCCCGCTTCCATGTCGCACCGTTCGCCGCGATCATAGGCTTCGGCGGCATCCAGCGTCAGCAGCCGCGCGGCGCGCGCGCGCGTGACCATGTCGCCGATCTTGAGCTGGATTGCCTGATGATCGCAGATCGGCTTGCCCATGGTCTCGCGCAGCTGGGCGTATTGCGTCGCCAGCCGCAGCGATCCTTCCGCCAGCCCGACGCCGCGCGCAGCAACGTTGATGCGGCCAAGCTCAAGCCCGCCGGTGGCCTGAAAGAACCCCTCGCCCTCGGTCCCGCCGATCAGGTTGTCGGCAGACACACGGTAATTGTCGAAGATCAGCTCGGCACTGTCGATCGCCTTGTAGCCCAGCTTGTCGAACTTCTTGCCGACCGTGAAACCTTCATGCTTGGGCGCGATAAACAGGCTCATGCCCTTGTAGCGCGGCGATGCCTTGGCATCGGTCTTGACCAGCAGCGCAAAGCAACTGCCGTTGATGGCGTTGGAAATCCACGTCTTGGTGCCGTTGATGACATAATCATCACCGTCGCGGCGCGCGGTGGTGCGGATCGCCTGAAGATCGGTTCCCGCATTGGGTTCGGTCAGCGCCAGCCCGCCGCGAATCTCGCCGCTGGCAAACCTGGGCAGCCATTTTGCTTTCTGGGCAGGCGTGCCAAACCGTTCGACCGCCAGCGCCATGATCAGGTGCGAATTGAAGATGCCGGTGATCGCCATCCAGTGCGATGAAATGCGCGCCACGATCTTGGCATAGGTTGTCGCAGGCAGGCCAAGACCGCCATATTCCTGCCCGATGGTTGCGCCGAACAACCCCATCTCGACCATCTGATCGACCAGTTCGGCAGGCCAGATATCGCCATGATCGTGGTGCATGACCACCGGCCTGACCTCGCGTTCGATCCAGCGGTCAATCGCGTCGAGGAACGCAGCTTCCTCGTCGGCATCTATCGTACGTATGTGTTCAACAGGCAGGCTCGCCATATTTATTCTCCATTCGTCCCGTGGGGAACCGGGACATTGCAGGCAGTTCAATCAATCGTCGACAGGCCCAAGCCCGCGTTTCCAGATCAGCATAGACCGGTTGAAGGTGCACACCACATCGCCATGCTGGTTCTTGCCGATCGTCTTAATCGTGACGATGCCCTGTTCGGGACGCGAATTGGATGGCCGTTTGTCCATCACTTCGCTTTCGGCATACAGCGTATCGCCGGGAAACAGCGGATGGGTCAACCGGATGTTGTCCCATCCCAGGTTTGCGACCGCCTTCTGGCTGACGTCGGATACGCTCATCCCCACCATCAGCGCCACGGTCAGCGGAGAGCAGACCAGCGGTTTGCCGAATTCGGTTTTCTTGGCGAATTCATAATCGAAATGCGCTGGATGCGTGTTCATCGTGAGCAGCGTGAACCACACATTGTCCGTATCGGTGATCGTCCGACCCGGGCGATGCTCATAGATGTGGCCGACGACGAAATCCTCGTACGCGCGCCCAAAACTTTCCCGAAAGCGCCCCGGCGCCACCTCGATCACGCCATCACGCATTGGCCTGTTCCTTTTCTGCCATCGCCGCAATGCGGGCATAGCGGCGTACGATCGGTGCCTCCAGCATACGGCCTTTGAACCTTATCGCGCCCCCGCCCCCGGCGGCATGCGCGGCGAGCGCTTCCCGCGCCTCGGCGATCAGTGCGGCCGAGGGGCGCATCGCGGCGTGGATCGCACCGAGTTGTGCGGGGTGGATCGCGGCCTTGGCCTGAAACCCCAATGCCTGCGCGCGCCGCGCCTCGTCGGCCAGCCCGTCATCGTCGTCGAGCGAGATCCACGGCACGTCGATCGCCGGCACCCCCGTCTCGGCGCATGCCATCAGCAACGTCTGGCGCGCATAAAGCAACGGCTCCCAAGCCAGCGCCGTACCGAGTTCACCGGCCATGTCACCGCCGCCGAACATGACCGCGACGACACCTGGCGCGGCGGCGATCTTCGTCGCGTGGCGCAGGCCGAGCGGGGTCTCGATCAAGGGGACGAGCCGCGCGTCACCGCCCAGCGTACCGCGGATCACCGCGATCTCGCCCGGCGACTCAATCTTGGGAACGAGGATCAGCGGCGGCAGGGCGGGGGCGACGGCGAGCGCAAGCAAATCGGCCAACCCGTCACGCGTCGTCACGGCGTTGATGCGAATCGCGAGACGCGGACCGATCGCGGCGATCGCCGCGGCACGCGCCCTGGCCTTGTCGTCAGCCGGCACCGCATCCTCGAGGTCGACGCACACGATGTCGGCGTCACTTGCCAGTCCCTTGGCGAACCGGTCGGGCCGATTGCCGGGCACGAACAGAAGGCTGGTCAGCTGGATCGTATCGAGATTATCCCGAGTCATGGCCGCTGATTTGTCCGGACAACTTTCAAACGTCAAGTAGAAACGGCGGTAACGTTTCAAATGACCAAAGATCGGCTCGGAGATCACGCTGCTGGTTTTACGACACCAAGCCACGCCGTTGCCAGCAACAGCAGATAGGCGAGCAACACCCAGATCCGGGTCCGGTCCATGGTTCGCCGGAGCGGGATCTCGGTTTCGTCGCTGGAACCTCGCGAGATCAGCGCGCCAAGTTGCGCGCCGACCGGTTTGAACGCGATGTCGATCATGATCGCGGCAAGGAATATTCCGCCGAACAAGGTCGCCTTCCAGGCCAGCCACGGCAGGACGATCGGGGCGCCCGTCGCCAGCGAAGCCAAGCCGAGCCAGAGATAGAAGGCAGTGATCGCGAACTTGATCCAGGTCTCGATCCGCCGGTTACGCGCGGCACGCGGCGTCTGGTCGTGGGTGTGCGAGTCCCAAACCAGCCATAGCCACACAATACCCATCACCCATGCCGCAGGCACGACGAAGCGCGGCAGGTCGAGCCAGCCACCGGCAGTCGCGACACTCAGCGACAACGGCACCATCAGCGCCCAGGCCGTACGCGGCCCCATATCGACCGCCACGAGCAGCTTGAGCAGCGCGAGTCGCTGTTCGAGCGAATAATCGTGCCGTTTACGGAAATGCTGACCCAGCACGAACACGCCGACATCGCCGCCGAGCCACAGCACGAACAGCAGGACGTGAACGAAAACCAGGCTGCGATAGGCTATGTCGCTCATCTTTTTCAGCTTCGCTCCACTGCGGCTGTATGGCTTGACAGTTATCGTAATACATGAAAATTTGTCCGGACAAATCGCAAAATAGCGATGCGATCAGCGAACAGCGCGATCAAGGGACGGAACAGATAACTCGACAAGGGAGGCCGATATGAAGATCTACCTGCTTGCCGCAACCACCGCGCTCGGCGCGGTTCTCGCCACTTCCGCCGTCGCTCAGACAGCGCCGGCGCCCGCGGCCACCGCTGCTGCCGATGATGGTCAGATCTCCGACGTCATCGTCACGGCACAGCGCCGCCGTGAAAGCGTGCAGGACGTGCCGATCGCGGTGTCGGCCTTCTCGGCCGATCAGCTCCGCGCGCAGGGTGTCGCAAGCGCGCTCGATATCGGCCAGTTCGGGCCCACCATGATCGCCCAGACCAACACCGGCCGCGGCTCGGCCCATGCCTATTTCCTGCGCGGACTGGGCAACACCGAGACGATCGCGACGTTCGACCCGCCGGTCGGCACCTATGTCGACGACATCTATCTCAGCCGCCAGAATGCGAACAATCTGAACCTGTTCGATGTCGAGCGGGTCGAGGTGCTGCGCGGACCGCAAGGAACGTTGTTCGGGCGTAACACGACGGGCGGCGCGATCAATGTCATCCTGCGCGAACCGGGCAAGAACTTCGGCGGCTATGCCGAGGTCGGCTATGGCCGATACAACAAGAAGCTGGCGCGCGGATCGGTCGACATCCCCCTGGCACCGACATTTTCGGTCAAGTTGAGCGGGTATTGGCAGGACGACGACGGCTACGTGAAGAACACGACCACCGGCGAGCGGCTGAACGACGATGACGGCTGGGGGGCGCGCGTCGGTCTGCGCGGCGCATTGTCGCCGTCGATTACCTGGAACGGGTCTTACGCGCACATCAAGGCGGACGGCGAGAATATCCTGAACTTCGATTGCAACCCTGCCAACCCGACGCAGTGCGACGGGCGGTTTGCAACGACAGGGCTGCGCAAGAGCAATCCGTCGGGATCGCAATTCGCGGGCCTTGCCGTGCCGATTACGGGGCGAAAGGCGAACTACCCACTCGGCAACCGCACCGACACCGATCTCGTCACCTCGAAGCTCGACATCGGTATCGGCGACGCGGCGACGCTCAGCCTCATCACCGGCTATGTCAGCCAAATCCAGCAATATGCCATCGACTTCTACGACGGCCGCAGCGGGCCGACGCTGACCAATCCGAACCCGCCCGTGGTCGGCTTTCCGCGTGGCGGCTTCACGATCATCAACGACGGACAAGCCGAACAGTTCAGC
>JBBQXX010000013.1:0-26893 GCA_038209235.1 Sphingomonadales bacterium | reverse complement strand
ACTCCAAGCCGCTGCTCGACCTCGCGCAACAGCAAAATACCGCCGTCCGACGACAGCAGGCCGCCGTCAAATCTGACGTCCAAACGCTTGCCACAAACAGGTGACAAACCCGGTAGCGGCAGTGTAAGATCGTCCATGGCGGGTGTGGCCTTCCTGAAATGACATTGATCGGATTAGACAACCAAATCATACGTCAAATCAGACCGTTACGCTACATCTGCCAACCCACGATGAATAATACGGGCTAAATCAGGCGGCTGGCGCGCCAACCGGGTGTGTACTAATGATGCCATCGGCTTGTGCCGGAAACGCCAACGAAGAGCCGGACGACGAGCAGCGCATAGTAGGGAGCAAAATAATACATAGAAGCAAGACCAAATCGCAACCGCTCACCGACCAGATCAGCGAGGCGATGTTCCACAATGCCGGGCTCTTGCTCAAGAAGGCCGCTGACGAGATCGCTGCGCATGCCGACGGCTCCGATTCGGCTTTCGCCGTTGATCGCGCGACCCTCGTGACTGTCTTCATGCAGATAGCCGTCGAACTGTCAGCGACAGCTACGGTCCTTAAGAACGAGGGGTTCGCCAGCGTAACGCGGCCCAAGGACCTCCCCGCGACAGACGCTGACGCAAAGGCGCTTTGGGAGGCGGGCATGATTCGAACGGTCAATTTCGAACAAATCAAGCAAAAGGCTGCCAAATATCTCGGAGATGAGGCTTTCTGGCTGAATGTCGACTTCCTGCAGCGCACCCGCAACAAGCTGGTCCACTTCCACGCGCCGATCATTGAGGGTGATCGCTTCGACCTCAAGTATGACGCGGTGCATGTCCTGCTACAGATCATCGCGGCGCTTCGGGAGACAGAGGAGCATGAGTTCGCGTTCGGAGCGATGAACCTGCTCGGCCTAGAGCTTTTCAATCGGCTGGTGCGAACGGAGCATTACCAAGAACAAGCGGCAGCGCGTGCACGGGAGATCGATCCCAGCCCTCATCGATGCGGCGCCTGCGGCGCAAGCGCCTATCTCCGCGACGAGGACACGTGCATCGCCTGTGGCCATTCAAGCGGAGAGACATTTCTGCGATGCCCAGACTGCCGTGCGCGCGCAGTCTTCTATGACTACCTAAACTTGGATGCCAATCCATGGCTCCCGGCTAGGTGCGGGCAATGCGATTGGGAGGGCTGCGCCGCACGGTGTGCGACTTGCGAAAACGATTACACGTTTGAAGATCACTCACTTCCGATCCGCCCCTACTGCCACGCGAGTAGTTAGACTTGAATCGCTTCCGTCGCGCTAGGAGCCAGCGGACGCATTGTAATCGCCACTCAAGCACGACCACGCTGCATTACGCCGAAGGGCCATGGCTGCCATCTCGATAGCCTGCTGCTGCAAGAACGGCGCGTAACTGCCGCAAACTTGCGTCAGACGTGTCGAAATCGTCGAAAACATTGCCTGAACCACGCGCCAGTTCGAGATCGTCCTTTAGGCAAGGGATTCGGATTCCTTACAGGCGTATCGGCTGGCCGCAAACGGAGCTTTGGAGAGGGCGCAAACTGCGATGGCGTAGAAATGACTGCCGATGGCTTCGCCATTTCCAGCAAATTAAACGGCAAGTCCTCGGTCAGAACCTGGATGACTAGCGAGGCCGCCATTACGCTTCGCTTTCAGCTTCGAACTCGCGTTTTCCTTTGCGTTTCCAGAGCATCAGCGCCTTTTCGCGTTCCTCACCGCGTAGCTTGGCGGCGACGGTGAGGAACGCGCCGTAGAGCGTAGCGCGATCGTCTTCGGTGAGTTCGACTAACCCTGCTTTAGCAACGAGTCCGCCAAGCTCGATCAGTTGCCGCGTGCGTTCCCGCCGTTTGACCTGCCATTCGCGCATGTCGGTCCGCGCCCTTTGTGCTTCAAGCCGATGCCGCGCCGCCGTCAAGCGGAAGAGTGCCATCCGAGTGGCGTTCAGTTCCTTCGCCACGCTTTCGTGCCTTGCCTTAAAAGAATGCCGCGCCGCGTTTGCGCCAGATCTCCTTTCGCGATGCTTCCATGGTCTCGGCGATGTCCAGCAGTGCGCCAGCCAATATCTCCGCGTCGGTGGCATCGGCCCCAGTGGCTATCACCAGTTCGCCAAGCTGCAGCACGCGGCGTTCTCTCAGTTGCTTCGCCTTGTCGGCGAGCGCCTTCAGTTCCGAATCGAAGTCACGAGGTTTGCGCATCGAAAGTCTCCATTGAGAGGTGATGCGCCGATGATAATATCGAGTGGTCTCCAATGCTGTAGGGTCGTCGAGACGGTTTGATACTGAATAGTCCCGAGCAGGATTTTATCATGGGAGGGCGCGCTTATACGTCGTGCCGACGTGGCGCTCATGGCGTAGATGGATTGCCGTCATGGCGATCTTCCACCTCTCCGTTAAAGTCATCAGCCGTTCGAGCGGGCGCAGTGCCGTGGCGTCAGCGGCCTATCGCGGGGCCGAGCGACTGCACGACGAACGCCTCGACCGCGACCATGATTTCACCAACAAGGACGGGGTCGTCCATTCCGAAGTGATGCTGCCGGGAGGTGCGCCCGAAAAATTCGCTGACCGCGAAAAACTGTGGAACGCGGTCGAGGCCGCCGAAAAGCGCAAGGACGCGCAGCTTGCCCGCGAGGTCGAATTCGCGATTCCCAGAGAGCTGAGCCAGGAGCAAGGCATCGAGCTGGCCCGTGAGTTTGTCGAGGCCGAGTTCGTCGCAAAAGGCATGATAGCCGACCTCAATGTCCATTGGGATTTCGGCGCAGACGGCCAGTCCAAGCCCCACGCCCACGTCATGCTGACCATGCGCGAAGTCAGCAAAGACGGGTTCGGCGCGAAGGTGCGCGAGTGGAACCGAACCGAACTGGTTGAGCAGTGGCGCGAGCGCTGGGCCGAGCATGTCAATCAGCGCTTGGCCGAACTCGACATCGACGCGCGCGTCGATCATCGCAGCCTTGAGGCGCAGGGCATTGCCCTGGAGCCGCAGGACAAGATTGGTCCGGCCGCGTCGCGCATGGGCGTGCGCGGGCTTGAAGCCGAACGGATCGAAGAACACCGTGCCGTCGCGCAGCGCAACGGCGAGCGTATCGTCGCCAATCCCAATGTCGCGCTCGACGCGATCACGCACCAGCAAGCCACATTCACGGCCCGCGACCTTGCCATGTTCGTGCATCGGCACAGCGACGGCAAAGAGCAGTTCGATTCTGCCATGAGCGCGGTGCGGGGTTCGTCCGACCTCATCGCGCTGGGCAAGGACGGACGCGGCGAAGAGCGATTCACATCGCGCCAGATGATCGAGACCGAACAGCGGTTGCAGCGCACGTCGGAATTGCTGGCGGAACGCGAACAGCATGGCGTCGAGTGGCAGGACCGGGAAGGAGCGCTGGCGCGCGCCGAGACAGGTGGGCTGGTGCTGTCCGGTGAGCAGAGCGCGGCATTCGAGCATGTGACGGATGGGCGCGGTCTCAGTGTCGTGGTCGGCTATGCCGGGACCGGCAAGAGCGCGATGCTGGGCGTCGCGCGTGAGGCATGGGAAAATGCGGGCTATATCGTTCGCGGCGCGGCGCTGTCCGGTATCGCTGCCGAAGGGCTGGAGCACGGTTCGGGCATTGCCTCGCGCACCATTGCCAGCCTTGAGCATCAGTGGGGCAAGGGCCGCGAGCAACTAACTTCGCGCGATGTGCTGGTTATCGACGAAGCGGGTATGGTCGGCACGCGCCAGATGGAGCGCGTGCTGTCCCATGCTGCAGATGCAGGCGCGAAAGTCGTGCTGGTCGGAGACCCGCAGCAGTTGCAGGCCATCGAAGCCGGAGCAGCGTTCCGCGCCATCCACGAACGGCATGGCGGCGTCGAAATCAGCGAAGTGCGGCGTCAGCACGAAGGCTGGCAGCAGGACGCCACGCGGCACCTCGCTACCGGGCGCACCGGGCAGGCCATTCACGCTTATGGCGAACGCGACATGGTGCATTCCGCCGAGACGCGCGAAGCGGCGCGCGGCGAGCTGATCGAGCGCTGGGATCGCAACCGGCAGGCCAGCCTCAGCGATACGCGCATCATCCTCACCCACATCAACGACGAGGTGCGCGAGCTGAATGTAGCTGCGCGAGGGCGTATGCGAAACGTGGGTGAGCTGGGCAGCGACGTTGCGGTCAAAGTCGAGCGCGGCGAGCGTCAGTTCGCCAGCGGCGACCGTATCATGTTCCTGCGAAACGAGCGCGGGCTGGGCGTTAAAAACGGCACGGTGGGCAATGTCGAGCAGGTGACACCGCATCGCATGGCGGTGCGCACCGACGATGGCCGCAGCGTCGCCTTCGACACCAAGGACTATGCGTATATCGATCACGGTTACGCCGCCACGATCCACAAGGCGCAGGGCATGACGGTGGACCGGGCGCATGTGCTGGCCACGCCGGGCATGGACAGCCACGGTGCCTACGTCGCGCTGTCGCGCCATCGTGACGGCGTGGCCTTGCATTATGGCCGCGACGACTTCGCCGATCAGTCGAAACTTGTCCGCACGCTCAGCCGCGAGCGCGCAAAGGATATGGCGAACGACTACAAGCCCGAGCAGCAATTTGCCGAGCGGCGCGGGATCGCCTTCCGTGAGCGCATTGTCGAGATTGCTCGTCAGTTGCCAGAGCGGGCGAATTCGATCTTTGCGGGCTTCCGGCCGCAATCTCAGAAGCTCGAAACTCTGCCTGCCGAGCAGACCGGGCATTCCGACCAGCGCCGCGCCGTCGAACGCTACGCGCGTGCCGCCGCCGACATCGGGCAGATGCGCGAACAGGGCTTGCCCATTCTACCCCACCAGCGCGAGGCGCTGGAGAAGGCCGGAAAGGCGCTCGATGCAAGCTGGCCCCATGGCTCAGCGGATCTTTCCAGTGCCTTGCAGCGCCAGCCCACGCTTGCCCGCGAGGCCGCCGATGGGCGTAGCCAGGGCGCGATGCGCGCCATGCAGCTTGAAGCCGAAATCCGCACCGATCCCACGCAGCGCGCCGACCGGTTCGTCAGTGACTGGCAGCGGCTGGGTCAGGCTCTCACGACCATGCAGCAGGGCGGCGACACGATGGGTGCGCGGCAGGTCTCCAGTCGCATGGCCGACATGGCGAAGGGCCTGGAGCGCGATCCTCAGGTGGAATCGCTGCTGCGCAACCGCACGCGTGAACTCGGAATCGACAAGGATATCGCACGCGATCTGTCTCGCGAGCTTGTCGCCTCCGTGTCTTTCGAGCGGACCCGCTCGATTGGAATGAGCCTGTAGGAGAAGTGAAGTGGAAAATGCTGATACCGACAAAGTGACACTGTACATTGAGGTCGAACCCGAGCCTGAACCTGCCAAGGTCGAGATCGACCAGGCCGCCGAGGCGTTTGCGCGGCTTGAAGGCGAAATGGCGCTCATGCGCCGGGCGGTCCAGCATCTTGCCGCTGAGCGCGCCGATATCGTAATTCCTGACTACGGCCCGACCTTGACGGAGATGACCAAGCGGCTCGGCGCAATCGCTGGCAGCATCGGCGACATCGCGGATCATCCGGCCATGCAGGTGACGCCCGACAGCTTTGGCAAGCGGATCGAAGCCGCCGCGCAGGCAGCGAGGCGCGACGATCAAGGCCGGATCAACGAAGCGCACAACGAGTTGCGGCAAGCGGCGCAGGACATGCGGGGTGTCACATCGCACGCCCGCACCAGTGCGGAGCAACGCCGATCAGTGTTTCACACGGCGGCTGTCGGAGTGCTCGGCGGCATCCTGCTATGGTCTTTCCTGCCCGGCACCATTGCGCGCGCCATGCCCGAAAGCTGGCAATGGCCCGAGCGCATGGCTCGGCATCTGCTCGGAGATCGAACCATCACCGATGCTGGCATTCGCCTCATTTGATCACAGAACCCGAAGGCTTGGGAGGAGATCACCGAGGCGGCGGCCCTGTTGGAGGTCAATCGCGCTGCCATCAGGCGCTGCCGGGAGTCCGCGCAAAGGTCAAAGGTCCAGGTGCAATGCACGGTTCACGTTCGAGGGTAGGGTAACTCCGCTCGCCATGAGACCACGCAAGGTGGCTCGCGACGCGCCCCGAATCTCTTGGTCGGAAGAGGCTGGAAAGCCGGGGCAACACCAAATATTTTTTCGCGCGTTTGGACAGTACGCCCGGGAGTTTTGTTGCCCCAAATGTTGCCCCGCCGCGAAATCGCTTCAGACGATTTCGAGGAAAAGCTCCTAACTTTATGAAATTGTGGTGGACGCACTTGGGCTCGAACCAAGGACCCGCTGATTAAGAGTCAGCTGCTCTACCAACTGAGCTATGCGTCCGCACCGGGGCAGGTATGGCTTCGAATCAGCCACTGCCTTCAAGAGCGCTGCCTATAAGCGATCGCGTGATAATGAAAAGACCCTTTGTGGGGCTTTGCCGTGGAATCTGTGCAGATCCCGGCTGGTTTGGCGTTGTCAGCCCATCACGCGACCGCCACCGGCGCTGCCTTGGCGGGTGGTGCGTTCGATGCCCATCAGCAGGCCGATACAGATCATGATCGTCATCATCGATGATCCGCCATAGCTAAGGAAGGGTAGGGGGATGCCGACCACCGGGGCCAGACCCATCACCATCAGCAGGTTGATTGCGATGTAGAAGAATATGACCATCGTCAGGCCGCCGCCTGCCAGCTTGCCAAACCGGCTGGATGCATTGAGCGACACGATGGTTGCCCAGCGCAGCAACAACGCAAACAGCCCGATGACGATCAGCCCGCCGATCAGCCCCCATTCCTCTGCCATGGTTGCAAAGACGAAATCGGTATGGCCTTCGGGCAGATAATCGAGATGGCTTTGCGACCCTTGCAAAAAGCCCTTGCCACCAACCCCGCCCGATCCGATCGCGATCTTTGACTGGCTGATATGATAGCCGGTGCCCAGCGGATCGCTTTCAGGATCGAGGAAAGTCGTCACGCGGTTTTGCTGATAGCCTTCGAGCAGAAAGAAATAGGCGATCGGCACAAAGGCCGCGCCTGCCAGCCCCGCGCCAACAAACAGCCGTATCGGGACGCCGGACAGAAACATCACCGCAGCGCCGCCAATGAAGATTGCGATGGTCGTTCCCAGGTCGGGTTGGGTCAATACCAGCGCGCATGGAACGCCGAGCATCACCAGCGGTGGCCAGATCGCCGACCAGCTTCGCGCCTGGCCGATGGGAAGCAGTTCGAAAAACCGTGCGATGGCCAGCACGACCAGCGGTTTCATGAACTCCGAGGGCTGGAGGCGGATAAAGCCCAGGTCGATCCAGCGCTGGCTGCCGCCTTTGACGGCTCCGACAAGTTCGACCATCAGCAGCAGCACCGCGATGACGATATAGCCCGGATAAGTCCACAGCTTGATGAAATTCTCACTGAACAGGCGGATGATCAGCGCCATCGTCAGGAACACCGCAAAGCGCACCCCATGCGCGCCCGCCCAGGGCGAGACGCTTCCCCCTGCAGCGGAATAGAGCACCACCACACCAAAACCGGCGATCGCCAGCGTGATGCAAATAATTTGCCAGGGCATTTCGGCAATCTGCCGGGGGACAAAGCTGTACATCTCAGGTGCTGGTTTCAGCAGCCGGGTTTGCCGGGGTCGCTGGGCCGCGGCCCTCGCTACGCTCGCGGAATTCGGCGAATTGATCGGCCATCCGCTGGCTGATGTCTCCACCCCAGCCAGCCTCCAGTGCCAGCAGGCTGTCCATCGCCTTTTGCGGATCAAACATATAAGTCAGGAAGTCCTTGGCGACCGGCGCTGCGGCGCGTGATCCGCCCAGCCCGTGCTCGATCACCACCGCTGCTGCGTAAAGCGGCTTTTCCACCGGCGCAAAGCAGACGAACAGGCCGTGGTCACGATATTTCCACGGCACGCCTGCACCACCACGGCTGCCTGAACCAAAGCCGCGCACCTGTGCGGTGCCGGTCTTGCCCGCCATGGCTATGCCGTCGAGTGGCAGCTTGCTGCGCGCGGCGGTGCCCTGGCTGACCACCTGCGCCATGCCTTGCTGAACGATGGCCAGATGTTCGGGGGGATAGGGCAGGGTGGGGGCAAGCTTGTCGGTGGCGATGAAGTGCGGATAGAGCTTGCGGCCAGAGGCGATGCGCGCCGTCATCACCGCCAGTTGCAGCGGGTTGACGATGACATAACCCTGACCGATCACCGCATTGAGCGAATCCGATGCGGTCCACTCCTGCTTGTACTTGCGCATTTTCCATTCGCTGTCGGGAATGGTGCCATAGCGCTGGTTGGCCCCTGCCAGATCGTAATCCTCGCCCAGCCCCAGTTCGCGTGCCACCATGGCCATCTTGTCATAGCCCAGCCTGTGCGCCAGCGTATAGAAATAGGTGTTGCAGCTCTTTTCGATGGCGCGGGTCATGTTGACCGAGCCGTGCCGACCCAGGCATTGGTAGAACCGGTTGCCCAGCCGATAGCCGCCGGGGCAGTTGACGGTTTCTTCGGGGTCGACGCCATGCTGAAGACAGGCAATCGCCGCCATCGGCTTGAGCGTCGATCCAGGCGGATAAAGCCCGCGCGTCGCCTTGTTGAGCAACGGCACGCGCTCGTCCTGCGACAGCATCGCGTATTCCAGCCGCCCGATGCCATCAGAAAAGCTGTTGGGATCAAAACAGGGCATTGAGGAAAAGGCGAGAATCCCGCCCGTCTGGCAATCGATGACCACCGCTGCGCCAGATTCGCGGCCCATCCGCCGCGCGGTATATTCCTGCAGCCCACCATCGATGGTCAGCTTCAAAGGCTTGCCGGGCACGTCGTCCTGAACACCAAGTTCGCGAACGATCTTGCCGCGCGCGGTAACCTCAACCTTTTTGGCACCAGGCTTGCCTTGCAGTTGTGGCTCGTAGAATTTCTCCAGCCCATCCTTGCCGATCTTGAACCCCGGCGTGATCAGCAGCGGGTTCCTGTTCTTTTCGTATTCCTCGGCGTTGACGATCCCGACATAACCGAGCAGGTGGCCGACAGCCGCCCCGGTGGGATACTGGCGTGAAAAACCACGCTGCGGTGCGACACCGGGCAGATCGGGCAGGCGAACCGAGAGCGCGGCAAAGTCTTCCCAGGTCAGTCCCGATGCCACCGGCACCGGTTGCAGGCCTTTGGCGCCTTTCATGGCCGCGCGCAGGTCCTCCACCTTGTCGGGTGACATGCGCAGCAGGTCGCGCAGCTGTCCGATCGTGGTATCTGCATCCTTTACCCGCTGCGGGATCAGATCGACGCGGAAATCGGCCTTGTTGTTGGCCAGCGGCTTGCCATGGCGATCGATGATCCAGCCGCGCCGGGGCGGCACCAAAGTCAGGTTGACGCGGTTGCTCTCCGACAACATCTTGTACCGCTCGTTCTCGACGATCGAGATATAGGCCATGCGCCCGGCCAGGATGGTACCCACCAACCCCTGCGCGCCGCCGATCAGAAGCGTGCGCCGATTGAACGACATGTTCAGCGAATTGCGAGTGATCAGCTTGCCGGGCCGTTTCATGCGTGTGCTGCTCTCACCGGTTCAGACGGATATGGTCAAGCCGGGCGACCAGCCGGAGCACCAACGGAAAGGTGAAGATCGCCAGGATCATCTGGGGGTAAAGCACCGAAAGGCGCATATCGCTGGCAAGAAAATTGTTGATTGCAAGGCCTCCGGCTAGGGCCAGTATAATCGACACCGCTGCGATGAACCAGTCCTGCCAGTAATTGCGCCATATATAGCGCTGATCGATCAGATCGATGGCGATCAGGAGGACCGACCACATCAGCACCGCGCTGCCCACCGGCTGGCCGCTGAAGATATCGTCGAAAATGCCGAATGGCACGCCTGCCCACACCGGCCACAGACCCGGCCGCAAGACCTGCCACGCGATGAGCACCATCAGCCCGAACGGCGGCAACACCGGTGCAGAGCTGATCAAAGGCACCAGCGGGGTGAGTGAGCCCATCAGCACCGACGCGATCGGCACCGCAGCCTTACGCAACGCAGACGGCTCGCGGTTCAGGCGGGTGCGATAAGGTGCGTTCACGGCCGGGGGCTGCCGGTTGCCGTTGCAGGCGCGCGTGGTGCCGACAGCGTTTCTGCGGCTGCGGCTGCAGGGGCAGCAAGCCCGCTTGCCTCAGGGTCTGCCAGTTCGGGGGCGTACATTTCCTGCACGATGACGAAATCGGTGCCCGCCGGACTGGCCAGCAGCTTGCCGATTGCGCCATCGCTGGTCAGCCGGTCGATGATCGCCACCGGAACATTGGGCGGATAAATGCCGCCGTTGCCCGATGTGACCATGACATCGCCGACCTTGAACGGGTTGATGCCGATATCGATCAGTTTGATATCGACCCGGCCATCGCCGCGCCCTTGCGAAAACGCCACCGTGCCATCGCGCGCGCGACGCACCGGCACAACGTTTTCAGGATCGCTGAGCAGCAGCACGCGCGCGGTATTCGGCCCGGTTTCCAGCACCCGGCCGATCAGCCCGCGCTGGCCGCGTACCGGCTGGCTGCGCAGCACGCCCTGGCGCGAGCCAACGTCGAGCGTTGCAAAGCGTCGGCTGCTTGATGCGCTGGAGTTGATCAGGCGCGCGGTGGCGACGGGCCGACCTTCCTGATTGATCAGGCCGAGCAGGCGGCGCAGCTCACGGTTTTCCTGCTTGAGCGCGCGCGCTTCGATCAGGCGGACACGGTCGCGCTCAACCTCGCGTTGCAAGGCGGCGTTTTTCGACCCGGCCTCAAAATAGGCGGCAACCTCGCGCCAGCCGTTTTGCGTACTCACTCGCACCCCGGTCAGCAGCCGGGCAGGCGGAGCTGTCACCTCGGCAGCCATGCCGCGCACCGCAGAAAATGCGGTCGGATCGAAATACGACAGCGCGAGCAGTAACAGTCCGGAAAAGGCACCGATGAATGCCAGCAGATAGCCGGTGAAGATTTGCAATTGCGCCTTGCGGGAGAACCCGGGGCGCCGGTTCCGCGGCGGCGCCATGCTTCAATCGCCCGTCAGGCGGTCATCAGCACGCCCCGGAAGATCGGATCTTCCATGGCGCGGCCGGTGCCGATGGCAACACAGGTCAGCGGGTCCTCTGCGACCGAGACGGGCAGGCCGGTCTCTTCGCGAAGGTGTGCGTCAAGCCCCTGGATCAGCGCACCGCCACCGGTCAGCACGATGCCCTGATCGACAATGTCGGCGGCCAGTTCAGGCGCGGTGTTTTCCAGCGCGATGCGCACACCTTCGACGATGGTGCTGATCGGCTCGGACAAGGCCTCGGCGATCTGGCCCTGGTTGATCGATATTTCCTTGGGAATGCCGTTGACGAGGTCGCGGCCCTTGATCTGGATGGTGTGGCCGATGCCATCTGCAGGCGCAACGGCGATGCCGAAGTCCTTCTTGATGCGCTCTGCGGTCGATTCACCGATCAGCAGGTTATGATGGCGGCGGACATAGGAGACGATGGCTTCGTCCATCTTGTCGCCACCGGTGCGCACCGATGTGGTGTAGGCCAAGCCGCGCAGCGACAGCACCGCAACTTCCGTAGTTCCGCCGCCGATATCGACGACCATCGATCCGACAGGCTCGGTTACCGGCATATCCGCGCCGATCGCAGCAGCCATCGGCTCGACGATCAGCAGCACCTGGCTGGCCCCGGCATTCGATGCTGCATCGCGGATCGCGCGGCGTTCGACCGATGTCGAGCCCGATGGCACGCAGATCACGATTTCCGGATAGCTGAACATGCTGCGCTTGCCGTGCACCTTCTGGATGAAATACTTGATCATGTGCTCGGCGACTTCGATGTCGGCGATGACGCCATCGCGCAACGGGCGGATCGCTTCGATCGAATCAGGGGTCTTGCCCATCATCATCTTGGCATCGACGCCGACTGCCTTCACCCGCTTGATGCCGTTGATCGTCTCCAGCGCGACCACCGATGGTTCGTTCAGAACGATGCCCTGGTCCTGGACATAGACAAGAGTGTTCGCGGTGCCCAGATCGATTGCCATGTTGTGCGAACCGAACCGGAAGAGCTTGGAGATGAACGACATGCAGATTTTCCAAAGTGTGTGGCGGAATGAGGGGCAACCCAGCCATTTTTTCCGCGCGAATCCAAGGGTGCAAGCTAACCCAAAGGTCCAGCAAGACCAAGCGTTCATACGGGGCGTTGATGCGAGGGGAACTTGAGGAGTCGCGTCCAAGCCGCGCTTGGGCTAGGACCGGGACCATGTCAATAAGAAGGCTGCCAAATGAGCTGATAAACCGGATCGCGGCGGGCGAGGTGGTGGAAAGACCCGCCAGTGCGTTGAAAGAGCTCGTCGAGAACGCGATTGACGCAGGCGCAGACCGGATCGCGGTAACGCTGGAATCGGGCGGACTGGACGGCATCGAGGTAATCGACAACGGCTGCGGCATGGGCGCAGAAGACATCGCGCTGGCGCTGGAGCGACACGCGACATCCAAGCTGCCCGATGATGCCATCGAACTGGTTGCGACCCTGGGGTTTCGCGGCGAAGCTTTGCCCAGCATCGCCAGCGTTTCCCGGCTGTCGATTGCCAGCCGTGTGGCAGGTGGTGATGGCTGGCGGCGGGTGGTCGATCATGGCGTGGTGACGCAAGACGGCCCGGCTTCAATGCCGCCGGGAACCCGCATCCGCGTCGATCACCTGTTTGCGCAGGTGCCCGCTCGCCGCAAGTTCCTGCGCTCAGCCCGCAGCGAATATGCCGCGTGCAGCGATGTCGTCAAACGGCTCGCCATGGCGCGACCCGACATCGCCTTTTCGCTCGATTCCGATGGCAGACGGGTGTTTTCGGTGCAGGCGGGAGAGGCACGGCTGACACGGATATCCTCGCTCACCGCGCGCGGGCTGGCGGACAATGCCGTGCTGCTCGATTTCGAGCGCGAAGCCGTGCGGCTCACCGGCGTGGCGGGTCTGCCGACCTATAACCGGGGTGTGGCCGATCACCAGTTCCTGTTCGTCAACGCACGGCCCGTGCGCGACCGGCTGCTGGTCGGCGCGGTGCGCGCCGCTTATGCCGAGATGCTGGCGCGTGACCGGCACCCGGTGGTCGCGCTGTTTCTGGATGTATCGCCGCACGATGTCGATGTGAATGTTCACCCGGCCAAGACCGAGGTGCGGTTTCGCGATGCCGCGATGGTGCGCGGCATGATCGTCTCGGGGCTTCGCCGCGCGCTCGACGAAGGCGGTTTCCGCGCGGTTCAGCGCCCGGCCGAAGGCGCGCTCTCCCGCTGGCAAAGCGAGCCGCTGGGCCCGCCGCCTGCGCCCAATCTGGATATGTTCAACGCCGCGCCTCTGGCTACATCGTCCGCGCAGGAACCTGCATGGCTGAGTGCCATCGGGGTGGCAGAACGCAACCAGCCCTATGTCGCCGCCGCCCCGATGGGCCGCGCCGAGCCATCCTATGCGCCGGTGCCGATGGCGCAGCGCTATCCACTGGGCATCGCGCGTGGCCAGATCGCCAAGACCTATATCGTTGCCGAAGCCGAGGACGGGCTGGTGATCGTCGATCAACATGCCGCGCACGAACGGCTGGTGCTCGAAAGGATGCGCAAGGCTGCCGATGGTGGCCGCGTCACCGCGCAGGCGCTGCTCATTCCCGAGGTCGTCGAGATGGACGAGACCGCCTGCGACCGGATCGAGGAGCGCGCATTCGAACTCGCCGATTTCGGGCTGGAGGTCGAACGTTTCGGCCCGCAAGCGGTGCTGGTCCGCGCCGTGCCCGCGATGCTCGGCGGTGGCGATGTGCAGGGACTGGTGCAGGATATTGCAGGCGAACTGGGCGCATTTGATGCGGCGCTGTCGCTCAAGGAACGGCTCGATCTGGTCGCCTCGACGATGGCCTGCCACGGATCGGTCCGCGCCGGCCGTGTGCTCTCGGTGGCCGAGATGAACGCGCTGCTGCGCGAAATGGAAATCACCCCGCATTCGGGCCAATGCAACCACGGACGACCGACATGGGTGAAGCTGGCGCATGGCGATATCGAGCGCCTGTTCGGGCGGAAGTGAGCGGGCTAAGGCTGTCGAAGACCGTGGGCGGACGGTTGCGGGGGGCTATCGCACCGCAGCTAACCGGGATACAGCGCCCGCTCGCCTGACCATCTTTCCGGAGTTTTCCTATGCGCTTTGCCATTCTCCTTCTGATCGCGCTGCTCGCCGCGTGCAGCAGCGACAAGCCTGCCGATGACGGGCTGGTGACACTCGACGGGCCAGACGGGGCTGGCCCTGCGGCTGCTCCGGGTATCGCGCCGGCCCAGCCAGCGGGGGGCAATGTCCAGGCGGTCACTGCCGAAGGATCGGAGCTTGAACCGATATTGGCCAGCGCCGTCAGCGCGGCGGGGCTTGAGAACGGCGCGTGCCGGTTCAGTCCGGCGCAAGGGGCATTGCCGGTGCTGGTCGCGAGCAAGACCGGCGGCAAGGCGATTGTCTCGGTGGCCGGAACGCAGATCGATGTTACGCCTGCTGCGGTGGTGGGCGATACCGGCGGCAGCTTTGCCGGGCAGGGCATCAGCCTGTCGGTGACAGGAGGCACTGCGGGCAAGACGGACGGCGCGGCCAGCATGCAGGTTAACGATGCCGATGGCCCGACGTTCACCTATCAGGACGGGTTCTGGGCCTGCAACTGATCGGGCGATTGCGCGCTCATCCTTCGACCGGTGCGTCAGGATTGCGCACCTTGATCAGGCCGTTGCTGCGCATCGTCATCACCGGCTCGTCATGCTGGTTGAACACCGTAAGGTCCGATTTGAACAGGCCCATGTCGGGGCGGTTCCTGGACCGGCGCTTTTCGATAATCCTGGTTTCAACACGCAGGGTATCGCCTGGATAAACCGGCTTTACCCAGCGCAACTCGTCCATGCCGGGCGATCCAAGCCCTGCTTGCCGATGTTCCGTCAGATTGGCCACCAGCATCGCCATGGTCATCGCGCAGGTGTGCCAGCCGCTCGCCGAAAGCCTGCCGAAATGGGTTTTCTCGGCGGCGGCATCATCGAGATGAAACGGCTGCGGATCATATTTCGAGGCAAACTCGATCACCTCCTCGCGGGTGACGGCATAGCTGCCAAAGCTATCCGTCGCGCCGGGTTGCAGGTCTTCATAATGTATCATGGTGTCAGTTTTCTTTCGGGAACCGCCGTTGTGCAAGCAAAATCATGGTTTGAAAAGCTCCGTCAGCGTTGCCTCATTGGCGTCGGAAGGGAGCGGCTTCAAGCCTGCGAGACGTGCAATCAGCGGATAGACATCAACATTGTCGAACACTGGCAGGTTGACGGCGGGTTTGATCGACGGGCCAAAGGCCATGAACAGCGCCAGCATGTCAGGGTCCTGATTGTCATAGCCATGCGCGCCGCCGGTTACCGGATAGCGCGGCGGACCAGACAGGATTGTCCACCCCGGTGCGGCAAGGCAAATGATCGCGGCGACGCGCGGATTGTTTCCATAATGTAGCCGCTTGGGCAGGTCTTCCTTGCGATGACACTGCATGTGGTCGTGAGGCTTGAGCAGCGCGTCATAGACCCGGTTGTCAGTGCCAGTGACTGGCTCGACCGCGCCATATGGACCCATCTCGACCGCGATATAGCTGTCTCGGTCGATGATATCGTCAAGCTGGATGACCCTGTCCTCGGCTGTTTGAGCCATGCCATGATCGGCGGTGATAACAAAATTGGCTGTCCTGCCCATGGCTTCAAGCCCAGCGACCAGCTCGCCGATCCGCGCGTCGACTTCGGCTATGGCAGCGTCCAGTTCAGGCGATCGGCCGGGGCCAAAACGGTGTCCTGTTGTGTCCACCGTATCGAAATACAGCGTGATCAACTGCGGACGGATTTCCGCCGGACGACGCATCCAGTCGAGAACGGTGTTGACGCGCTGGAAGTTGCTGATGTTCTGGTCGAAGCGCAGCCAGTCCATGGGGCGAACCGCCGAGCCTGTTGCCGGATCGCCAGCGGCGACCTCGCTTCCCGGCCAGAACATGGTGGCGCTGCGCACACCTGCTTTTTCTGCGGTCACCCAGATTGGTTCGGCCTCGTCCCACCAGAACGGATCAAGCGCCTGCCGCGCGTCGCCCAGGCTGAACACCACGCCGGGGCGGCGCGGATCGATCATCGAATTGCCGACAATTCCGTTGCGGTCGGGCCGCTTGCCGGTGACGATCGTGTAATGGTTGGGGAAGGTCTTGGTCGGGAAGCTTGGACGCATCGCTGCGGCAACGCCTTTGGCCTTCATCGTATTCAGATTGGGGGTCAGGCCGCGATCCAGATAATCGGGCCGCATCCCGTCAATCGAAATAAGGATCGTGGTCGGCCTCTCCGCCTCTTGCGCCTGCGCGGGCAAATGCAGGATGAGGGCGAGCAATGTCAAAATGATGCGCATGGGTTTGCCCCTAACCACCAAATGCGACGATTACGCGACAGATCACACGTTGAACTTGAAGTGCAGCACATCGCCATCCAGCACGATATATTCCTTGCCCTCTTGCCGCAGCTTGCCCGCATCGCGCGCGCCGCTTTCGCCGTGCAGCGCGATGTAATCGTCATACGCGATGGTTTCGGCGCGGATGAAGCCGCGTTCGAAATCGCTGTGGATTTCGCCTGCCGCCTGCGGTGCCTTCGACCCGACGCCCACGGTCCAGGCGCGCGCTTCCTTGGGGCCGACGGTGAAGAAGGTCAGCAGGTGGAGCAATTCGTATCCGGCGCGGATGACACGGGCCAGACCGGTTTCGTTGAGGCCAAGGTCTGCCAGAAACTCCATCCGCCCGTCCATGTCCATGCTGACCAGTTCCGATTCGATTGCTGCCGAAACGACAACCGCCTCTGCGCCTTCCGCTTTGGCCTTCTCGAACACCCGTGCGCTGAACGCATTGCCCTCAGCTGCGCTGCTCTCATCGACATTGCACACATACAGCACCGGCTTTGACGTCAGCAGCTGTGCCTGCGCCAGAACCCGCGCTTCTTCCTCATCGTCAGCTTCGGTCAGCCGCGCAGGCTTGCCCTCGCGCAGCAGGTCGAGCGCCTTGCCCAGCACCGCTGCGCCGATCTTCGATTCCTTGTCGCCCTGCTGGCCGCGCTTGATCAGCCCGGGGACGCGCTTTTCAAGGCTTTCCAGATCGGACAACAGCAGTTCGGTCTCAACCGTTTCAGCATCCGAGATCGGATCGACCTTGTTTTCGACATGCTGGATGTCGTCGTCCTCAAAACAGCGCAGCACGTGGACAATGGCATCGACCTCGCGGATGTTGCCGAGAAACTGGTTGCCCAGACCCTCGCCCTTCGATGCACCACGCACCAGCCCGGCAATATCAACAAACGCCAGCTGCGTCGGAATGATCTTGGCGCTGCCCGCGATCGCGGCAAGCTTGTCCAGCCGGAGATCGGGAACCGCGACGTTGCCGACATTCGGCTCGATCGTGCAAAACGGATAGTTCGCCGCCTGCGCCGCCTGCGTCTCGGTCAGCGCGTTGAACAGCGTGGACTTGCCAACATTGGGCAGCCCGACAATACCGCATTTGAAACCCATATCTGTCCCAGTCTGATAGAAGCGTCAGCGCTCGCGCTGACTTTGGCTGCGCCCTAGCGGGATTGTGCGGGCAATTCCAGTGCAAGACATCAGTTGCCGCTGTGCGTAGCGATTACCCTGCGTCACGTAGAGGCGCTGTTGTCGTCACCAGCAACGCAATGCCCAGCCATAAACCGAGCGGAAAACTCATTCCCGCACCGACCAGTGGCACCGGGAACCAGCCGAAAAGCGGAGCGGCGCTGATTGCGGCAATGTAGAGCGCCAGCGCCATTGCTGCGGTATCGCCTGCGCGGCCGCGCCATACAAGCAATGGCAGCACGGCCAGCAATGTGACGGCGAGCGCCGCAAGAGCGACATGCACAGCACCCGCCAGCGCGACGATCTGCTCAACCTCTGCCACCGGCAACAGCGGATCGGGCTGCGCCAGCGCAATTCCGGCAAGCCCGCCGATACAGGCAGCTGCGGTCCAGCTGGATGCTGTGCGGGCAGGCAATAGCCAAGCGAAACAGGCAAGGGCCAGTGCCAGCGCCTGTGAGGCATCGGGCTGTACGGCAAGTATGGCGACGATAACGGTCGCGATGATCGGCGGTGCGCGGTGCTGGGGTCCAAGCCTGGCCAGCGACACGATAACCGCTGGCAAGACCAGTGCGGCGATATTGATGAGCAGTGGCCCGATGGCGATCCAGCGATGCACGCCCGACTGATCCGGCCCTGCCAGCGTAGCAACGATCAACAGCCCGCCGACGCCAGCAATGCCAAGCCAGCTGCGCGGACCCGGCCCCGTCCGGGCGATAGCAAACGATACAACGCCGCCCACTGTCCAGGCGGCGAGGTTGGGTATCCAGCGCAGCGCGGGTGTCCCTGTCTGCACCATGGTCAGCACGCCGATGGCAATCGCCAGAAGCGAGAGCACGCCATAACCTGCCAGCAGTCGCCAGTCTGGGTGGCGATGGGTGTTCATCCCGGTTGCAGCCGCAATGCGACATCGTTCATGAAGCGCGCGTCATCGTTCGTTGCCAGCCAGGCAGCTTCGGCAGCGATCGCGCCCAGCATGTCGGCAAGGTCGTCGATTTCGGTCTTGTGGTAATTGCCCAGCACGTGGCCGGTCACCCGGTCCTTGTTGCCGGGGTGGCCGATGCCGATGCGCACGCGGCGGAATTCGGGGCCGATGTGCTGTTCGGTCGAACGCAGGCCATTGTGCCCCGCAGTGCCGCCGCCGCGCTTGACCTTGACCTTGAAGGTGGCGAGGTCGAGCTCGTCGTGGAACACGGTCACGTCCTGCGGCTCGAGCTTGTAAAAGCGCATGGCCTCGCCGATCGCCTGACCGGATTTGTTCATGAAGGTGGCGGGTTTGAGCAGCAGCAGCTTCTGGCTGCCCAGCCGCGCTTCGATCGCCCAGCCCTGGAAGCGGCGTTTGGGCGCTTCAAAACCATAAGTTTCGGCGATGGTATCAAGCGCCATAAAGCCGACGTTGTGGCGGTGCAGCGCATATTCGGCACCCGGATTGCCAAGGCCGACCCAGATTTGCACAGGAATTCCCCTCTCCCCTTCGGAGGAGAGGGCTGGGGAGAGCGGCACGTGCGCCAACTTCTCGACATTCCCCTCTCCCAACCCTCTCCCGTGAAGGGGAGAGGGTTAAGTTTCAGGCAAGTTACTCGCCTTCTGCAGTTTCGGTTTCGCCGTCGCTCGACTTCAGCGCCGAGGGAGCAACGATGGTCGCGATGGTGAAATCGCGGTCGCTGATCGCCGATTCGCTGCCCTTGGGAAGCGTGACCGCCGAAATGTGGATCGAATCACCGATTTCGGCGCCGGTCACATCGACTTCGATCTCATCGGGAATCATGGTCGCATCGCAGACCAGCTCAAGTTCGTGACGCACGACGTTGAGAACACCGCCACGCTTGAGGCCCGGCGATGCTTCTTCGTTGACAAACACGACCGGGACCGAGACTTCAACGGTCGAGCCCTTGGCGATACGCAAAAAATCGACATGCAGCGGACGATCCGAAACCGGATGGAAGGCCACGTCCTTGGGGAGGGTAATGGTCTTCTTGCCATCGATTTCGACTTCGACAATCGAGTTCATGAAGTGACCGGTGCCGAGCAGCTTGGCCAGTTCGCGTTCCTCGACGTGGATCGTCTCGGCATCTTTCTTGTCGCCGTAAATAACGGCGGGTACACGGCCTTCGCGGCGGAGTGCACGGGAGGCTCCCTTGCCTGCCCGATCACGCAGCTGGGCCGACAGGGTAAGCGCATCGCTCATAAACTGTCTCCAGATATTGGGTGGTCGTTCAATCCCCCCGCCACGCCTCCAGGGATGACCATAGCGTCGGGGAAGCGCAGGCCTATAGGCGCGCAAGGCCTTGAATGCAAGCGTGGGGGGCCGCGTGTTTATTGCAGCCGCGTCACCGTGTATCCGCGCGCCTCCAGCAACGCCTGTACGCTGTCGTCGCTTGCCAGATGCGCTGCGCCGACCGCGATAAAAGGACTGCTGCCCAAGGCCAGCATGTCGCTGATCTGATCGGCCCAGTCGCGGTTGCGCCGCACCAGGATTGCATCGCGGATCTGCGGGCGCTGCAACAGGCCGCGATTGGCGGCCTGCGCCAGTTTTTCGGTGTCTCCGGTCAGCCAGGCTGTGACCATATCGCGATAGGCCTGCGGCGCGTTATCAGCATCGGCGATAACGCTGGCCAGCATCGCGCGCTGGTCGGCTTCGGGCAGTTGATCGAAATAGGTGAACTGGCGCGCGGGCGTTTCCAGCCCGATCACCGGTTTGCGTCTGGCACGATAGCGTGCCGCCAGCACCCGCTCGACACCAGCCTCGCGCACCATTGCCAGGTTTGCGGTAGCCGCGCCTGCCAACGACAGCGCCGCAGCCCAGCTTTCCAGCGTCGCAAACCGGGCCGGGTTAAGACGGCTCTTGACGCGCAAGGCTTCGCCAGCTTCGCGCAATTCGGGCGGCAAGCGCTCGGCGAGCGGCGGTTGATCGGGGCTGTTGCCCAGCTGCTGGAAGGTGCGCGTGATCTGGGCAGTATCTTCAAGCCCGACAACCTCCAGCACCAGCCGGTCGCTCGAATCCATCGCCTTTTTCATCATCGGGCTGATCCAGGTGATGTCGGGCGGCAACGCATGGATGCCGCCAAACAGCCACGCCTCGCCGGTTGCCGAGCGGACATGCCATAAAGCAGGCGTGCCACGCCTGGGCCCATCCCAGGCCGCGATCGAAGGCTCCATCAACGGCAAGCCGCTGCATGCCTGGGCAAGCAGGAGCAGCGGAAAAAGCAGCCAGTATGCAAGGGTGCGGGTCATGGTCCCAAGCTAGGGACTGCGTGGAAGAATTGGAATGGGGTGCGACCACATGATGCACACCACCCCCACTCAGCCTGAGCGGGGGGTGGTTGGTGCAGCGGTGGGCGTCAGCCCCTCACTTTGCAACCCGCATGCTTTGAATACCAGCAGTGGCAAGCTGCGCCTGCACGCTGTCTTTGCCGACCAGATGCGCTGCGCCCACCGCCATGAACACGGTGCCCGGCTTGTCCATCCGCGCCTTGATCCAGGTTACCCAGTTGGCATTGCGATCGGTCAGCAGCGCATCGTACAGGCCCGGATAGCTCTTGAAGCCTTCGTTGAGCAGCGTGTCGAGCGTGGCAAGGTCGCCCTTGCCCCATGCTTCGACCAAATTGTCAATTTGCGTCGTCACATCGGGGACGCCGTCGATTGTGACGTTCAGGAACTCGATTTGCTCACCAGTGCCGAGCTTGTCGAATATGCCCAGTTGCTGCTCGATTGTTTCGAGCTGGCCAATTGGCTTGGTCTGTTGCTTGGCGAACGTCGTCAGCACCTTTTCTGCGCCGCTGTTCAGGTCATAACCCTTCATTAGCAACGGCAAGGTGGTCAGCGTTACTGCGGCAAACCAGGGCTTGTACGGGTCGAGCGCCGCAGGAGGTACGCCCAGCGTGGTCAGCGTCGCATCGTATTTGGTCAGCACCGCTTCCGGCAACAGGGTGCGCAACGGTGTGCCTGCGGGGTTGGTGGCCATCTTGAGGACGATAGCTTGCGTTACCGTTGGATCTTCAGGCTCTACCACCTCAAGCACCAGCTCGTCTGCACCGTCAAACGCAGCCTTCACATCGCCCTTCATCCAGTTGAGACCGGGGCGCAGCACGTGGACGGTGCCAAACAGGTAGATGGTGGTGTCGGAATCGCGCACGATCCACATCGCCGGGTTGATGTCGGTGGTGGCCGATGGCGCCGGGACTTCGGTGAGCGTTGCCGGTTCGCGGGCAAGCAGCGGCTGGCTGGCAAAGCTGATCGTTGCAACGCCGATCGCGGCGCACACTGCGGTACTGTGCTTTAGACGATTGAAAAACTGCGTCATGTATCGCGCTCCTTAAAGAAAGTTTTGGGGGGTTAAGATGTTATCGAAATTTGTACCAGAAATAGGCGGTGATATGGACCAGATAGGCTGTGCCGAACAATGCCAGCGCATCGGGCTCGGACACCAGCCCGCCTTTCCACAAGATGAACCATGTTGGATAGCCTGCTAGTGCAACATTGCCCGCCATGGCTGCGGCATACAGCATATTGCGCCGTTCAAGCTCGTCAGAACTGCGATGAAAGCGCACTGCCCCGAAGGTGATGGCAATCCCGAATATCACCGTCGTTATGATGGCTATCTCTGGCGGAATGCTGCCCTGAGCCATCAGCCCGCTGTCATCCTTTTCAAAAAAGCCGACCAGAAAGCCGCTGAACAGCCCCATGCCGAACAGGATGGCAATGATGATATATAAACGGCGCTTGCGCTGTTGTGCGCGGGCCTGCCAATCACCTTCAATCATGCTGGCCTCCCTTGAACCCGTCATCGAAAATCTCCTCGATCCGGCTGTCGAACAGCCTGGCAATTCTGAAAGCGAGCGGCAGCGATGGATCGTATTTGCCGGTCTCGATGGCGTTGATCGCCTGACGCGAGACATCAAGCCGCGCGCCAAGCTCCGCCTGGCTCCAGTCGCGCTCGGCACGCAGCACCTTCAGGCGGTTTTTCATGCAGGAAATCGTCCGTCCGGTGTCGCTGTTTGCTGACGTTATGTCAGCTTACCGTGACTTTATGATAGGATTGGCTGACTGTGTCAAGTGACCCTTACCTAATGCGAGTGTCACCTGACACTACGTAATGCAATTCCGGCGTTTCAGATGGCTGGTCACGCGCCACGCGCGCTGATAACCTGCGGCAAAAGAGCAAGGGAGAGACGGATATGGCCAGCGCGGCGGATTTAAGCGAATCGGCAACCACAACGCACGCGCGCACCTGCCATCTGTGCGAGGCCAATTGCGGGGTGTTGGTGGAGGTGCAGGGGCGCACGGTCATCTCGATCAAGGGCAATCCCGATCATGTGCTGAGCCGCGGCCATATCTGCCCCAAGGCAACCGCTTTGGCCGATCTGCAGGATGATCCCGACCGGTTGCGCCACCCGGTCAAACGCACCGCAGACGGCTGGCAGCAGATCAGTTGGGAGACCGCGTTTGCCGAGATCGGCACGCGCATGGCGGCGATCATGGCATCAGGCGGCGCCCCGGCGCTGTATATGGGCAACCCCAACGCGCACAATTATGCGACGGGCACGCAGACCGGCACTTTGCGCAAAGCGTTGAAATTGCGCACGCTCTATTCGGCATCGACGCTCGACCAGATCCCGCACCAGCTTATCCAGATGTGGATGTTCGGCCACAACGCGCTGTTTCCGATTCCCGATATCGACCGGACGCAGTTCATGCTCATCATCGGCGGCAACCCGCTGGCCAGCAATGGCAGCGTGTGGACGGTGCCCGATGTCAAAAAGCGGCTGAAGGCGGTGCAGGCGCGCGGCGGGCAGGTGGTGGTGATCGATCCGCGCCGCACCGAGACCGCGAAGCTCGCCGATGCGCACCATTTCATTCGCCCCGGCACCGATACCGCGTTGCTGCTGGCGTTGCTCAAGGCGCTCGATGAAGCAGCGCTGGTCAAACCCGGCAGGCTTGAGCCGATGCTGGATGACGGTTGGGCTGCAGTGTGGGACGCGATTCGCAGCTTTGATTTTGCCACGCTTGCCGCACATTGCGGAGTGACCGAGCCTGTCATCTGCGATCTGGCCGCAACGCTGGGCAATGGCGAGCCTGCGATTGTCTACGGCCGCATGGGCGTATCGGTGACACAGGCAGGCACGCTCAACCTGTGGCTGATCCAGTTGCTCAACATCGCCACCGGCAATCTGGATCGCGCCGGCGGGGTGATGTTTTCCTCGCCGGTAATCGATCTTGTGGCAGGCGCAGGCCCCGGCACCTATGACCGCTTCCGCTCGCGCATCGGCGACCGGCCCGAGGTGATCAGCGAATTTCCCGTCGCGCTGCTTCCCGATGAGATCGCAACCCCCGGCGAGGGGCAGATCAAGGCGCTTGTCGTCATCTCCGGCAATCCGGTGCTGTCATCCCCTGGCGCGCTGGCCGATGCCTTGCCGCTGCTCGACCTGATGGTCTCGGTCGACATGTTCGTCACCGAGACCAGCGCACACGCGCATTATATCCTGCCACCATGCGGCCCGCTCGAAAAGGATCACTATCCGCTGCTGCTCGGCCCGATCGCGATCCGCAACTATGCCGATTATTCGCTGCCCACGCTGCCGATGGAGGCGGGGAGCAAGGCCGACTGGGAGATCGTCGCCGAGCTTGCCCGCGCCATCCTCAGCGCCAGGGGTGAGGCGGTGCCCAACATCGTGCCGCCGCGCGATGTGCTGGCCGCGATGCTCAAACGGTCGCAATATGAGGTCACGCTCGAGGAGCTTGAGGCCAACCCCAATGGCAAGGATTTCGGCGCGCACACACCGCGTCTGCCTGAGCGGTTGCAGACCCCCGACAAGCGCATCGCCTGCGCGCCGCCGCTGTGCCTGACCGCGCTTGAGGATTGGCGCGGCGCTCTGGCCGATATACCCGGCGACAGCCTGCTGCTGATCGGGCGGCGGCATTTGCGCAGCAACAACAGCTGGATGCACAACGCGCCGCGGCTTGCCAAAGGGCCGGACAGATGCACCGCACTGGTTCACCCCGATGATGCAGCGTCGCGCGGGCTTGCAGACGGCGATCAGGTTCGCATCACCAGCCGGGTCGGGTCGGTCGCATTGGCGGTCGAGATCAGCGATGATGTGATGCCCGGGGTCGTCTCGGTGCCGCACGGCTTTGGCCATGACAAGCCGGGGACTCAGCTGTCGGTGGCACAGCGGCGGCCCGGCGTCTCGCTCAACGATCTCACCGATCCGCAGGCGATGGACCCGCTTTCGGGCAACGCGGTGCTCAACGGCACACCGGTGACGGTTGAAAGGGTAGCGCAGTTGGTGGCAGCGGAATAGTACCGTTCCCGCCCCCTTGCGGGCAAGCCGCAAGGGGGCGGGCGACGGTGCGCGTCCTCCGACTTGACCGCAGCGCCGCCATCGGCCAAAGCGCGAGGCCTTATTGTGCATCTGCGAAGGCCCGGACTTTTGAGCGAGCAAAGCCTCTCATTCCAGGATATGATCCTCACCCTGCACAGTTTCTGGAGCCGCCATGGCTGCCTGATCCTGCAGCCTTATGACATGCCGATGGGGGCAGGCACCTTCCACACCGCGACCACGTTGCGCGCGCTGGGGCCCGAGCCTTGGAACGCTGCCTTCGTCCAGCCCTGCCGCCGCCCGACCGATGGCCGCTATGGCCAGAACCCCAACCGCCTGCAGCATTATTACCAGTATCAGGTGATCCTCAAACCCTCGCCGCCCGATATCCAGCAGCTGTATCTCGACAGCCTGACCGCGATCGGCGTCGATCCGCTGCTCCACGATATCCGCTTTGTCGAGGACGACTGGGAAAGCCCCACCCTGGGCGCATGGGGGCTGGGCTGGGAGGTGTGGTGCGATGGCATGGAGGTCACGCAGTTCACGTATTTTCAGCAGATGGGCGGCTATGATTGCAAGCCGGTGGCGGGCGAGCTGACCTATGGGCTTGAGCGGCTGGCGATGTATATCCAGGGCAAGGACAGCATCTATGACCTTGATTTCAATGGCCCCAGAAACGGAAGACCGGGCGTCACCTATGGCGATGTTTTCCTCGAAAACGAAAAGCAGATGAGCGAATGGAATTTCGAGGTGGCGAACACCGAAAGCCTGTTCGATGCCTTCCGCAAGGCGGTCGCCGAATGCGAGAACTGCCTTGCCGCCAAGCTGCCGATCCCCGCTTATGAGCAGGCGATCCAGGCCAGCCATGTCTTCAACCTGCTGCAGGCGCGCGGCGTGATCTCGGTCGCCGAACGCCAGGCCTATATGGGCCGCGTGCGCGATCTGGCCAAGGGCAGCTGTCAGGAGTGGATGGAGCATAACGGGTGGGCGGCGTGATCAGGCTAACGCAAATCCTCCCCGGGACGGGGAGGGGGACCGCGACGCGAAGCGGCGTGGTGGAGGGGAAGCCGGATTGTGCTTCATCTCACCTGTTGGCACACACCCGCTTCCCCTCCACCGCTTCGCTGTCCCCCTCCCCAGATTGGGGAGGATTGAGGTGACCGACTTCCTGCTCGAACTGCTGTCGGAAGAAATCCCCGCCCGGATGCAGGCCAAGGCGCGCGGCGACCTTAAACGGCTGTTTGGCGAACAGATCGCAGCGGCCGGGATGAAAGCGGGGCGTGTGCAAACCTTCTCCACCCCGCGCCGTCTGGCGCTGATCGCGCGCGATCTGCCCGAGACGACCGAGGCGGTGTCCGAGGAGATCAAAGGCCCGCCTGCAGACGCGCCCGATGCGGCGCTCGAGGGTTTCTTGCGCAAGGCGGGGCTGACCCGCGATGCGCTGGAGGTGCGCGAGGTCAAGGGCCGTGCGACCTTGTTTGCGGTAATCAACAAGCCCGGCCGCAGCACCGCCAGTGTGCTCGCCGAGGCGATCCCGGCGATCATCCGCGCCTTCCCCTGGCCCAAATCGATGCGCTGGGGTGCGGCGAGCCAGACGACCGAGAGCCTGCGCTGGGTGCGTCCGCTGCAGGGCATCATCGCGCTGCTCGGCGGCGATGTGGTGCCTTGCGAGATCGACGGACTTGTTGCAGCGCGCACCACGGTCGGCCACCGCTTCCACCACAAGGGGCCGGTGAGCATTGCGAGCGCCGACGATTACACCAGCGTGATGCGCGCCGCGCACGTCATCGTCGATCATGACGAACGCGCGCGCCTGATCCGTGATGGCGCGGGCAAGGCTGCGGCAGATGCCGGGCTGGTGCTGGTCGAGGACGAAGGGCTGGTGATCGAGAACGCCGGGCTTACCGAATGGCCGGTGCCGTTGCTCGGGCATTTCGACCCGGCGTTTCTTGAGGTTCCGCCTGAGGTGATCCAGCTCACCACCCGGATCAAC
>JBBQXX010000012.1:0-27021 GCA_038209235.1 Sphingomonadales bacterium | reverse complement strand
GGCAGGATCACCGGTGGCTTGCCCGGCGCATACCAGACATACAGCGGCACTCCGGAGCGGCCCTGCGCTTCGAGATAACGGCTGATTTCGGCATCACGCCGCGTCCAGTTGCCTTCGAGCACGACAACCCCGGCCTTTTTGAACGCTGCAGCGGTAGCCTCACGCTGGATCGCGGCAGCCTCATTTGCCTTGCAGGTGATGCACCAGTCGGCGGTGAAATACGCGAACACAGGCGTGTTGGCGGCGCGCAGATCGGCAAGCTTGGCCTCGCTGAACACTTCGGCGGGCAGCACGCCGTCGGCTGATTTGGCCAGCGCGGGCGATCCGCCATCTATCGGCACCAGCGCAATCGCCGCCACTGCAATGGCCAGCGCAGGCGCGAGCGGCAACCATGCGGTCTGCCCTTCGCGTTGCCGCGCACCGAACCACCACAACAGCATCGCCAGCGCCATCGCGGCAGCTAAACCCCACAGCACCCCGTTGTTGCCGGTCTGCTGGCCAAGCAGCCAGACCAGCGCCAGCCCGGTCAGGAACATCGGCACCGCCATGATCCGGCGGAAGGTCGCCATCCACGCGCCGGGCCTGGGCAGGCGGCGGCGCAGCGCCGGGATGAAGCCGATCGCTAGAAACGGCAGCGCCAGGCCAAGCCCCAGTCCGGCAAAAACCAGCAAGGCCGCAGGCACCGGCAGCACCAGCGCGCTGCCCATCGCTGCGGCCATGAACGGTGCGGTGCACGGTGTGGCGACAAAAGCTGCCAGCGCGCCGGTCCAGAACGAGCCTGCCACACCCTTTTGCGCGGCCAGACTGCCGCCTGCCGACACGCTGCCAAACTCGAACAACCCGGCAAGGTTGAACGATATAGCGGTGACCATCAGCAGCAGCGCCACGATGATACGCGGGTCTTGCAGCTGGAACGCCCAGCCAATCTGCTCGCCGCCGGCGCGCAGGGCGAGCAATATGCCGCCCAAGGCGACGCAGACCAGCACGATGCCTGCGGTATAGGCGAGCGCATCGCGTCGCGCCGTGGCTTCATCGCCGCCCGCCTTGGCCAGGCTGATCGCCTTGAGGCTTAGGATCGGGAAAACGCACGGCATGATGTTGAGCAGCAGCCCGCCCAGCAAAGCGCCACCCAGAGCGGTGAGCAGCAAGGTCAGCGTATCGCCCGATGCTTTGTTCGCTGAAGCTTGCCCCGCCGCAGCATTGTCAATCCGCACGCCGCCCGGAGCCACCGCGCCGGGCTCTGCGACCAGATCGAGCCCCAGATGCTCGCCGATGCGCAGCACGCCGGTGATTGTGCCGGGCGCAGAGCTGCTCGCCTCGGTCTCGACGACTAGCCGGTCGCCATCGCGAAAGAAGCTTTGCGGCGCGCGATAGCTGATGCTGGGGTCGGTGCGCGGGAAGAAATAGGGGGCATCAATAGAACCATCGGCAGGATAAGGGATGGCGATGCGGATGGACTTGCCGTCCACCGCATAGGTAGCCTTGGACCCGAGCGGTGCGGGCAGGCGCTCGCGCCAACCATCAAAGCGCGCCCGGTCCGTCTTGGTCACGCTGCTGTTGCCGACGACCAGACTGGTGGTCAGCGTGGAGCTTTCGGGCACACAGATTTCGTCGGTGCAGGCCAGCCAATCGGCCTTGACCGAGATCGGCAACCGGGTGCCGGGGGTCAGTGCCGGGTCGAACTTCAACGCCACCAAAGGCGCATGCGGGCCTTCATAGACATAGTTCATCAACCCGGCGATGATCAGCGTTTGCGGCACGGGATAGCGCAGCGGCCCTGCGGTCACACCCTTGGGCAAGACCCATGTCAGGGTCATGCCAAGGCCAGCATCGCCCGGGTTTTCCCAGTATCCGTGCCAGCCTGGTTGGGGCGTCATCGCAAAAGCCAGATCGACCGCGCTACCGGCTGCCGGGGCTTTGCTTTCAGCGACAAGCTGCGCTGCAATATTGTTGGGTCTACGCTGCAACGGTTGTGCAGCGGCGGGCAAGGTAAAGCCAAGCAGCAGACATGCGCCCAGCAGCGCCCGGAAAATCGCCAACATCATGCGCCGCCATCTAGAAGGTTTGGGTGCCAAGGCCAATGGCCTACCATGATGGGTTTCGATTAACGACCGCCTGAGGTTACAGGCGAAGGTTACAGGCGAAAGTTACAGGCGAAGGTTACAGCCGGGTAATCACCGTTGCTGATACGCGGTCAGACCCTTGCCCAGCCGGTTCTGGCCCAGCGGAATCCGGTCGCGGCTCCAGTTGGCGACGAACCAGGTGTTGCGCGATACGCCCGGAGCCAGCGACGCGCTGTTGTCGAAGATTTCCAGCCCCGTCGAGCTGTTGTCGCGGCTTTCGGCGGCGACCGCGATAAACGCTGACCAGTTTTCCTTGTCCTGGCCCTGCACAAAAATGTTGCGGGTAATCTCGCCGCTGGCGCCTGCGGGCAGATCGATCATATAGTTGCTGCCGCTGCCCTTGCTGTCGTCGAAGCTCGAATCGGTGATCGCAACGCGGCCCGAACGGCTTTTGAGATAATGGCCACCCTGGCCGCGCTCGAAGCGCGAGCGGGTAACGGTCAGCGATCCGTAATTGCCGATGTAGATCGAATGCGCGCAATCCGATGCGCACAGGCCAAGACCCGAAAAGCTGCTTTTGTCGATGATGATCTGGCCGTTTGCGTCCTCGCCGGTCAGGATGCCCTGCTGGCTGTCGCGAAACAGGCTGTTGCTCACGGTCAGATTGCCGCTCTCTAGCCGGATGCCGGCGCCATTCTCGTCGGGCACGGCGATGTTCTGGAAGATCAGGCCCTCGACGCGCGCGCTCTGGCCGCGCAGCACCAAAGTCGCCTTGTCCTCGCAGACGCCGCCGTCGAAGATCGCGCTACCCGCTGTCACCGCACGATAGGTAATGGCGCCCGCCTCCTGCACCACGCAATCGCGCCAGGTGCCTGGCTGCACCTCGATCGTGCCGCTGCCGTTGCCAATCCGCGCGACAGCCTCGGCAAGCGAGCCATAAGCCTCGCCGGTCTCGGCCAGCCGGTAGGGCATAAGCCGCTGCTGGGCGGTGAGCGGGAAGGCTACGCTGGCAATCAGCGCGACGAGCAGGGTAATGCGGAGAGCTATCATGCGACGCTTCTATCAGGCTTGAGGAGAACGCGCGCGGGTTTAGAGGGTTAACAGCGGCACCGTCCCATCACGGCACATTTGGCGGATCGATCGTTACCGCCAGCGGGGCTTTCACCGGCGGGGCTGGTGGCAGCGTTTGGCGATGCTTGCGGCCATAGACCAGATCGAACAGCGGCGATGTCATCAGCGTGGTGACGATGGCCATGATCACCAGCATCGAAAACAGCGCCGGACCGATAATCCCGCGTTGCAGGCCGATGTTGATGATGATCAGCTCCATCATGCCGCGCGCGTTCATCAAAGCGCCGATCGCCATGCTTGTCGCATTGTCCTGCCCGGTCAGCCGTGCAGCGAGGTAGCAGGCGACACCCTTGGCGAGGATAGAGACCGCAAGGATCACCATGGCGATGGCCAGCAATTCAGCATTGTTGACCACGGTCAGCTGGGTGTTCAGGCCCGAATAGGTGAAAAACATCGGGATCAGCACCACCAGAATGAACGGTTCGATCTGGCGCTGCACCTCTTCGGCGAAAAAGCCGCGCGGCATCACGGTGCCCAGCAGGAAACCGCCGAGCACGGCGTGGATGCCGATATAATCCATCGCAAAGGCAGCCAGCATGAACAGCATCAGCGTGGCGGCGAGCAGGCCGGGGGATACCGCCCCCCTGCGCTCGGCGATCCGGCCCAGCGGCGCGAGCAACCTGCGTCCCAGCAGCAGAATGAACGCGGCAAAAACCAGCCCCCCGACGATGGCTTTGACCGCAATCTCGGGTCCATCGCCAAAGCTGGCGAGCACGATGGCGAGCACCGTCCAGGCGGCGGCATCGTCGATCGCGCCTGCCGACAGCGTCAGGCTGCCCAGCCTGGTGTCGGTCAGCCCGCGCTCATGGATGATTCGCGCCAGCATCGGGAAGGCGGTAATCGCGATGCAGGCTCCCAGAAACAGCGTTGCCTGAAAACGGCTGACATCGGCGGCGAAAAGCCCCGGCACCTCCATCAGCATCGGTGCCATCAGCACCGCGACCAGGAAGGGCGCGGCCATCCCGGCAAACGATACCGCCGCTGCACTGCCCAGCTGAGCGCGAAAATGATCCGAGCGAAAGCCCAGCCCGACCTGAAACATGTAAAGCCCGACACCCAGCTGCGCACCGACAAACAGCATGTTCTTGGTTTCGGCGGGGAACAGCGCAGCCTGCACATTTGGGAGGAAATAGCCGAACAGCGAGGGGCCAAGCAGCACGCCTGCGATCATTTCGCCAACCACTTGCGGCTGGCCCAGCCAGCGCCGGGCCGCATAACCGACCAGCCTGCAGGTGGCGATGATCAGCGCCATCTGCAGGAAGAAGAACGCGCTGAGTTCCGACGGTGTCACAAAATGAGGCCCCCACAGGGCTTGCACAGCGCATGTCTGCGCCTTACCCCGGAGGATGTTGCGGTTTACCCGATGAGAGTCAATCGCCCGGCTTAATCGAGATTGGGACGCAGCCAGCGCCGCGCGATGTCGATATCGACCCCGCACCGTGCCGCATAATCGGTCACCTGATCTTCGCCGATCCGGGCGACGCCGAAATAGGCGGCTTCCGGATGACCGAAATAAAAGCCGCTGACCGCCGCCGTCGGAAGCATTGCAAAGCTTTCGGTCAGCGTGATGCCGGTGGCATCGGTGGCGCTCAGCATATCGAACAACGCTGGCTTCTGGCTGTGATCGGGGCAGGCGGGATAGCCTGGTGCAGGGCGGATGCCGCGATATTGCTCCTTGATCAGCGCCTCGTTGGTCAGCTGCTCGCCCACCGCATAGCCCCACACGGTGGTGCGGACGTGCTGGTGCAGGCGCTCGGCAAAGGCTTCGGCCAGACGGTCAGCCAGCGCCTTGAGCAGAATATCGTTGTAGTCGTCGTGGTTTGCCTTGAACCGTTCGAGCTGGACGTCGATGCCATGGCCTGTGGTGACCGCAAAGCCACCAATCCAGTCGCCCGCCGGATCGATGAAATCGGACAGGCACATGTTGGGACGGCCCTCACGCTTGGCGACCTGCTGGCGCAGAAACGGCATCCTGACCCAATCCTCCCCGGACCCGGGAGGGGGACTGCCGACCGCCTGGCCGGTGGTGGAGGGGAGGCGTCCGGGTGCGGCATCTGGAGCAGAAGCATGATCCCGCTGCTCCTCCACCACCAGCTGCGCTGGCAGTTCCCCTCCCGCTTCCGGAGAGGATTGAATCCACACATCGTCGCCATCGCGCCGGCAGGGCCATAGCCCGACAACGCCCTTTGCGGTCAGCCACTTTTCGGCGATGATCTGGTCGAGCATCGCATTGGCGTCGGCAAACAGCGATGTTGCGCTTTCGCCGACGACCTCATCGGTGAGGATCGCAGGGTAATTGCCCGCCAGCTCCCAAGCGCGGAAAAACGGCGTCCAGTCGATACAGGCGCGCAGGTCCGCCAGATCCCAATCGTCGAAGGAATGCAGGCCAGGCTGCACCGGGGCAGGCGGCTTTAGCGCCATATCGGCGACAAAGCCGTTGGCGCGCGCGACAGCAAGCGGGGACAGTTCATTTTGCCCCTTGTTGGCGCGCGCAACGCGCACCGCTTCATATTCCTCGGCCACCTTGAGGATGAACGGCGCAGCGTTAGTCTGGCTGACCAGGTTGGAGGCGACCCCCACCGCGCGGCTGGCATCGAGCACATGTACCACCGGACCGGTGTAGGCAGGCGCAATGCGCAGCGCGGTGTGGACCTTGGAGGTCGTCGCCCCGCCGATCAGCAGCGGCATGGTCATACCAGCCTTCTGCATTTCTTCGGCCACGGTCACCATCTCGTCGAGCGAGGGGGTGATCAGGCCCGACAGGCCGATGATGTCGGCATTGTTGTCGTTCGCCGCCTTCAGAATATCGTACCAGGCGACCATGACGCCCAGATCGACGACCTCATAGCCGTTGCACTGCAACACCACGCCGACGATGTTCTTGCCGATGTCGTGCACATCGCCTTTCACCGTGGCCATGATGATGCGGCCCTTGCCCTTGGCATTGGGGTCTTTTTCGGCCTCGATATACGGGAAGAGGTGCGCCACCGCCTTTTTCATCACACGCGCGGACTTGACCACCTGCGGCAGGAACATCTTGCCTTCGCCAAACAGGTCGCCGACGACGTTCATGCCATCCATCAGCGGCCCTTCGATGACCTCGATCGGGCGGACCGATTGCAACCGCGCTTCCTCAGTATCCTCGACGATATGCGCATCGATGCCCTTGACCAGCGCGTATTCGAGCCGCTTGGTGACCGGCCAGCTGCGCCATTCGGCGGCCTGCTTTTCGGCGCGCTCGTCCTTGCCGCGAAAACCCTCGGCCAAGGTGATCAACCGTTCGGTCGAATCCTCGCGCCGGTCCCAGATGACATCTTCGCACGCTTCGCGCAGCTCGGGGTTGATATCGTCGTAGATATCAAGCTGGCCAGCGTTGACGATCCCCATGTCGAGGCCCGCCTTGATGGCGTGATACAGGAACACGCTGTGCATCGCGCGGCGCACCGGCTCGTTGCCGCGGAAGCTGAACGACAGGTTTGAGACGCCGCCCGAGATATGGACATGCGGGCAGCGCAGCTTGATCTCGCGGCACGCCTCGATGAAATCGATGGCATAGCGGCGGTGTTCGTCGATACCGGTGGCAACCGCAAAGATATTGGGGTCGAAGATGATATCCTCGGGTGGAAAACCAAATCCGGTGAGCAGCTTGTAGGCGCGCTCGCAAATCTCGATCTTGCGCTCCTTGGTATCGGCCTGGCCGACCTCGTCGAACGCCATGACGACCACCGCTGCGCCATAATCCATGCAGATCCGCGCGTGCTTGAGGAACTCCTCCTCGCCTTCCTTCATGCTGATCGAGTTGACGATCGGTTTGCCCGAAACGCATTTCAGCCCCGCCTCGATCACCGACCATTTCGACGAATCGATCATGAACGGGACGCGGGCGATATCGGGTTCGGCAGCGATCAGCTTCAAGAAGCGCGTCATCGCCGCGTGCGAATCGAGCAGGCCTTCGTCCATGTTGATATCGACGACCTGTGCGCCGCTCTCGACCTGCTGGCGCGCGACATCGACCGCCTCTTCATAGCGGTCTTCCATGATCAGCTTCTTGAACTTGGCCGAACCGGTAACGTTGGTGCGCTCGCCGATGTTGACGAACTGGGCAGTTGACTGGGCAGTTGACTGGCCAAGGGACTGGCCAAGGGACTGGCCAAGGGACTGGCCAAGGGACTGGGCAGTCGACAGGTCAAGGGAGTTGGGAGTTGACTGGGGAGCGGACTGGGTCATTTTTCTCAATCTCTCCCCTCCCGCTTGCGGGAGGGGCTGGGGGTGGACTTGGTTGCAGCAAAAAGGGTGATTTCAGGCCCACCCCGGCTTCGCCTGCCCCTCGCGCAAGCGGGAGGGGAGATCATGTTTTCACGCAGCCATCGTAAACGGCTCCAGCCCGGCAAGGCGGGTGACCACCGGCGGGGTGGGGATAGCGCGCGGCTCGGCACCGGCGACGGCGCGGGAAATCGCATTGATATGCGCAGGCGTGGTGCCGCAGCAACCGCCGACGATGTTGATCAGGCCATCTCTCAGCCAGACCTTGATCAGCTCTGCGGTGTGCTCGGGAAGTTCGTCATACTCGCCCAGATCATTGGGCAGGCCCGCGTTGGGATAGGCCATTACCAGCGTATCGGCCTGCCGCGCCAGCGCCGCCAGATGCGGGCGCAGCAGATCCGCGCCGAACGAGCAGTTGAGACCGATGGTCAGCGGCTTGATGTGCCGCACCGCATGCCAGAACGCCTCGACGGTGTGCCCGGACAGGTTGCGTCCGGCCATGTCGGTGATCGTCATCGAGATCATGATCGGCACCTCGCGGCCCGCCGCCATCGCCGAATCGCGCGCTGCCATCGCAGCTGCCTTGGCGTTGAGCGTATCGAAGATCGTCTCGATCAGGATGAAGTCCACCCCGCCTTCGACCAGAGCATCGCACTGCTCGCGATAGACATCGCGCATCGTGTCGAAATCGACCTCGCGATAGCCCGGATCGTTGACATCGGGCGACAGCGACAGCGTCTTGTTGGTCGGGCCGATCGCCCCTGTGACAAAGCGGGTCTTGCCATCGCGCGCTTGCGCCGCATTGGCCTCTTCGCGCGCGACGCGGGCCGATTCCAGATTGATCTGGCGCACCAGATGTTCGGCACCATAATCGGCCTGGCTGATCCGGTTGGCGCTGAACGTGTTGGTCTCGATGATGTCCGATCCAGCGTTCAGATAGGCACGGTGGATGCCGGCGATCACCTCTGGGCAAGTCAGCGCCAGCATGTCGTTGTTGCCCTTCTGGTCATGCGTAAATTCCAGAGACCCCCGAAAATCGGCTTCGGTCAGCTTGGCCGCCTGGATCGCGGTGCCATAGCCGCCATCAAGCATCATGATGCGCGTTGCGGCGATCGACTTCAGTTCTTCGGCGGGGGTCACGCGGCATTCTCCTGAAGCATCGGGGCGGCAGCGGCGACAGAACTGGCAAGCGGCTTGGCGCGCAGGCCCAGCAGATGACAGATCGCAAAGCTGAGCTCAGCCCGGTTGAGGGTGTAGAAATGGAAGTGGCGCACACCGCCCGAATACAGGCGGCGGCACATTTCAGCAGCCACGGTCGCTGCGACCAGCTGGCGGGTGGTCGGGTGATCGTCCAGCCCTTCGAACAGGTCGTTCATCCACGGCGGAATCTCGGTGCCGCACAGCCCGGCGATCTTGCGGGTGGTGGCGACATTGCTGACCGGCAGGATACCCGGCAGGATCGGCGCGGTGATCCCCGCCTTGGCATAACGGTCGCGGAAGCGGAAGAACGCCTCGGGCGAGAAAAAGAACTGGGTGATCGCCTGATCGGCCCCGGCGTCGATCTTGCGCTTGAGGTTATCGATATCGCTATCGGGGCAATTGGCATCAGGATGGGTTTCGGGATAGGCGGCGACCGAAATCTCGAACGGCGCGATCTGCTTGAGCCCCGCCACCAGATCGGCAGCGCTGGCATATCCGCCTGTATGCGGCGTGAATTTTTCACCCGCGCGCGGCGGATCACCGCGCAGCGCGACGATATGGCGCACCCCGGCGTTCCAGTAATTCTGCGCAATCTCATCGATCTCATCACGCGTCGCATCGACACAGGTCAGGTGTGCTGCGGCGGGGATTGCGGTTTCCGCTGCAACCCGCGCTACCGTGGCATGGGTGCGCTCGCGGGTCGATCCGCCCGCGCCATAGGTCACCGACACAAAGGTGGGGGCCAGCGGCTTCAGCGTGGTGAGCGTCTCCCACAGGCTCTCTTCCATCTTTTCGGTCTTGGGGGGGAAGAACTCGAAGCTTACCTCCACATCGCCTGCAAGCCCTGCAAACAGAGGTGAGCCAAGCGCCTCGCGCGCTTCTGAAAGTTGTTGGAGCGACAGGGTCATGCGGCGGCCTTTCTGGGCGTGTCTTCATAGTCGGATTGAACAGGCTGGCGCGGGGCATCACCATGCCGCCGGCCAACCCAGATTTTCACGGTGAGCGTGCCACCTGCAAGGCTGCGCGTTTCGGTCAGCGCAAAGCCTGCACCAGCAAGCAGCGCGGCGATCTGATCATCGGCAAAGCCAAGCCGGGCGTGCGCATCACGCTCGCGCAGTTCCTCGATGGCGTGCGCGGCAAAGTCGACGATGACGATGCGCGCGCCCGATGCTGCGACGCGGCCTGCCTCGTTGAGCACCGCCTCGGGGTTCTGCGCATAATGCAGCACCTGATGCAGCAGGATCGTGTCAAAGCGCGCATCGCCCAACGGCAGGGTGTAAAAATCCGCCTGAACAAGGTCGATCGGTCCGGACGCCAGATTCTGCAGCTTGGCACGCGCCATCCGTAGCATTTCGGGACTGCGGTCCAATGCGGTGCTGTGCTCGGCATCGCCAGCAAACAGCTCGATCATCCGGCCGGTGCCGGTGCCGATATCGAGCAGACGCCCCAGCGGCTGATCGGCGATCAACCGGGCCAGTGCAGCCTCGACTTCTGCCTCGGGCAGATGCAGCGAGCGAATGGCGTCCCATTGCCCGGCATGCTGCGCGAAGAAATCGGCGGCGCGCTGTTCGCGCTGCTCGCGGATCGCGTCAAGCTGGGCACGGTCGGCGGCATGCTGGGCGCTCAGCGCAGGGCCGATCGCGGCATCGCTGCGCAGGAACTGATCGAGCAGACGCGCAGTGCCGTGCTGGATGCGTGGCAATGCGGGGCGAAGAAATACCCAGCTGCCTTCCTTGTGCCGTTCCGCCAGCCCCGATTCAGCCAGGATGCGAACGTGACGCGACACCCGCGGCTGGCTCTGCTCAAGCACAGCTGCAAGCTCGCCGACCGAAAGCTCCATCACCTGCAACAGCAGCATGATCCGCAATCGGCTGTCATCGGCCAGGGCCTTGAAGAGCATCGCCATATCCATCGCAGCATCATATAAAGAATTCTTTATATGTGGTCAATGCAGCATATCGGTTTACGCCAGCGTGCCGATTTTCGTGCGCGGCTGTGATGCTCTGCCACGCTTCATCGCCTTTCCCAACCAAAGTGATTGCAAAGGCCAAAAAGCGGCGCTAGATGCGCCGGTCCGACAGTGAGGGCTTGGCTGAAGCTGGTCGGCAAATTAACGCGTGTTTAACTCCTGACGGGCTGTTATTCAGCCATTTAGACGCAGGTTACTCACCATTTGGATAGGGACGGAAGTTCAAGATGAAGAGCATTTTTTCGATCGCATCGGTTGCCGCTGTTTCGCTGGCTCTGGCCGCTTGCGGCGCAGAAACCACCGAAGAAGCTGCGACCACAGAAGAGACCGTGGAAGCTGCTGCTGACGCGACCATGGAAGCCACTGAAGAAGCTGGCGCTGCTGTTGCCGAAGGCGGCGAAAACGCCATGGAAGCTGCTGAAGACAAGATGGATGCAGCCGCAGACAAGACCGAAGCAGCCGCCGACGCAGTTGGCGATGCCGCTGACGAAGGCGCTGATAAAGCTGCTACAGCTGCCAAGAAGGTTGCTGAGTAAGCCATGCATCGCTTCTTTGGAGGCATGTTGAAGATTGTGGCCGTCAGCGCTTGCGCGCTGGCGGCCGTGTCTTGTGGGGCAGCGGACAATGATCCGGGCCCCGGCGGGGTGACCGTGGGCGAGGCTCGCGCGCTTGATGAAGCCGCCGAAATGCTCGACGAGCGCAAGGCCGATCCGGCCAGCGCTGCGACAGGTGACCAAAACACCGCTGACCAGAACACCGCTGACCAAGATACTGCTGACCAAGTTACTGCCGACCAAGATATTGCCGACAAGAAGTCCGCAGGCCAACCGACTGCGGCAGACCCCGCGCAATAGCCGGTTCCCTGCGCGTCTGCCGGGCGCTATCACCCCCGGCATGACCGATATCCCCTCCACCATGACCTATGCGCGCTATCTGGCGCTCGATTCGCTGCTCGATTGTCAGAACCCGCTGTCGGGTGAGGATGACGAGATGCTGTTTGTCATCATCCACCAGACCAAGGAGCTTTGGCTCAAGCAGATCCTGTGCGAACTGCGGCTGGTCAACGCGCAGATCGCCGAAGGCGCGCTGATCCCTGCCTACAAGGGCCTCGCCCGCGTCAGCCGCATCCAGGCGGTGATGACGTTGAGCTGGGACATCTTGTCGACGATGACGCCCAGCGATTACACCCGGTTTCGCAATGTGCTCGGCCCCAGCTCGGGTTTTCAGTCAGACCAGTTCCGCACCGTCGAATACCTGCTGGGGTTGAAAGACGCTGCCTTCCTGAAATATCAGCACGACCGTCCAGAGGCACATGCTGCGATGGCCACCGCGCTGGCCGCGCCAAGCCTGTGGGACAATGCCATCGCAGCGCTCGCCCGGGCAGGCTTTGCTATCCCGCACCAGCTGCTGACCCGCGATTTCGCTTTGGCTTATGTGCCAAGCCCGGCGGTGGAAGACGCGTTTCTGAAGGTCTATCAGCAACCCGAAGCCTATTGGGACCTCTACCAGCTTGCCGAAAAGCTGGTCGATATCGACGATGCGATGGCCGCCTGGCGGCACAAGCACGTGCTGACCGTCGAACGTATCATCGGCATGAAGCGCGGCACCGGTGGCACGGCAGGTGCAGCCTATCTGTACAGCACCATCGGCAAGCGGGCGTTTCCCGAACTCTGGTCGCTGCGCACCCGGTTGTGATGGTGCCTGCACCCTCCCCACAGCACGAAGGCTGGATTCCGGCTTTGCCCCGAAAACGGGTGCCGCAAACGGAAAAACTGCACTAGGCTTGCCCCATGACCACCGCTCCCCTGCCCGATACCGAAACACGCGGACTGCTTGCGTTGCTGCCTGTTGCGGCGCGGCCCTTTGCCCTGCTGGCGCGGTTTGACCGGCCGATCGGCTGGTGGCTGCTTTATTGGCCGTGCGCATTTGCGTTGGCGTTGTCGGGCGGCCTGATGGCGCACTGGCCGCTGCTGCTGTGGATGCTGCTCGGCGCGATCGCGATGCGCGGTGCAGGCTGTGTCTATAACGATATCGTCGACCGCGATCTCGACGCCAGGGTCGCGCGCACGCGCGGACGCCCGCTGGCCAGCGGCGCGGTGAGCGTGAAGGCCGCGTGGGTCTGGCTGGCGCTGCTGTGCCTGATCGGGCTGGTCGTGCTGGTCCAGCTCAACCTTGTTGCAGCCCTGGTCGCCATCGGCTCTGTTGTGCTGGTTGCGGCCTATCCGTTCATGAAGCGCATCACCTGGTGGCCGCAGGTGTGGCTGGGCATGGTGTTCAGCTGGGGCGCGCTGGTCGCATGGGCTGCGGTCGCAGGGACGGTGCCGCTGGCGGGGTTGCTGCTCTATGCCGGGTGCATTTTCTGGGTCATCGGCTATGACACGATCTATGCGTTGCAGGATGTCGAGGATGACGCGCTGGTCGGGATCCGGTCGAGCGCGCGTGCGCTGGGCGGCGCGGTAACAGCAGGCGTAGCGATTTTTTATGCGCTGGCCCTGGGTTGCTGGGTGGCCGCGATCTGGCAGGTGCGGCCCGACTGGCTGGCGCTGGTGGCGTTGTTGCCCGTGGCGGTACACCTGGTCTGGCAGGTGGCGAGCCTCAACCCCGCCGATCCCCAAGACCCGCTTGGCAAATTCCGCAGCAACCGCAACGCTGGTCTGCTGGCATTTCTGGCGTTTGCCGCCGTCGGGCTGGCGGGGTAAAAGTTTTACCGAACAGGTAATGGTCCTGCATCCCGGCGCCCGCTAGCATCGGCAGCATGAAACACGAGAGTCACCAGAACGAGCCTGCGGGGCAACAGCTGCGCCAATGGCGTGAGCGCCGCCGCCTCAGCCAGCTGCAGCTGGCGCTGGAGGTGGAAATGTCCACCCGCCACCTCAGCTTTGTCGAAACCGGTCGCGCGCTGCCCAGCCGCGATCTGATCATCCGGCTAGCCGATTATCTCGATATCCCGCTGCGTGCGCGCAACCAGATATTGCTCGCAGCGGGCCTTGCCCCTGAGTTCGAGGAAACCGGCCTCAGCGCGCCCGAAATGGCCGAGGCGTTGGCGGTGGTCGAGCATCTGCTCAAGGCGCATGAGCCGTTTCCCGCGCTGGCAATCGACCGGCACTGGAACATGGTCGCGGCCAACAGCGCGGTGGCCTTGCTCACCGAACAGATCGCGCCGCATCTGCTGGTTCCGCCTGTCAATGTGCTACGGCTTGCGCTGCATCCCGATGGCATCGCGCCGCAAATCGTCAATTATGAGCAATGGCGCAGCTATATCCTGCACCGGCTTGATCGCGACATCGATCTGACGGCAGATACCGGGCTTGCCGCGTTGCGGGAAGAGCTGGCCGCCTATCCTGGCACCGCCAACGACAACGCACCGCTGGGCCGCGCGCCGATTGCGCTGCCGCTGGTGATCGATACGGTGGCGGGCAGGCTGTCGTTCATGACCACGGTGACGATCTTTGGCACCCCGCGCGATATTACGCTGTCAGAGCTGGCGCTGGAGACATTTTTTCCCGCCGACGCGCACACCGCGCAGGTTTTGCGGGCGCTTGCTGAAACTTGAGCTGGCCAAAAGCTGATCGGCCAAAGCCGATGGCCAAAAGCTGATAGCTGATAAGGGGGAAGGGCAGGGCGGTGCGAGACCTGTGGAGCAACCGCCCTGCCTGTAGTCACGTGAAGACGACTGTACCGTGATAAATGCAGCCATCGTGCCAGCCGGATATTTACCTTCCGCATCATAAGCATAGCTAGTTAACGAAACATTGCCGCGCGCACGGTTTGTAAATTTATCCGACATTTTCGGCTTCACGGCAATCATGGTTAGCAAAAGCCTAAATCCGGATTGGCTGCTGCCGTTTAACACCAGGTAAACAGCACCAACGCACGGAGACGCATCGATGATCGGGATTTTGGCGCAAAAGGGTCTGGGTCTGTTTTCTCGCAACGTGGCCCAGCCGTCACCAGACCGGGCACGCCTGATCGGCTTGCTCGATATGCTGGTCGATCAATGCGATCGCGACGCAGATTGTGTCGAAGACGCCGCCCTGATGCCCGGTCGCTATTATTCGCTCGCGCGCGCCGCAGCGCAGGGCCATTACCGCATCGAGCCAGAGCGGATCGCCGAACGGCTGCTGCGCCACTGATTGGCTTTTTCGTGCTTGGCAGGCAGGACGCGATAGGCAATGCTCGGCTATGGCCAACGCTTTCCCACTCCCACCTGAAGCCGACCTGCAAACCGTCGATCCGCGCACAGGGGAACCGTTGGTGGAGGCGACGCCTGCGGCAACGATTATCGTGTTCCGCGAGCCTTTAGCAGGCCGTCCGCCCGAACTGCTGATGGTCGAGCGCTCGTCGCAGATGGTGTTTGCCGGTGGCGCGGTGGTATTTCCCGGGGGCCGGGTGGATCCGGACGACCATGCGCTTGCGGCATCGCTCGACCATGGCCTCGATCTGCACGATGCCGCCGCGCGCATCGCCGCGATCCGCGAGACGATTGAGGAAACCGGGCTGGGCATTGGCTTTGCCGGGCACCCGGCGCGTGATGCGCTGGCTGAGGCGCGCGCTGCGATGCATGCAGGCGCGGTATTCTCGCAAATATGCCGCGATGCCGGGTGGCAGTTCAATCTTGACGGTCTCACCCCGTTCACGCGCTGGCGTCCGCCTTTCAATGAACTGCGGGTGTTCGACACGCGCTTTTACATCGCGCAATGCGACGGGCATGATCATATCATTGAGGTCGATGCGACCGAGAACCGCCATCTGTTCTGGGCGAGTGCGGCAGAAGCGCTGGCAATGGCCGATGAGGGCAAGGTAAAGATGATCTTCCCGACACGGCGAAACCTGGAACGGCTGGCGCAGTTTGACAGCGTGGCACAGGTGATCGCGCATTGTGCGGCCTATCCCTCGCGGATGATCATGCCGTTCATTGAAAAGCGCGACGGCCAGCGGTACCTGTGCATCCCTGAAGATCATGGTTACCCGGTGACCAGCGAGCCGATAGGCAGCGCCTTGCGCGGCTGAATCGGCACTGCGGATGCAAAAGTGATGCTGACACCGGAACCTTAGATTGGCCAGCGGCGTAAACTGTTCATTCCAAACGGAGATGAACCATGTTGCGTTATGCCCTTATTTTTCTGATTGTCGCGATCGTAGCAGGCGTGCTCGGCTTCGGCGGCGTTGCCGGTGCCTCGGCTGGTATCGCGAAAATCCTTTTCTTCCTCTTCCTGCTGTTCCTGGTCGGCAGCCTGATCCTGCATCTGATGCGCGGCCGGGCATAGCATATCTGATGATTTTGACATTCGAAGTTTGATCCGACAACACTGCCGGACCCGAATGTCAAAATCATTTCAATGCTGGTCCTGAAGTTTCCGATATCGGCGCATAATCTGGCCGAAAGCGGGAGCGAATTTCAGAACCGGATGATCATTCCAAAGCAGCAAGTCACAAAAAAAGGCCCGGAGCGATCCGGGCCTTTTTAGTTTGCTGCTGAAAGTAAAATTCAGTCGATGGCGCGTTCGCCGGCCCGGCCAACCGATTCGACGTCCTGCCCGGCACCCCTGACGGTGTTGCAGGCAGAAAGCAGTGAGGCCAAAAGACCTGCGGCGATGATGATGCGAAAAGACTTTGAACGCTTCATGATAATTTTAATCCCTCTATTACCGGCGACAAAATGGGGCTGTTTGTTTGAATAGCCTGATTGTCTACGTGCCCGCTGAAGATAGGTTCCTGACAAATAAAACGGAACAATCACGATGACGAGGGGTTGTTGGATTGTGGCTGCCGTGTTGTGTGCTCCATCAGCATGGAACCCGGCGGCGGCAAAAAAATACCAATCACGCTGCCTTGGGGGCGGCTTTTGAGAGGCGGAATTCTGATGATCATCCCGAAACAATCGCACGAAGCGCAGCCAGTGCAGGCAGATGGTGCAGAGACCATAGTGCTGCTTGATGATTGCGCCTTCAAGCAGCGGCTGGCAGCGACCATCCCCCATCTGCGCGCTTTTGGCTACAGCCTGTGCGGCAAGATGGATGTGGCCGATGATCTGGTGCAGGACACGATGTTGAAGGCATGGGCAGCGCGCGCCCGTTTCCGTCCGGATACATCGATGCGCGCCTGGACGTTTGTGATCCTGCGCAACTGTTTCATATCGCAGATGCGCCGCAACAAGTTCAGCGCACCTTATGATGATGGCGTTGCCGAACGTACGCTTACCGCCAATGCCGATCAGCAAGCTCCGATCCATCTGGAGGATCTGCGTATCGCCCTGATGCAGCTGGGATCAGACCAGCGCGAGGCGATCATTCTGGTTGGCGCGGGTGGCTTTTCCTACGAGGAGGCCGCCGAGATCTGCGATTGTGCCATCGGCACGATGAAAAGCCGGGTTTCGCGCGCGCGTGCAGCGCTCGCGGCTATGCTCGACGGCGATGCGCCGATCGGAACGCGCGGCGAGCGCAACGCGGCAGGCGAAGCGATGAGCGATATTCTGGGCAAGCTTGACCGGTTGAGCCACGGCGTAACCGCGCTGGCCGCATGACAGGTTGCCCCGGCACTTCGCCGGGCGCGATAATGCGGTCACGCCGCCGACAGTTCGTATTTCATTACCGGCGTTCAGATCGCGCCGACTAATCCGGGCGACCAGATCGGCCATATTGGGTAGTAAAGACAGTGTGCGGTGCCAGTTCCAAAAATTGTCCGGAGTCATCAGCATTGCGGATATCATCTTTGGATCCCCTGATCACGCGGCAGGCGCGTATGGGCCAAGGCCTTCGTGAGGTTTATGACAGCGTGACCGAAAGTCCGTTGCCAAGCCAGCTTGAAATGTTGTTGAGTGAACTCGACAATAGCAGCGCACCGCGCAGAGCCATTTAATCAAAGTCTGAAAGCTTGCTGTGTATCCCGGCCCGCTCCGCCGATCAAAGGTAGGGCGGATTTTTTTACGTCGAAGCTGCCCATTGGTTCTAACTGGCGCAGCATAAAGAAGGGGTCGCAGTCCGGATGGACTGCGACCCTTTTTATACGATCGATCCGGTTGAGCGTCAGCTTGCCAAAGCGCGCAGCATCCATGCATTCTCTTCGTGTTTGCCGATGCGGGCGGTCAACAGATCGGCAGTGAACACGTCGTCTGCCTCATCGGCGATATCGACAAACTCGCGCATCCGCTTGGCTATTGCTTCGTTGTCGATGATCAGGCCCTTTAGCATCGCATCTGCCTCATGCGGGGTTTTGCTCGAATCGATAATCGACAGCTTGGTGTAATCACCAAACGAGGCTGGTGCGATGTGACCCAGTGCGCGGATGCGCTCGGCAACCACGTCTGCTGCCGCGTGCAGATCTTCGTATTGCGCCTCGGTCAGCTTGTGGACGCTATAGAACGAGGGGCCGACGATGTTCCAGTGGACGCCGAGCGTCTTGAGATAGAGCGAATAGGTATCGGCCAGACCATGCTGGAGAGCCGTGGCGACTGCCTTGCGATCCTTGGGCTCGATGCCGGTGTTGACCCCATCGGTAGCGGTGGGGGTTTTAGCCTTGGTAGCCATGTTACGTCCTCCTGATTGAAACAAAGACCGGGCACCTGCGACGAAAGCGGGGCGGTATGTAAAGGCCAACGCGCATTGCTTGACGCGGTTCCGATGCGCGTCGACGCTCGCTGCAAAAAGGCTCCCGCAGCCAGACGCTTGACATGAACATCGAAGTATATGCTAATCTGCATAGGAGCAAAGCTGATGAAAGATGAATTGCAACCAATTGGCAAACCACAGAAAATCGATATGGAAACACCGCGCGCACTGGTCGGATGGAGCCATTTCGATATGCCTAATGGCATCGATTTGCGGATGGAATGCGCACGCTCGCGCATCGCACTGGATAACGACCTGATCGAGCAACGCCATGTCGTCATGACGCGCAACCAGGCGCTACTGCTCGCGCGCTATCTGTTGAAGGTCACCGGTCAGACACTGCCCAACGAAGCCCCGCCGACAATGTGGTCACGGCTGAAATCTGCGGTGTCCCCTGCAAGGGCCCCCGTAAGCGGCCTCGGCAAGCGCACCCCCGGCAGTCTGGCGTCCTGATCAGCCACACTCAGCCAAACAAGCCCCCAGCGGTGCGATAAGCGGACGACGCCAGGCCTCAGCCGATAACGGAATTACGCAAAAAAAAGTTGGGCGCGGCAGGGATTGAACCTGCGACCCCACCCGTTTGAGGGGTGGCAATCCGGCATTCTAGTGGTCCGATTCTGACATTTGCATCCGCTTTCGGCCAGGTTGTGGGCAAATGTCAGAATCTTCAGGACCACTAGGAAGATTATGATTCTAGTGGATTTTTAAGATTTTGACATTTGCTTCAGCCTCATCCGGCTGGAGGGATGCAAATGTCAAAATCAATCCACTAGATACATTGAGGAACGATCAAGCCATTGTAATTAAGCCATTGTTGTGTTTGGACGTCCACCTATGTATTTCGTTTTATCTGATGGATTTCACTGGAACCAAATTGGCATGGTGTGACGTGCACCTCAGCAAATTTGGCGAACGAGACCGGTTTAAACCAAAGCTCGGGGATGAGCCAGATTGTTAGCGGCAACAGGCCCGTTGCTACGTTGTTTACCGCCCAGCTAAGCGAGGCGGCAGGGGCACTTGGTTGGCGCGCACCTATGACGCCGATACATGCAAAAATCAGCGCAAGGCGCTTGGCAGTTACAGTAAGTTGAAAGGCCACGAAATTTTCGCAGCCGCAAGGAAAGATGCCGATGCGTGGTCTTATCAGGTCTAAAACGGCAGCATAAGGGCCGGGAAGATCAAGACCGTTGCGGATCCCCGCCGCGCTTACCTCAAAGAAAAGCCCGAACCCATCGCAGCAGGTGTTTTTCGTCGTCAGATTTTTTCTGACCCGATCGCCAAAGTCAAAATCGATACGTTACGGCGTCGTCATGTAAAGGATTGGCGAAAACGACTTAAAGAAACGCCAGCACTTATGAGCCCCGTGCGCGGGCAGGTTTTGCGTTGATATTGTGGTAGATTTTGTCCGGAGGCGGTAACGACAGTGGTCCATAGCTGGCTGGGTGGTGCAAAGGCTGCACTGGCTCCGCCCCGCCGGCCATCTGGGTTGATCACCCTGCCTGCGAGACGATATCCAGGGTTCGTTTAAGATAACAGGTGATCGCGGTGAGGTGGATTTGGCAGGCGGCTTTGGCGGTCCCGCGCCATCGCATTCGCATTCGCATTGGGCGCAGGCCGTAGCTTCGTTTCCATATTCCGATGATTTTCCCGACGCGACCGCAGACCCGGTGGACAGCGGGCTTCGCGTTGGGTTTGACCCCGCGTGCGTCACCGCCTTGCTCACTGGCCGAGGCCATGATCGTGGCGTCAACCGGCGTGCCGGTTTTGACCGTAATCGCTCGGGCTTTGAGCTGTGCAGTCACCATCTCGAACAGCAGGCGATCCGGCCTCTGAGCAATCAGGGTTTTGCCGAAGCGGACAAATGCCGTGCGCTCGGGCGTAGCCCCGGTGCCGGAAAAGCCGCAGAACCGCCGGAATGAGCCACGATCATCAAGCGCCTCGGCCAGCTTCACATCGAAAAAGGTCATACCAGATCGATAGCAGCAGCGCCTTGAACCTCGCCAGTGGAGGCCAGGCGGCCTTGCCCCTGGCATTGGTATGGATGTTCCCGGGCAGCGCCGCAATTTCATTCCGGTCGAGCATCCCGGCAAGCCCGTCAAGCCCGGCAAGCTTGGCCAGCAATGATGGCGATCTCGCCTCTGCTGCAAAACCCGGACTCTCCAACACCCGGACGCTCCTGACCAATAGAACGATGCGCCACTGCCGCCTCCGGTATGCTGATTGCCGCATTGCATTACTCATCTACGAGATAGTCCAGACCTACCAGCGCACTGGTCTCCTGGACATCGATCGCAACACCCCTCGCATCGGCGGCGTTTGGGCACGGCATTTTCTTTGCGCGTACGCGCATCGTTTGTTCTGCATGGCGCGTTGGCTGGTCCGATAGCCTAGCTCCGCGCCCCTGCGGTGCGTCCGGCCCCGATTGCAACGCCTGCCGCCGAGCAGCCGACACAGGAGAGAATCATGAGTTCATCACAGCGCGAAACGCATATCGGCCATGGCGGCGAAACGCATCAGCAGGCCCAGAGCGATGAGCCGGTGCTGACCACCAACCATGGCATGCCCGTCTCCGACAACCAGAACAGCCTGAAATCGGGTGCGCGCGGGCCGACGTTGCTTGAAGATTTCGTCCTGCGCGAAAAGATATTCCATTTCGATCATGAACGTATCCCCGAGCGCATCGTCCATGCGCGTGGCACCGGCGCGCATGGCTATTTCGAGGCCACCGCCGACATTTCCGACCTGACCTGTGCCGCTGTGTTTACCAAGGGCGAGAAGACCGAGCTGTTTGCCCGCTTTTCGACCGTTGCTGGCGGGGCTGGCTCGGTCGATACGCCGCGCGACGTGCGCGGCTTTGCGGTCAAATTCTATACCCGTGAGGGCAACTGGGATCTGGTCGGCAACAACATCCCGGTGTTCTTCATCCAGGACGCGATCAAGTTTCCTGATCTGGCGCATGCGGTGAAGATGGAAGCCGATCGCGGCTATCCGCAGGCGGGCAGTGCGCACGATACGTTCTGGGACTGGGCATCGCTGATGCCCGAATCTACCCATATGCTGATGTGGACGATGTCCGATCGCACCCTGCCGCGTTCGCTGCGGATGATGGAAGGCTTTGGCGTCCACACCTTCAAGCTGGTCAATGCCCAAGGCAAGGTGCAGTTCGTCAAGTTCCACTGGAAGCCCAAGCTGGGCGTCCAGTCGACGATCTGGGATGAAGCGCTCAAGCTGCAGGCGGCGGACAATGATTATCACCGGCGCGACATGTTCGAAGCGATCGATGCGGGGGCGTTTCCCGAATGGGAGCTTGGTCTGCAGGTGTTCGATCAGGAGTTTGCCGATGCGCAGCCTTATGATGTGCTCGATGCCACCAAGCTGATCCCCGAAGACGATATCGCGGTGCGCATAATTGGCCGGATGGTGCTCGATCGCAACGTCGACAATTTCTTTGCCGAGACCGAGCAGGTGGCGTTTTTGCCCACCAACATCGTTCCGGGGATCGACTTTTCAAACGATCCGCTGCTGCAGGGCCGACTGTTCAGCTATCTCGATACGCAAAAGTCGCGGCTGGGCACCACCAATTTCCACCAGATCCCGGTCAATGCGCCGCGTTGCCCGTTCGGCAACTTTCAGCGCGACGGCATGATGCAGACGATGGTCCCCAAGGGCCGCGCGAACTACGAACCCAACAGCCTGAATGCACATGGCGAGGAGGGCGGGCCGCGCGAAAGCACAGATCGCGGCTTTGCCACCGTCAACCTTGCTACCGGTCCCGACGAGCAGGGCGAGAAGCTGCGCATCCGGGCAGAGCTGTTTGCCGATCATTATAGCCAGGCACGGCTGTTCTATGCATCGCAGACCCCCAGCGAGCAGGCACACATTGCATCTTCGTTCGTGTTTGAGCTGTCGAAGGTGGCGGATCTGGATAAGGTCCCGGCGCGGATGATCGCTAATCTGCGCAATGTCGATGAAGATTTGGCCAAGCGCGTCGCTGAAGGTCTGGGTATCGACCTGCCGGGCAAGGCCAAGGCGGCGCGCGCGCCTGTCGAGATGGCACCGTCGGATGCGCTGTCGATCCAGAAGAACATGAAACATACGCTGGAAGGTCGCTGCGTCGGCATCCTGATTGCCGACGGCAGCGATGCCGCACAGCTCAATCGCGTGATCAAGGCGGTCACCGATGCCAAGGCCACGCCGGTGATCGTGGCACCCAAGGTTGGCGGCGCAAAGCTGTCCGACGGCAAGATGCACAAAGCCGATGGCCAGCTTGCCGGAACGCCCAGCCAGCTTTTCGATGCGGTCGCGATCATCCTGTCGGAAAAGGGCTGCGCAGCGATGCTCAAGGAAGGCGCTGCGGTGCAGTTTGCGATGGATGCCTTTGGCCACCTCAAGGCGATTGGTGCCAGCGAGGCTGCCAAGCCGTTGCTCGACAAGGCAGGCGTCAAGGTCGATGCTGGCGTCACCGGGCTGGGCGATGACTTTATCAAGGCGGCGGCAACGCGCTTTTATGACCGCGAACCGGGTGTGCGCACGCTGGCGTAATCGCGCGGGCCCGGCGTTAAGGTATCTGGCAAGAGAGGCGGTTTGGCAGCGTGCTAAACCGCCTCACCGGCGGCGCGCGCGCGCTCGACAACGGTGCGTTCGGCCAGCGGCACCGTGCGGTACGCGGCAAACAACAGCGCCAGACCAAACGGCACGATCACCAGGATAGAGAGCACGCCGGTCGACAAGCTGCCGCTGACCACCGATATCTGCCCGGCCAGATAAGGCCCGAGCGCAAGGCCGAACAAGGTCGTTGCCAGAAAGAACGTCGCAGTCGCGGTGCCGCGCATGCGCGGCATCACCAGATTTTGTGTGGTGGCAGCAGCGGCCCCCAGCGCCGAACTGGCCAGCAGGTTGGCCAGCGAGACGAATATCGTGAACCGCATGAAATCTGTGTCGGAGCCCGGATCGTTGGTGGTGGTGAACGCGAGCGCAATCGGAACGACCGGTGCCAGCAGGCCAAAGGCGATCACCAGGATACGCCCCGATTGACTGCGCGCGTGCAGCCAGTCGGACATCCGCCCACCCATGATCACCCCCAGAAAGCCGCTCGCTGCACTCAGGCCACCGACCCACAGCCCGATACGCGCGGTGGACTCTCCGAGAATTTCCCGGGCGTAACTCGGTCCGAACGCGGTTGAGGCATAGGACATGAACGCGACGCAGCCATAGCCAAGGATCGTGTAGAGAAACGCAGGCGAACCCCAGATCAGCGCAAACGTCGCTGCATCGCGGCCTCTGAGCGAAGTTGCCCAAGAGAACACCGCGTAATAGCCCACCGCAACGCAAATCCACTGCAAGGTCGCGCCGGTCAGCGCGATCAGCGCCGATGCCGCCAGCGCGAGCACCGCAATCGCTGCGATATTGGTCGCAAAAGCCGCGCTGCCGCGTCGTGCTGCCGAAAACAGTGTGAACGGCGGGATGACCGCGAACAGCTCTTGCAGGAAACCGCGAAACGGCTCGGCCGCAGGTTGGGTGGGCAGGCCATCGATCAATCCGCGCACCGGCTCACGCAAGGTTGCAACCCAGATCGCCAGCAACAGCCCCGGCAGGCCGACCGCCAGAAAAGCCGCCTGCCAGCCGACCAGCCCCCACGGACCACCGCCCGGATAGGCATTGTTCCAGCCGGCAACGATAAAGCCGCCGATCATCAGCGAAATGCCTCCGCCGAAATACAGCCCCGCCGAATAAATGGCGAGCGCGGTGCCACGCATGCGCTTGGGGAACATGTCGGATATCAGCGAATAGGCCGCCGGGCTGGCGGTGGCCTCGCCCACGCCCACCCCCATGCGCGCCAACCCCAGCATGGTGCCATTGCGCGCAAAGCCCGACAGCGCCGTCATAGTCGACCATACTGCCAGCCCCAATGCAAGCAGCCGCACCCGGTTCCAGCTGTCGGCGAGCCTGCCCAGCGGAATCCCGAATAGCGCGTAGAACACGGCAAAGGCGGTGCCATAGAGAAAGCCGATGTCGGCATCGTCGAGATTGAGGTCGGCCTTGATGTCGGGGGCCAGGATGGTGATGATCTGGCGGTCGATGAAATTCAGCACATAGACGAGGAACAGGATGCCCAGGCCATACCATGCATAGGGTGTCGCGTGGGTTTCTGCCGTCGGGGTTGCTGCTATCGGGGTTGCTGCGATCGGGGCCGGTTCGGCCGGCGCAATCCCGGCTTGGGGCATGGCCTGGGTCGGTGCATTCGTGCTGTCGATTGGCCCTGCCACGCGTGCGTTTCTCCCGTTGATATTTATTTGCCGTCGAGTGGCGTGTTGTCGCGCCTTGGCTAGCAGAGCGGCGGGTTCACGCAAGCACAGATCAGCGCGCCCGGCGCGCAAGGCGGCAAATGCGGGGGGCTTTGTCCGGTGGATGACCATGGTTTGCGCCGAATGCGACGATCATTCCATCAGGCAAGGCAGGTCTACGCCACCGGCGCTTATACCTTCGGGGGCTGGCGGCGCAGCAAGGCGATGGCCTCGGTCATCAGCCTGGGTGCCAGAATACGCAGCAGCAGGAAATAGCTGAGCGCGCCCAGCCCGGCGAGCAGGGCAAGCCGCGTCATGATCTGCAACGCGCCATGATCGAGCGCGCTGCCCAGCCCGATCCGCATCATCCAGACCAAAGCTGCCATCGCCAGCGCCGCGCCCATTCCCGGCGCGCAGGCGATCAGCACATCGCGCACGCGCACCCCGATGACCGGGCACGACTGCCACAGCGCAAAGCCCATCACCACCGGCATGCCCAGCACCCAGCCCATCGCAAGGCCGGTGACACCAAATTGCACACCGACCAGAAAGACGAGCGGCATCACCACAGCGCCAAACGCCGAGCACTGCACCGTAATTCGCGGATGGCCGAGCGCATTGACCGCAGGCGCGAGCAGCACGTGAAGCGTCATGAACGGCATCGCGAGTGCAAACAGCTGGACCAGCGGCACCATCCCCAGCCACTTTTCGCCGAACAAAGTGTGCACCGCCTCAGGCGCGGTGACCGCCAGCCCCATATAGACCGGGCAGCTGATCAGCATGATAAGACGGATTGCTTTCAGGAATGCCGCAGACAGCCGCGCGGGCTCGGACTGCAACCGGGCATAGGCGGGGAAGGCGACTTCGTTGAGGGGCGGAATCACCTTGGACGAGAATATCTGCGCCAAAAAAAGCGCCTCTGCATAAAGGCCAAGCGCATGCGGATCGAGCGCCCGCCCCGCGATCAGCACATCAGCCTGGGTCTGTACGCTCCACAACAGATGGCTGGTGAGCATCGCACCGCCAAAGCCGATCATCGCACCGGTGCCGCGAAAATCGAAGCTGGGCCACACGATGAAACGTTGCGCGATGCACAGGCCTATGGCGCGGGTCCAGATCATCGCGGTGGGCGCAGCGACCAAAGTCCACACCCCCCAGCCCGCCATCGCGCAGGCGATCGAGGTCAGCGCACAGACCAGAGCCGAGATCAGGTTGACGATTGCCAGCCGCCGGAAATCGAGCGCGCGGCTCATCAACACCTCAGGCACCGCCATGAACGGCGTCGCCAGATACATCAGCACCTGCCAGCGCAGCAGATCGGCCACCAGTGGCTGGGTATAATAGGCAGCGATCGCAGGAGCGGCGATAAACTGGATAGCAGCAATGCCGCCGTTGAGAATCAGCAGCAGGCCAAACGCCTGCCGGACGCGAAACGGATCGATCTGCTCTTGCTGGATCAGCGAACTGGCAAAGCCATAGCCGTTGAGAAAGGCGAGCATGACCATGACCACCTGAGTCATCGCAAACAGGCCGTAATCAGCCGGATCGAGCAGCCGAATCACCGCCAGCGTGGTCCCCCACATCACCAGCTGCGAGATGATCTGGCTGCCGGAACGCCAGAAAACCGCAGATCTGACCCGATTGCCAAAGCCGTTGTCAATCAAGCCTGCTGCATTATCCTCCACCATTTACCGTCATTATCCTGTAGCAGTGCTCAAAGGGCATACGTGCCAAAGCCCCGTATTTGCGATGCCTAGCGACAATTCCCCAAAAAAAGTGAAATAAAACTGCAAAAAGCGTTTGACCCGAATCGAACCCCTACATATATGACCTCTCACCGGACGGGACGCGGCGCCAACGCATCGCTCCCCACCTGGTCGCCAACATACACGGACACCAAGTCCCCCGGTCAAAAAATCGGGGAACAATGGTCGTCCGCTACTTTTGTCGGTCGGCTCTTTGACATTGTGATTTTTAGATGAAGGGACATGTGGGCGACGGCGCCCAGACCCGCGGAGTTCAAGGCCGCGAAGTTTGGTAAATTAAGTCGTTCCTATATGTCCTTCACGTATCCATACGTAAAGAAATGTGCAGGAACGGCTCCTTGAAGCTCATGTCCTGGCGGTTAGCGAACTTCGGTTCGTGCTGCCATGATGTGTGACACAACTTGAGAGTTTGATCCTGGCTCAGAACGAACGCTGGCGGCATGCCTAACACATGCAAGTCGAACGAGACCTTCGGGTCTAGTGGCGCACGGGTGCGTAACGCGTGGGAATCTGCCTTTGGGTTCGGAATAACAGTGAGAAATTACTGCTAATACCGGATGATGTCTTCGGACCAAAGATTTATCGCCCAAAGATGAGCCCGCGTAAGATTAGCTTGTTGGTGAGGTAAAGGCTCACCAAGGCGACGATCTTTAGCTGGTCTGAGAGGATGATCAGCCACACTGGGACTGAGACACGGCCCAGACTCCTACGGGAGGCAGCAGTGGGGAATATTGGACA
>JBBQXX010000011.1:0-27153 GCA_038209235.1 Sphingomonadales bacterium | reverse complement strand
AACTTTGACGACGAGGATGACGGTCTCGACGACTCTGTGATCGAACAGGGCCCCTCGGCGGACGAACAGCTGGTCCAGGCCTATGAGCAGGGCATTGCCGATGGCATCGCCCAGGCGCGCGCCGAACATCACGCCAGCGATGCGGCAACCGAAGCGCTGTCGCGTGCGATCACCGCGTTGCGCCCGCAGCTCTCGGAGAGCCTGTGCGGCATGCTGCTCCACGCGATGAAGGCGATGCTCGAACGCTCGAGCGGCTTTACCGCGCCCGATGCTGCGGTGCTGGAACGCCATATCGTCACGCTCGCCGGATTGGTGACGCGCGACATGCGCGGATCGGCGCTGCATCTGCACCCTGAAGACCTGAAACTGCTTGGCGATACCGAATGCGGGCTGGTGCTGACCGGCGATGCGTCGATCCGGCGGGGCACGGTGTCGCTCAACCACGCCGATGGGTGGATCGAGCAAGGCACCCAGCCGATGCTGGATGCCTTGCAGGGCCTGATCGATGATCTGGAGGGCGACCAATGATCGCTGCCCAAACCGAGGCCTTGCGCCAGTTTACTGACAAGATCGCAGCGCTGGAAGCGGGGCCGCGCCGCATAGGACGGCTGGTCGCGCATGAAGGCGGCATGCTCGAAGTCACTGGCTTTGATTACCCGATCGGCTATGGCGGATCGGTGCGCGCCGCCGATGGCCGCCGCATCCGCGCCGAGATTGCGGGCTTTCGCGGATCGCGCGCGATGATGGTGCCGCTGGAAAGCGATGCCGCGTTGCGCAGTGGTGCGCGGGTCGAACCCGATGCGCAGGCCAATATGGCGGTGGTCGGCGAGGCGCTGCTGGGTCGGGTGATCGGCCCGATGGGTGAGCCGCTCGACGGGCTGGGGCCGATCATTGCGCATGATCGCTGGCCGCTGGCGGGCAAGCGTGAAAACGTGCTCAACCGAGGCCGGGTGACAAAAACCATCGATCTGGGCGTACGCGCGATCAACGCGCTGCTGACTGCGGGCCATGGCCAGCGTATTGCGGTGGCGGCAGGGTCCGGCGTCGGCAAATCTGTGCTGATTGGCCAGATCATCGGCTTTGCCGAGGCCGATGTCATCGTCGTCGGCCTGATCGGCGAACGTGGCCGTGAGGTCAGCGATTTTGTCGAAACCAAGATGGTCGGGCCGATGAAGGCGCGCACCGTGACGGTTGCGGTGCCTGCCGATCACAGCCCGATCCTGCGGCTGCGCGCCGCCTATCGTGCTACCGCCATCGCCGAGTATTTTCGCAAGCAGGGCAAAAAGGTGCTGCTGATCATCGACAGCCTGACCCGCATTGCGCATGCGCAGCGCGAGATCGGGCTGGCGCTGGGCGAACCGCCAACAATGAAGGGCTATCCGCCCTCTGCGCTGGCGCTGATCCCCAAACTGGTCGAGCGAGCGGGCAACGACCGCGAAAGCGGCGGATCGATCACCGCTCTCTACACCGTGCTGGCAGATGGCGATGACCTGGATGATCCCATCGTCGATGGCGCGCGCGCGATTGTCGACGGGCATATCATCCTGTCGCGCTCGATGGCCGAACAGGGAGTTTTCCCGGCAATCGATGTCGGCAAATCGCTAAGCCGTGTCGCCACCGATATCATCAGCGACGACCACCGCCGCGCGATGGCCAATTTCCGCCGCATCTGGTCGGCGTATGAAGAGAACCGCGATCTGCTGTTGATGGGGGCGTATCGCGAAGGGTCCGATGCCAATATCGACGAAGCCGTCGCGCGCCGCCCCGATCTGCTCGATTTCATCCGCCAGGAACCGCATCAACGCGTCGATCTGGATGTCAGCATCGCTGAACTTGCCGAAAGCTTCGGCGCATGAGCATCAAGCCCAAATCATGGCGGCGCGTCCATGCGGTGCGCGATGCGCAGGTGAAGCTGGCGATTGGCGTGGCTGCCACCGCGATGCGCAACGAGGCGACGCTGATGAGCAATGCCGAGCGCCTCAAGCGGCTGCGCGATGGCGCGTTCGAGGCATCGCATTGTCACAACGGCGCCGCGCTGCATGCGCAGCTTGAGCTTGCGCAGCGGCTGACCCGCGCTGATGGCGAGATCAGCGCGGCGCTGGTGCGCGCCCGGCAGCATCTTGCCCAGGTCGAGCGGCAACGCACTGCCGCCTATATCGACCGTGAGACGACATCAAAGCTGCTCGATCGCGCCATCGCAACTGCCGATGACGCAGCCGAACGCAAAGCCACCCGATTGCCGATCCGGCGCAAGACCAAGAAGGATGACCAGCCATGAGCGGTGATATGATGCAGGCGCTGTCGGGTTCGTCGCTGTTATCGCTGTCATTTGGCACGCTTCCTGCTGTGAAGGCAGGTATGAACCTTGATGCCAATCCTTTTGCCAGCCAGCTGGCACTGATGACTGGGCCGGACACGGCCGCAGGTGGCATGCTTTCGCCCTTGGCGGGCGCTGCAATAGCAGATGGCGGAGAATTTTCGCTGGCCCTGGCAGACGGCCTGCAAGCTGCACAAGCCCCGCAAGCCCCGCAAGCATCTGTAGTTTTGGCCCCGGCATTTCCGGTCGCGCAAGTGGCGGCAATCGCAACGCCGGTTGCGGTCGGCCAGATTGCCGCGCCATCCGTTGCTGCGGTCCTTTCGGCTGACGTTGCGGCACTGCCCGAAGATGCCAGCCCGACCCAGATGATCGAGGCCGTGCTGAACGGCAGCGCAGCGCCCGCAGCTGCAACGCGCGCAACTGAAATAGCGGGCCTGCAAAAGTCGCGCCCGCAATCCCGCGCTGAACTTGCCGCGCCACAAGCGACACATGCACCGGACGCCGTGATCCTTGCCGACCCCGCACAGGCTCTCCAGTCCCGGATCGAAAACCAGGCTAACCCCAGCCGCCAGTCTGCAAAGGCTGACGATAGTGCGCTGGTGGTTGCCGACGCAGCCATCATGGCGGCGATCATCATGCCTGCAACTGCGCCTATTGCCCCCGAACCGGAGTTTGTGGCACCTGAAAATGGCACCACCCGCAAAGCTGTAAGCGCCACGCCAGCAGCAGAGTCGGCGACAAAGTCGGCGATTGCCCGGCAGATTGTTTCTGGGCTACTTGTTTCTGGGCCACCTGTTTTTGGGCCACCTGTTTTTGGGCCGCTCGTTACTTTGCAGTCGCATGCCAGGCAGCCTGCTGTTCTGGATCGTGTGACGGATGCCAATGAACTCCCGCAGCCGGACACCCGATCCACGCTGCCACCGCAGCCTTTGGCTATGGATAGCAGCCCCGCGCACACGACGCTCACCGCGCCACAGGTTCAGGCAAATGCTATACCAGCAGCCCCAGCCTCAACCGCAAACCTCGCCCTAAACCCTGCACAGGCGGCTGACACAGGCTCTGCCCGTGCCGCGCCTTATCAGTCGACACCCGGCAGTGAACCAGCGTTGGCATCGCCATCGGGCAGCATCGCTCCGCTTGCTTCGGCGAACACCGCGACCTCGATTCCTGCGGCAACCATGCCAGCCGCCGTTGCCCCGGCACCGTCTGGACCAGCGTTTGGAACGGCGCCTGCAACGACGCCTGCAACGTCAACCGCAACCACAGTCAACACATCTGTTCCTGCTGCCGAAGCCTCACCCGTTGCGCTGCCGCCCGCAACCGCCCCCGCTCGGGCAAACGCAACACCTGCGCGGGTCGCCGCGCCGACATCGCGTCCCGGCTCCGGCATCAGCGCACAGCGCGCGGTGCAGGCTCCCCGGCCCGCGCAGGCTTTGGCGGCGGTGTTCGACCTGGGTGACCCTGTAGCGCAGCCTGCCGATGTCGAGGCCCTGGCCGAAACGCCCGCTGCAATCCGCACCGAAACCGTTCAGCCCAGCTGGGTCGCCGCGCTTAACGCAGTCACCTCACCTGCCGCTGCGTCGGGCTTGCAAGCCCTCAGTGCGCCGCTCGCTGCCAACCCCCCATCGCTGGAAACGCTGGCGTTCGATGCGGGCTTTGTCGCCGGTATCGAAACGCAGATCGCCAGGGTCGCAAGTGGCGGCCAGATGGTGCGCATGCAGATCATGCCCGAACATCTGGGCCGCATCGATATCGAGATGCTGGCCGGGCCGGATCGTCATCAGGTGCGGCTGGTGACCGAACATGATGCGGTGCGCGATACCCTGGTCCAGTCGCAGGTGCGGCTTGAGCAGGACCTGCGCCAGAACGGCCAGCGCAACACCGAAGTCACCGTCGAGTTGCGCCAGCAGTCGCCCGGCGCGCAGGGCGGGTCGGCGCAGCAACAGCGCGGCCAGTCCGGGGCAGACTCGTCTGGTAATCGCGATACGGCACAGCGCCAGAACGGCACTGCCAACGCCGATCGAACCACACCTGCACCTGGCCGCTCGCGCGGCAATGTGCGCTACGCATAACCCTCTGAACGTAAACGTATTCTATTAAGGACCGACTGATGGCTGAAACCGAAAAGGAACCGAAAAAGAAGGGCGGCTTGGTCAAAAAGCTGCTCATTCCCGTCGTGCTTGTTGCGGTTCTGGGCGGCGGCGGCGCGGCTGGCGGGTTTTTCGCTGCCGGGATGCTGGGCGGCGGCGAGAAAGAAGACCCCGATGCGCCCAAGGTCGTGCTGAAAGACGGCAGCACCGTTTCTGCCAAGGCGGCAGGGATCAAGGACGGTTCCAAGAGCGGCCATCTCGACAGCAAGTTCAAGGTGACCTATTTCCCGATCGAAGAGCCGTTCACCGCCAATCTGCGCGGCGATACCGGCTTTGCCCAGATGTCACTCGCGGTATCGACCTATTTCGACGACAAGATCACCGCTGCGCTGACCGACCACAACATTGCGGTGCGCTCGGCTGTGCTGATGACGATCAGCGAGAGTGACGCGATGGCGCTCGAATCGCTGGAGGGCAAGGAAAAGCTCAAGCAGCAGATCAAGGATGTCATCAACGATACGCTGACCGAAAAGACCGGCTTTGGCGGCATCGAGGACGTCTATTTCACCAGCCTCGTGATTCAGTAAGACGTGATCCAGTCACGTGATCCAGCAAGTTAGGGCGGCACTATTCCGATGAGCAAATCAAAAACCGCAACCGCAGCTGTTGTCCCTGAGGCAGATGCCCCAGCGCCTGTTGCAGGCGCGGAGCGGCGCGCGGCCGAGCACAGCTTTGCGCGGCAGGATGCCGATCAGAAAACCGTCGTTCCGGTGCTGCGCCGGGTTGCCCGGTCGTTGTGCGTCGGCCTGCGCAGCGCGCTGGAGCCGATTGCCGGAGTCAAGCTGCGGATTGATGCACCCGATCCTGAGTTCACCCAGTTCGATACCTGGTGCGACAAGCAGCCCGAACTGGTCAGCCTCAGCCAGTTCCAGCTCGCGCCGATGAAAGGCCGGCTGCTGGTCAAGCTTGAGCCGGCGATGGTATCAGCGATGGTCGATGCGTTTTTTGGTGGCTCCTTGCGCGAGCAGGGGATTGCCAAGAAAGAATTCACCCAGACCGACATCCGGCTGATCGGCCGCGTCGCCAAGTCGATCGGCGAGCGGATTGCGACAGCATGGAACGAGGTGGGCAGCTTTACCTGCCACGCCACCGGTCATGCCAGCAGCATTGATGGCGCGCGGATTGCGCCGCCTGCCGCGCGCATGGTGGTGCAGCGCTTTCGCCTGACCCTGCCCGGTAACAGCCGCTTCGAGATCGAGATCATCTACCCGCTCGATGGCCTGCAAGCCGCTGACCAGTGTCTGACGCCTGTTGGCTCTGCCGAAGAACGCGGCCCAGATCCTGCCTGGCGCGATGGCATGAGCGAGGCTCTGGCGCACGTCAGCCTGCCCGCACGATCGGTGCTCGCGCGTCCGGTGCTCACCTTGCCACAGCTCGCCAACCTGAAGCCCGGCGATATCATTCCCATTCCACCGGCGCGCAACCTGCCGCTGATCATCGGCGACCGCGTGTTTGCGCGCGGCAGCCTGGGTGAACAGAACGGTCTGGCCGCGTTCCGCATCGAAACCATAGAAAGAGGGTAAGCGATCCATGAGTGACATGAGCGAAGCGCCGATGCTGGGCGGACCGGCAGACCCCGTCAACCTGGCACAGATGGGCGGCAACGGATTGCACGAGGCGGCAAATCATTACCGCTTTCTTGCCGATATCCCGGTGCGGCTGTCGGTCGAGGTGGGCAGCGTATCGCTGCGCCTCTCCGAAATCATGGAGCTTGCCGAAGGTTCGGTGGTCGAACTCGACCGTCAGGCCAACGAGCTGCTCGATATCAACGTAAATGGCACGCTGGTTGCAAGAGGGGAAGTTGTGACTGTCGATGGCCGGTTCGGGATCCGGGTGGCTGAGGTGGTGACAAAGAACGTCGGCCAGGCACGGGTCGAACGGCGCGTCTGACAGGGTCCGGTTTCTTCCGCCCTGACGCGCCCCACACCCGGCCCCATAACCGGCAGCGCGACAGGTGAAAAGAAGCGGACCCGATGACATATTACATCATCAAACTGATCATCATGCTGCCGATTATGGCCGGCATGATCTACGGCAGCCTCTGGCTCTACAAGAAATACCAGCCCGGCATGATCGCCCGCCTCGATATGGGGCCGGCCCGCGACCTCAAGGTCGTCGAAACGGTCAGCATGGGCGTGTCGGGCAAGCTCGCCGTGGTCGAGTTTGCCGGGCAGAGAATCCTGATTTCGGTAACGCGCGCGCGCATCGATACGATTGCTTGCGCCGATGCCGTCACCGGTTCGGCCAGCGCTGCATTCCCCCCGGTGGCGCTGGCCGGATCTGACCGCGATGTGCTCGCAGCTGTCATGGGACGCAGGGCATGAGTGGGTTGCTGTCAATCACCTCTGCCCAATCCGTTTTCCGGCAAAAGCCGGAATCCAGAGGCGGCTACGGCGCAATCCGGCTCTTGGAATCCGGCTTTCGCCGGAGAACGGCTTGGGTTGTCGCTGCGGTGATCCTGACGATCCTCGCCATCATCCTCGCCACCCCCGCGATGGCACAGGCGCCTGCTGCTGCTGCTGCGGTCGCCACGCCCGGCGCATCCGAAGCTCTCGGTCGCGCGCTTGATGATGTTGCGGGCAACGGCAAGCCGCTGACGCTGTCGCTGCAGATCCTCATCCTGATGGGGCTGCTGACAATCCTGCCCTCGCTGCTGCTGATGATGACCAGCTTCACGCGCATCATCATCGTGCTGTCGATCCTGCGCCAGGCGCTGGGGCTGCAACAGACCCCGCCCAACCAGGTGCTGATCGGGCTGTCGCTGTTCCTCTCGATGTTTGTGATGGCGCCGACCTTTACCGAGATCAACCAGCGCGCGGTTGCACCTTACGGGGCAGAAACCATCGAGCTTGAATCGGCGATCTCGATCTCGGGCGAGGTGTTCCACAAGTTCATGATCAAGCAGACCCGGCAGACCGATCTGAAGCTGTTCATGGATCTGGCCAAGGAAAAGTCGTTCGAAAGCGCCGAGGAAATACCCTTCTCGATCCTGCTGCCCGCGTTTGTCACCAGCGAGCTCAAAACCGCCTTCCAGATCGGTTTCATGATCTTCCTGCCGTTTCTGGTGATCGATCTGGTGGTCGCCTCGACGCTGATGGCGCTGGGCATGATGATGCTGTCGCCGACGATCATATCGATGCCATTCAAGCTGCTGCTGTTCGTGCTGGTCGATGGCTGGGCGCTGACCATGGGGTCACTGGCCGGATCGTTTGTGGTCTGACGGGCAAGAACGGATAGCAATATGGAACAGACCGACTATTTCATTGGCCTTGCGCAGCAGACCTTGTGGATCACCGCGCTCGCCTCTGCGCCGCTGCTGATCCCCGCCTTGCTGGTCGGCGTGCTGCTCGGCATGGTGCAGGCGGCGACCTCGATCAACGAGGCGACACTTAGCTTTGTGCCCAAACTGGTCGTGCTGGCGGTTATTCTGGCGCTGTTCGGCGGGTCGATCCTGTATCTGGTCGCCGATTTCACCATCGAGATCTACAGCCGTATCCCGGACCTGCTGCTGTGATAGCCCCGGGCTTTGCCACCGTTGAGGCCCAGCTGTGGATCTGGATTATGGCGATGATCCGGCCGGGTGCTGCGCTGATGGTCGCCCCGGTGTTCGGTGCCACCAGCGTGCCATTGCAGGTGCGCATCATAGTGTCGCTGATGATCGGCATCGCGGCGACCAACTCGACCCCGATGACGCTGCCCGATACCACGCTGGTCAGCTACACCGGCTTCGTCTTCATCCTGGGCGAGGTCATTTGCGGCCTGGCGATGGGCTTTGCGTTGCAGGTTGGCTATTCGGCGGCGTTCGTTGCCGGTGAAGTGATCAGCAACACCATGGGGCTTGGCTTTGCGTCGATGAGCGATCCGCAAAGCGGTGCCTCAAGCCCGGTGATCGGCAGCTTCCTGTCGATCATCGCGGTGCTGCTGTTGCTCGCGATGGATGGCCACCTGATGCTGATCGCGATCATCGTGCAAAGCTACAGCGCGCTGCCACCGGGCAACGCGATGCTGTCTGCCGATGTCATCTTCAACCTCGTCGAATTTGGCGGAACGCTGTTTTCGATGGGGCTGGTGATTGCGCTGCCGGTTGGCGCTGCGCTGATCATCGTCCAGGTGGTGATGGCCATGCTCGCCCGCTCCGCGCCGCAGCTCAACCTGTTCTCGGTCGGTATTCCGGTCGCGGTTCTGGCCGGCATCGTGCTGCTCGCGATGGCAGCGCCGGTGCTCGCCGATGGCATGATGCGCGCCATCGAGCTGGGGCTTGAACAGTCCGAAGTGATGGCGGGGGGCTGAGGCCATGTCCAACCAACCCCCCGGCGGCGGTGAAAAAACCGAAGCACCCACCGAAAAGCGGCTGCGCGATTCTGTCGAGAAGGGCGATGTGCTCCAGTCCAGGGAACTGGGCACCGCGATGATCGTGCTGGGCGGCACCTTTGCCTTCGTGCTGTTTGGTGATGTGATGGTTGCGTCGGTGTCATCGATGCTGCGCGCAGGCCTGGTGTTCGATCTGCACGACGTGACCGATTTCAATGTCGGCCAGCGCGCCTTGAACCTGATGGCGCCGCTCGCGCTGCCGTTTGGCGGTCTGTTCGTTGTCCTGATGCTGGCAGCGGTTGCGACCCCTGCCTCGCTGGGCTCGCTGGGTTTTCGCTGGAGCGCGGTTGCTCCCAAGCCCAGCAAGCTCAATCCGATGTCGGGCCTCAAGCGCATGTTCGGAATGCATGGCCTGATCGAGCTGGTCAAATCAATCGCCAAGGTGGGGTTGATGGGCACCGTCGGCATATCGCTGATCGTATATCTGCTGCCGCAGATGGCAGAGCTTGGCCATGGCGATGTCCGTGCCGGGATCGGTGCGTTTGGCAACCTGTTTTCGATGACGCTGATGGTGATGGCCGGGTGCCTGGCGCTGATCGCGTTGATCGATGTGCCCGCGCAATGGTTCCAGCGCACCCAGAAGCTCAAGATGACCACGCAGGAAGTCAAGGACGAGCACAAGGAAACCGAAGGCTCGCCCGAGCTCAAACAGGCGGTGCGGCGGCGGCAGTACGAGATGCTCAACAGCTCGGCGCGCAAGGCGGTCGAGCAGGCAACGGTCATTCTGGTCAACCCGACCCATTTTGCCATCGCATTGCGTTATGACCGGCTGCGCGATGCTGCGCCTGTCGTGCTGGCACGCGGCAGAGGCGCGATTGCGCAGGCGATGCGCGAGCTGGCGATGGAAAAGGGCGTGCCGATCCTGCGCTATCCGGACCTTACCCGCGCCATCTATTTCACCTCGCGGCCCGGCGCGATCGTCGATGAGCGGCTGTATATGGCGGTTGCGACCTTGCTCGCCTTCGTCTTTCGCATCAACGCCAAGATGGATGTCGGTTTTGGCCAGCCGGACCTCGATGTGCCGACCGACATGCGCTTCGACATGGACGGAAAGCCGCAGGAATGACCGACATTTCGCTTAATCGGCACGCCCGCTCGCCGTTAATTCACTCAAGAGGACACGCGCATGGTCATCAATAGCGGCATTTCCAATCTCATTACCGGTTTTACCGGAGTGAACAGTGCGCAGCTGGTCAATGACCTTGTCTCGGCATCATTGCAGCCCAGGCAACAGGCGGTACGCGAGCGGCAGAACCTCAACCAGGCGCGCATTTCCGCGCTCGCATCGGCGTCCTCGGCGCTTGATACCTTTTCGACCGCGCTCACCGAACTGCTCAATGGCCGCCAGTTTGCCGGCGCTCTGGTCTCGACCCGGGGCGATCTGGTCGCCGCCAGCTTCATTCCGGGGCAAAAGCCGCAAGGCCTGCCCGCGACAGTCGAAGTGACCCAGCTTGCCGCAGCGCAAAGCGTGGTCGCTGCAAATTCCTTTGCCGCCAACGCGCAGGTCGGCGAAGGCACGCTGACCATCGCCAGCGCTGCGGGTAGCTTTGATGTCGTCATCGGTTCGACCAACAACAGCCTTGGCGGACTGCGCGATGCGATCAACGCATCGGGCAGCGATGTCACCGCCAGCATCGTCGCCGACAACAGCGGCTCACGGCTGGTGTTGAGGGGCAAGGAAGGGTCGGCTAACAGCTTCACCGTCACCGGATCGGGCGGCGGCACGGCACTCGACGCGTTTGCCTATCCGCCCGCAGGTGGCACGGGGATGACATCGGTAACCACCTCGGCCGACAGCATCATCAGGGTGAACGGCATCGCGCTGACCAACAGCTCGAACCAGATCGATACCGCCGTGCCCGGTGTGCGGATCAACCTGCTCGCACAGGCGCCGGGCACCAGCGTGGTGATCAGCGGCGACCAGCCGACCTCGACGATCAAGGATCTGGTCGGCGAATTCGTCAAGGCCTATAACAATCTGCGCACCGCGCTGAACAGCGCCACCGCACCGGGAGTGGGCGGCACCAGCGGCGGGCCATTGGCCGGTGAACGCGCTGCACGCGACATGATGCGTGCGCTTGCTTCGCTGACCACCAAACCGCTTGCCGATAGCGGTGCCTATACCTCGCTCGCCGATATCGGGGTGAGCAGCAACCGTGACGGCACCTTGACATTGAACAGCGCACGTTTCGATGCGGCGCTGGCCGCCGATCCCGATGGCGTTGCCAGGATGCTCGAACCGGCCACCCCCACCGCCGCCAATCCCGGGCTTGCCAAGGCATTCGAGGATGTGCGGACCAGCCTTAAATCACCCGACAGCCCGCTCACCACCGCGCAGAACCGCCTGAGGGTGCTGGCCACCGATCTGGCAGAAATTCTGGAAAAGGTCGAGGAGGACAGCGACCGCTATCGTGAGCAACTCGAAAAGACCTTTTCGGCCATGGATCGTCAGCTCGCCATCCTGCGCTCCACGCAAAGCTATCTCGACCAGCAGATTGCTGTGTGGTCGGGCACCAACAACTAGACCAACGGTAGGGGAACGCCCATGAGCTTCATCACGCCACGGCGCCACATGGGCAGCTACAAGGCCGTCGATACCGCCAGCCGTGTCGAAGGTGCCAGCCCGCACGATCTGGTGGTGATCCTGTTCGATGAACTGCTGCTGCGGCTCGATGCGGCAGTCCGCCATGCGCAGCGCGGCGAAGCCGTGCCGATGATCCAGGCGCGCGCCCGCGCATCGGCGATCGTCATCGCGCTGGAAGAAAGCCTGGATTTCGAAAAAGGCGGCGAACTCGCGCTGGCGCTGGCCCGCATCTACCGCGAAGCCAGCCGCCGGATCAATCTTGCGCTCAGCCCCGACAAGGTGGAACACCTGACGTCCGCGCGGCAGATGCTCGCCGAGATCGCCGAAGCCTGGCGGACGATCTCGCCGCGGTGAAGGGGGTGGCACTCGGAGGAAAATCTGCGAGCGCGTCTTGAATTACGTTGACTTGAGAACTGATCAGGACAAAGATCCTATTATGTTCCTATCTTCTGAACCAGCCACCGACCAGCCCGATTTGCTCGCTTCGACACTTGGTCGTTCGTTCGGAACAATCCTTGCTGACCCGCCATGGCAATTCCAAAACCGCACCGGCAAGGTTGCGCCGGAGCACAAGCGTCTCAGCCGCTATGATACGATGACGTTGGATGACATCTGCTCACTTCCAGTGGAAGACATCGCTGCCGATCCCTCGCACCTTTATCTCTGGGTGCCAAACGCCTTGTTGCCTGAGGGCTTGAAAGTCATGGATTCGTGGGGCTTTCGCTACGTCTCAAACATCGTCTGGCACAAGATTCGCAAAGACGGTGGCTCGGATGGACGGGGCGTTGGCTTTTATTTCCGTAACGTCACAGAGTTATTGCTGTTCGGCGTGAAGGGCAAGAACGCTCGAACGCTTGCACCGGGCAGACGCCAAGTGAATATGATGCAGAGCCGCAAACGAGAGCATAGCCGGAAGCCGGACGAGCAATACAAGCTGATCGAGGATTGCAGTTGGGGGCCGCGTATTGAGCTATTTAGCCGTGGTGCTCGCAAAGGATGGACAGTCTGGGGCAATCAGGCTGGCGACGATTACACGCCATCGTGGCCGACATACTCTTACAACAGTTCGCTGGAAGCGGCCGAATAATGTTCGAGCATCTCGTTGAGCGTGGCTTCGAGCTGGGGTTCACCAGTCATGCTGAAGCGATATTAAGACACGATTTCAATGATCTGATAGCGGAAATTGACGGCGCGTTGGGCGCAGTGGTTCTGCCGCTTAGCGAAATCATTGGCGGCGGTGGTGGTGAAGCCAAAATGACCCAGCGCCTTCGGCGCGCGCTGGCTGGCCTTGGGTGGCCAAAGCATAATTTCGTGATCGCAAAAACGGTCGATGGTAGCCCGCGCGAGTCAATCAGCCATGAAATTGATCATGTTCGGCGCGCCGAGGCCGGGACTATCGCGTTCGAAATTGAATGGAACAATAAGGATCCGTTCTTTGACCGTGACCTTGAAAACTTCAAACGCCTCCACGCAGAAGGAGCCATCAGCATAGGCGGGATAATTACGCGAAGCAGTGCGATGCAGAATGAGATGTACCTACGTGTGGCCAGCTACGCGCAATCCCAACATATCCAGAGCTATGATGACTTGCTCGCGCTTGATCTGTCACCAACACGGCCACAGCGTAATCAGATCGACAAGCAGGTAACAGCAGGCCGACCGTTTTCCGACGCTTGGGCGCGCAAGTTCGTCGCAGACAAATACGGTATGGCGACGACGCACTGGTCAAAACTTATGGATCGGGTTGCGCGTGGTGTGGGCAACCCATGCCCGCTCATCCTGATTGGCCTTCCGCCAACAATTATTGACATGGAGGCGTGAGCTATGATTCTGGGGGCGCTATCCGGTCAACCGGGTTAAAACCAAGTATCCTGCCCGACGCGACCTGTCAGGGTTTTGCGATCATCAGATACAGTGCGGCCATTACCGGCACGGTCGCGATCAGCCCCCAGATCAGCCAGCGGCGCGACAAAGTTCGATACTCGGGCGTCAACGCGTCTGGCCCGGTCATTGTCCGCGCCATCCTGGCTTGCCTGATCTGGATGGGCACCAGAACCCCCAGCCATATCAACCCGGCGGCGAAAAAGCACAGCTGGCTCCATACCAGCCAGTCTGGCCCCGGGAAATCATAGCGTGCCTCAAACATCGCGCCATAGCCACCTACGATGGTCAGCACGATTCCCGGAATGGTCAGGCCAAAATCGGTCCCGGTAACCATCCGCTGGCCAAAAGCGGTGATGTCGCCGTCGCGCGTCCGGTCGGCAAACACTTTCCACACCGCAGTGACGGTAATGTTGCCGAGCAACAGCACGATGCCCACAATATGCAGGAACTTGTATATGTTGAATGCGATCATCATCAAATCCGGGAAAAGGTAAGCCCATTATATGGCGCGCATTCTTGGACGATTTTGATGCGTTGGGCAAATCCTCAAAGACGGCTGCGGGCAGCCGCCTGTCTGTTTACCGCGCCGGATAGCGCAGTCGCCCCAGAAACCGCGTAAGGCTGAGGCTTTCGCCGCGGTTCAGCCATTTCGCCTTGGTCTTCTCGAACTGCATCACATTGTCGATGCGGCGCGCAAGGAACGCATGGGTGTCGGCAAAGTCGGCGCTTTCGTCGTCGAGAAACGCCATCAGCGTCGATCCGTAAACGCCCGACAGGATGGTGCGCTTGGTATAATGGTTGTAATCGGTCGCGGTGTCACCCGCCAGCCGCCAGATCAGGTCTGCGGTGCGCCATGACAGCCTGGCGGTGCGCGTGATGTTGGTGGGCAGCGCCATGATTGATGTCGCGCGGCGCAGTGCTTCGCGCTGGTGCGCAACCGCCTCGAACCGGAAGGCAACGAGGCTGTGGATGCGCTCACGGATCTTCATCGCGGCGATACGCTCGGGCGGGAAGGCCTCGATCATCTGCGCATCGACATGCGAAATCCACGCCTCGATCATGTCCATGGCACCCTGATCGAAGGCCAGGCCGGCGAGCGCAGGGTCCACCGCGCTGGCGCTGGCGGCGGCATCGCGTGCAGCCTGAGTCCAGCCATCGAACACCGCTTCATCGGCGATGAACGGCGGCAGGAACAGCCGCACCTCATCCAGCGTGGCATCTGCGGGCAGCGAATCGAGCTTGGTCGGGCGGTACATTGGCGTGATGCCTCCTTGATCGCTTGAATATAGTTGCGGTGTGGTTGATTGAAACAGGTTTCGCAGAACGGATGTGTATTGAGGGGGGTTCGTATTATCCCTCAGGCACTTGCCAGCCGCGCGGCGCGCTGCGCCTCGGGCAGCCGCACCAGCACCAGCGCGATGGCGATGGCGATCATGCCGGTCCAGTCGGCCACCGACAGCTGCTCGCCAAAGGCCAGCCAGCCGGTCATCGCCGCGATCACCGGCTGGCCCAGCAGCGCCAGCCCCAGCACCACCGGCGAGAAATGGCGCAGGCAATAGACCATCAGCCCCTGACCGATCAGCTGACAAACAAGCGCCAGCGCGATCACCGGGGTCCAGTCGGTCGGCCAGACCGGCTCGCCAATCAGCAGCGCGATGGCAAGCATGGGGGCCATGCCGAACGCCGTCGACCAGACCAGCACCGACCAGCTGCCCATTTCGGTGCGCACATGGCGGATGATCAGCAGATAGACGACGTACAGCACGCCTGCGCCCAGGCAGAACAGATCGCCGACCAAGTTGCGCACGTCGAGTTCATACGAGCTGCCCATCAGCAGCACCGCGCCGCCAATCGCCAGCAGCACCGCGCCGATCTCCGCCTTGTGCGGCCATGCGCGGCTGATGATGAAGCCATAAAGCACCATGATCACGCTGCCCATGTTGCCAAACAGCGTGGCATTGGCCAGCTTGGTGCGCTCGATGCCGAAATTCCAGCTGGCCAGATCGAACGCAAAGGCGATGCCGCCCAGCGCCAGCATCCACCAGATAGCTCGCCGGAAGCCCGATAGCGGCTCACGTTGCTGCAGTGCGAGCAGCACCAGCACCGGCAACGCCAGCGTCAACCGCCAGAAGCCCGCTGATACTGGCCCGGTATCGGCCATCCGCACCAGCAGCGGACCGAACGCCAGCGTCACATTGGCAAGGATCAGCGCGATAACGGCAAAACCGCCACCGCGTTCTGTTGCTTTTGTCATCGCGGGCCTTTAGCCAAACAGTCAACCTGTGTCTCGGCAAAAGCCGCAACGATGTACCTGGAGAAACGATACCGATGCCAACGCTGTTTGATCCGATCCAGCTGGGTGCGATTGCCGCCCCCAACCGCATATTGATGGCACCGCTGACCCGTTGCCGCAGCACCAAAGCGCATGTGCCGGTGCCGCTGATGGGCGAATATTATGCACAGCGTGCCAGCGCCGGGCTGATCATTTCAGAAGCCACCGGGATCAGCCAGGAAGGTCTGGGCACGCCGTTTGCGCCGGGTATCTGGAACGCCGAGCAGGTCGAGGCGTGGAAGCCCATCGTCGAGCAGGTGCATAAGGCGGGAGGGCAGATCATCTGCCAGCTGTGGCATATGGGGCGGCTGGTACATTCGGACTTTCAGGGCGGAAAGCCCCCGGTCTCGGCCTCGGCCACCCGGTTCGATTATCACACGCGCACTTACGATGGCATCAAGCCTTATGATACCGCGCGCGCGTTGCCGGCTGGCGAGATTGCGCGGGTTATCGAAGATTACGCCAAGGCTACCCAAAACGCCAAGGCCGCAGGCTTTGACGGGGTGCAGATCCACGCCGCCAACGGCTATCTGATCGACCAGTTCATCCGCTCGTCGTCCAACCTGCGCGATGATGACTATGGCGGTGCAATCGAAAACCGCATCCGCCTGTTGGGGGAGGTCGCAACGCGGCTGATCGATGTGTGGGGTAACGGTCATGTCTCGGTGCGGCTGTCGCCCAATGGCGCGACGCAGGGTGTCAACGATGCCACCCCCGATCAAACCTTCACCGCTGCTGCTGCCTTGCTCGACAGGATCGGCATCGCGTTTCTGGAACTGCGTGAGCCACCCGCCAGTGGCACCTTCGGTGCCAGCGATGTCCCACCGGTCAGCCCGCACATCCGCAAGGTGTTCAGCGCGCCGCTGGTGCTCAACAGCGATTATCTGCTGGACAACGCCACCGCCGCGCTGGCCGATGGCAGCGCCGATGCGATCAGCTTTGGCCGCACCTTCCTTGCCAATCCCGACCTGCCCGCGCGGCTGGCGGTTGATGCGCCGCTGACCCCCGACGATCCGAAGCTCTGGTACGGCAAGGGCCGCGAGGGCTATACCGATTATCCGACGATGGCGGTACATGCCGAGGTCGCTACAGCCTCATGATCGCCAGTGGCCAGCCGTTGCTGATCACAGCGGTGCTGATCGGCACCGCGCTGGCGCTGCTGCTGGCCGAGGCGGTGTGGCCCCGGCGGCGGCGGTTGGTGCCGCTGGACCAGCGCTGGCGCACGCATCTGGGCTTTGTCGCGATCAACATGCCGGTTGAGCGCGGGGTGCAGGCTCTGGTGTTCATCGGACTGTTCGGCGCGGTGACCGGCTATTCACCCGCGCCCGATTTCGGGCTGTTGCCGCGCACCGGCTGGCCACTGTGGGTGCAGGCTATGGTCGCGATCGTCTTGCTCGATCTGGCGGTCTGGGTGCAGCATTGGGCGACACATCAGGTGCCGCTGCTGTGGCGGCTGCACCGCGTCCATCATGCCGACCGCGACTTCGACATGAGCACCGCGCTGCGCTTCCATCCGCTGGAGATCGGCCTGTCGATGCTGTTCAAGCTGGGGGTCGCGCTGGCGCTGGGCGCGCCGTTATGGGCGCTGATCGTCTTCGAGCTCGCGCTGGCTGTGCTGCCGATGTTCAACCACAGCAATCTGGCTTTGCCACGCTGGCTCGATGCCGCGCTGCGGCTGGTGATCGTGACGCCTGATATGCACCGTATTCACCACAGCACCCTTCGCGCCGAACATGACAGCAATTACGGATTTTGCCTCTCGGTCTGGGATCGGTTGTTCCGCACCTATCGCGCCAGGCCCACCGGTGGCCACAAAACGATGGCGATCGGGCTGCACGAGTATCCGGGCAGCGAACCTGCAAAGCTGGGCTGGTCGATGCTGCTGCCGTTCCGCTAGGCTGGCAGCTACCCGATACGATCTTCTATCCCGCCGGCGGTGGCACCGGGCTGATCGGCATGTGGAAAGCATTCGACGAGCTTGAGGCGCCGGGCTGGACCGGTCCGGCGCGGCCAAAGATGTTTGCGGTGCAGGCGGCGGGCTGTGCCCCGATCGTCAAGGCGTTCGGTGAAGGCGCCGACAGGATCGTGCTGTTCAATTGCGCCACCGGGCTCAAATACCCGATGGCCGACGACTCACGCTGGCTCGACCGCAATGCGCCGATCGATTTCGATATGCTTTAGCGCGCCTAAAGCGGAAACGCCTGACGGATCGCCAGCAGGCGGCGCAGCGCGCGGCCCAGCGGCAATTCTTCGGACATGCCCATGCCGCCGTGCAGCTGCACCGCCTGCTTGGCGACATCGACCCCGTCCTCGCTGACCGCACGATAGGCAGCGCGCGCGGCGCGGGTCATTTCGGCGCTTCGGCCTGCCAGATCATGCGTCACCGCCTCATAAACCAGGGACCGCGCCTGATCGAAGGCGACCGACATATCGACCATACGATGCTGGAGCACCTGGAACGAGGCCAGCGGCACGCCGAACTGTTTGCGATCCATGGTGTATTGCTGGGTCGCAAGGCAAAGGCGGCGCATGATGCCGGTGCCTTCGGCGGCCAGCATCAGCCGCGCCTTGTCGATCACCGCAGCGATCGCCGCGCCTGCCTCACCGGGGCCGAGCAGCAGCGCATCTGCGCCTACCGTCACTCCCTCCATCGCCACATCGGCCACCCAATGGTCATCGCGAAGCCGGTAGGGGGTGATGCTCATGTCGTCTGCATCGGCAGATACCAGGAACAGGCCAAGCCCGTCTGGTCCGCTGCCCGGGTCGCCTTCGATCCGCGCCAGAACCAGCACGTTTTCAGCAGCTGCGGCCCCTGCGGCAAGCGACTTTGTACCGGTGAGCGTCCAGCCATCACCCGATTTTTCAGCGCGCGCCTCGCAATACCAGATGTCGTGGCGCGCGCGCGGCTCATGCAGCGCCACGCCGATCGGCGCGCCGCCCGATACGATGCCCTCGATCAGGTCGCTGCGCTGCTGCGATGCGCGGCTGGCTGCAATCAGCCCGCCCGCCAGGATCGTGCTCGCCAGCACCGGCTCGACCACAAGACCTTCGCCCAGCACCTCGAACAGGCACACGCAATCGCCAAGGCCCGACTGGCCCTCGCCCTGCAGGCCGCCATCGTCTTCGGCAAACGGCAGCATCAGCCACCCGGCCTCGGCCATCTCGGACCACAGCGCTGTATTCAGCGGGTTGACCCCCATCTGGCCCCAACGGTCGTCGGCATAATGTTTCTGGGTGAAGCGGCGGGCGCTGTCGATCAGCAGCTGCTGGTCATCATTGGGTGCGAACATACGGGTTTTTCCTGAACTGGCCCTGCCCGACGCGGCGCGATGATCCGCGCGGCACCAGGTCAGGTAAGGTCGTTTCTAGAGGCCTGCGGCCATCATCTTGGCGAGGATGTTCTTCTGCACCTCGTTGGTGCCGCCGTAGATCGATTGCGCGCGGCCAAACAGGAACGATGACATCGCATGTTCGCCCTCGGGTCCGTAAGGATGGACGCGGTTTTCCGCTGGACGTGGCAAGGCGGCCGGCCCTGCGATATCGAGCGCCAGTTCGGACACGTCCTGCGACAGTTCGGTGCCCAGCAGCTTGAGCGGCGCGACCAGCCGGATCGCTTCGATCGACTGGCTGGGAGCTTCGAGCGCACGCGCTTCCAGCGCGGCGAGCTTCGCCAGCCGCTGGTCGAGCGCGTCGAGCCGCTGGACGATACCGGGTTCGCTGATCGGCGGGTTGATGAAATGCTCGGTCGAACTGGCCCATTCGCGTAAGCGCGCCAGATCACCAGAGGTGCGGGTGACGCCAGCGATGCCGGCGCGCTCATTGCCCAGCAGGAACTTGGCATAGGTCCAGCCATCGTTCTCGTTGCCGACCCGGTTGCTCACCGGAACGCGCACATCGGTGAAGAACACTTCGTTGAGATGGTGCATGCCATCGATGGTGCGGATCGGGCGGACTTCTATTCCCGGCGTGTTCATGTCGATCAGCAGGAACGAGATGCCGCTTTGCTGCTTTACCTCGGTGTTGGTGCGCACGAGACAGAATATCCAGTCGGCCCAGTGGCCTTGCGTCGTCCAGGTTTTCTGGCCGTTGACGATATAATCATCGCCGTCCCGAACCGCGCGCGCCTTCAGGCTGGCAAGGTCAGACCCTGCGCCGGGCTCCGAATAGCCCTGGCACCAGAAGCGGGTGCCGTTGAGGATATGCGGCAGATGCTCGGCCTTCTGTTCTTCGGTGCCGAAGGTATAGATCACCGGGGCGACCATGGTGATACCGAACGGGCTGTACGACGGTGCACCGGCGCGGGTCGATTCATCAGCAAAGATGCGTTTTTTGGCGAGCGACCATTCGTCGCCGCCATATTGCTTGGGCCATCCGGGCGCACCCCAGCCGCGCCTGGCCTTGACCCCCTGCCACCAGGCGGTCAGTTCCTTGCTCGAATTGGCAAATCCATCGGCGGCATGACGCTTTTCGGGGGGCAGCTCTGCGTCCAGAAATGCGCGCACTTCGGCGCGAAAGCCATCAAGATCCTGGTCTTCGTTCATCATCCTCACCTTCATGCCTGTGCATATTGTTGCGGGGCAATCTGCACCCGTGGCGCACAAAAGCAAAGCGCGATTGCCAAGAAAGTTACGCATTTGCAGGCAATTGGGTTATGTCGGCCTATGCTGCGCGGCGATGACGCTACGGCGCGCTATGATCGGCGGAAGGATATCGGGTTATTCGCGATTTGGGCATAGCCGGACAAGGCAGCGACAGCACCGACCCCTATGCGCGGACGGACCAGACCTTTCCGGTGCTGAGCATCGATATGGCATCGCGACTCGCCCGCCTTGGCGCGCGCGAGTCGGTGGCCGATGGCGGTTTCATGTTCAGGCGTGGCGAGCGGACGGTCGATTTCTTCCTGATCTGCGCAGGCAAGATCGCGATGAGCGGCAGAAGGTCGCAGAAACTGGTTAAGTCCGTAGGGACATTTCTTAACAGTCGGCGGCTATAGTGATCCGACGTCTGCCCATGTTTGTCCGTTGCAAAGGTCTGCTGCATGATTGCCAAGCTCGTCAAACGCCTCAAAGGCCGTTCGCCTGCTGAACTCATCCAGCTGGCAGGACACAATATCGCTTATTACGCGCGTGAGATGACGCCGCGCGCCCGACTGCGCAACCGCCAGTTCCGTGCCTTTGACGACACATGGGGCACCGATACCTTTGCTGTGCGCGAACTGCATACGCTGAATGTCGATCCCTCGGTTGCCGCGCATGCCCGGCGCTATCAGGCGAGCAATGGCGCGGATATGCCGCGCTGGTTTGCTGATCTGGCCGTCGATTTTGGCAACACCGTGTTCATCGATTTCGGGTGCGGCAAGGGCCGGGCGCTGTTCGAGGCGGCGCGCCATCCATTCGCCCGCGTGATAGGCGTCGAATTTTCGCCCGAACTGGTCGCGATTGCAACCTGTAACCGCGATATCATCGCGGCCAAGGGCGGGCTGAACGCGCCGGTTGAACTGGTGTGCATCGATGCAGGCCAGTATGAGCCCCCCGCCGATGTGACGCTGGTCTGCTATTTCTACGATCCGTTTGATGATGCGGTGATGGCACCGGTTGCCGACCGGCTTGCCGCGCTCGATCAGCCCGTAACGGTCATCTATCTGGAGCCAAATTGCCTCAGTCAGTTCAGGCGATCGAGCCAATGGACCGAGAGTCAGTCGGCTGAAACTCTAGTGCTGCGTAACCCGGCGGCGCAGGCGCGTTGACAAAGCCCAGGCTGCATGATGGGCAGGCAACTGCCATAAAGTCGATCCCAGTTATAGATAGCAGTTTTGCTTGCCTTTTTATCTCCCCGATGCTTAATCAAGCGCGGATAAGAGGGCTGGATTAATTTGCGCCGAACATGACGGGTCCGGAGGGATACGCCATTTCGGTTCTGTTGGTGTTTCAGGAGTTTGGTGATCCGCAACACAGGGGACCGAAAACCGCCTGATACCTGACGGCGATTGGCTATACGCTGACTTATCCCAAGCAGGGGTCGCACCCTCTTTTTCCCTCACGGGATATGGAAGTCCTGCACCGCATGCCGCGCTCGATGAAGCTGAAATCCGGGGACGGCCTGCGCGCGGGGGCGACCTGCGTGTTGCTGACGCTCGCGCTCACCCCTGCAGCTTTGCTGGCCCAGGCGTTCCCTAATGCGCCGCGACCCCCGGCGGGCACGTTCGAGCGCGAAAACCGTGCGCCTGAGGTGCCGCTGTCGACACCGCGCACCCCGTTTACGATCGATCGTCCGCGTACCGACCCGAGCACAATCGATAACACCGCCAAGGTTCAGGTCACCCGGTTCCGCATCATCGGCTTTGACTCGATTTCGGAGGACCGGCTGCAGGCTCCGCTCGCGCCCTTTCTGGGGCAGGAACTGACGCTGGCGGATATCTATCGCGCCGCCGATCTGCTGACCCGGGTCTATGCCGATGCAGGTTTTGCGTTGTCCTTCGCCATCGTGCCGACGCAGGATGTCGCCGATGGCGTAGTCGTCCTGCAGGTTGTCGAAGGCACCATCGACGCGGTTGAGGTTCAGCTGAAATCGGGCGCAGGTCTGGTCGGCAAAACACGGCTGACCGCCATGATCGAGCGGCGGTTTGCGCCGCTGATCAACGGCCGCCCGGTGATGGTCGATGATCTGGAACGCGCCATCCTGACCAGTTCGGACCTGGGCGGTATGGAAGTCTCTGTCGTGGTGCGTCCGTCCGAAACCAGACCTGGCGCGGCCAGCCTGCTGGTGGTGGTCGATCTCGATCCGCTCGACGTGCAGGCACAGTTCGACAACCGCATTCGCGACAATCTGGGCGAGCGTCGCTATCGTGCCGGCCTGACGGTAAATTCGCTGCTGATCCCCGGCGATCAGTTGCTACTCGATGCACGCGCCACCTTGCCCACCGATGGGTTCATCTCCGGCTTTGCGCAATACAGCGCGCCAATCACCGACGACGGGCTGACCGGCACCGTTTCCTATTCGCGCGCAAGGTCGCGTGCGGTCCGCGGCTTTCTGGCGATCCTGCAGTTCGATGGCGAGGAAGAGGTGGTGCGCGCCGGCCTCAGCTATCCGTTGCGCCGCACCCGCAACTCCAGCCTGATCGTCGGGATCGAGGGCACCGCGATCAATTCGGAAAGCGGCATTTTCGGCGTGACGCTGATCGATGACCGCAGCCGCTTTTACGAGCTGTATGGCAGCTATGACTGGGCCGGAACCGATGGCACCACCGGGTTGGTGCGGCTGGGGCTGAGCCAGGGCATTAACGGGCTGGGCGCCACCGGGCGGTTCAACCCCTTGCGCAGCCGCACGCAGGGCGATCCTGAATTTACCGCCGCCAATGCCTCATTGGTGTGGAATGCGCCGGTGTATGGCCGCACCCGGGTGCGGGTCAACGCCGAGGCGCAGATGGGGCTGAACCGCGGCGCATCGGCCTTGCGCGAATGCAATTTCGGCGGCGACCAGTTTGGCCGCGCCTATGATTTTGGCGCGGCTGGCGGTGACCATTGCATCAATGTCGGCATGGAAATCAACCACGGTTTTGCCATCGGGCCGGTATCGGTGCAGCCGTTCGTGTTCGTCGATGCAGGCATATTGCGCCAGACCGGGCGGCTCGATTTCGCCGAGGACCGCGTTGTCGAATTGTGGTCGGCAGGCGCAGGATCGCGTATTGCGCTGCCTTACGGGGTGTTTGGCGAGGTTTATGCAGCGTGGCCGGGCAAGTCGCGCTTTACGCCCGATGGCAGCAATGACCCGCGCATCTTTTTTTCGATCGGAGCAACACGATGATCGCTTATCGCACCCCGGACCAGCGCGCACGTCACTGGACCAGCTGGCAGATCGCGCTGCGCACCGGGGTCGCCGGTCTTGCCATAGTATCGGCGCAGACGGCGCTGGCCAATCCTTCGGGGGGCAATGTCGTGGCGGGCAGCGCGACGATCAACGGCCAGGGCAGCGACCGGGTGCGGATCGACCAGTCCAGCGACCGGGTGATCATCAACTGGAGCGATTTTTCGATCGGTGCGGGCCAGGGCGTCGATTTCCGTCAGCCGAACGCGCGCTCGATTGCGCTGAACCGGGTGACCGGGTCAGAAATCAGCCAGATCATGGGCGAACTGACCGCCAACGGTCAGGTTTATCTGATCAACGGCAATGGCATTGTCTTTGGCAAGGATGCCAGGGTCGATGTCGCAGGGCTGGTCGCGACCAGCGCGGATATCGGCAATGACGCGTTCATGGGCGGCGGGGCGTTGCGCTTTGGCACACCGGGACGCGCCGGCGCAAAGATCGTCAACCATGGCGCGATCACGGTGCGCGATGCCGGGATCGCCGCGTTTGTCGCGCCACAGGTGGCCAACGATGGCGTCATCACCGCGCGGTTGGGACGGATCGCGTTCGGCGGCGCGCAGGCGTTCACGCTCGATCTGCATGGCGACAACCTGATCCGCTTTCAGGTCGGCGATGCGGTGCGCCAGATCGACGACAAGGGCGCGCTGGTCGATATCGGCGGCGTGGTCGATGCGCGCGGAGGATCGCTGCTGATCACCGCGTCGGCGGCGCGCGATCTGGTCAACCAGTCGGTGCGCATCGGCGCCCAGCAGGCAGCCGCGATGGAAGTCGGCGCAGATGGCAAGGTCTCGCTGGTCGCCGCCAAGATCACGATCACCGCGCCGGGCGAGGTGTTTGTCGGCAAGAATGTCGCGATGGATTTGTCGTCTGCCACCAACAGCGCGGTCGCAGGCGGTCGCCCGGCGCTGGTCGGTGGCGGCAGCAGCGGCAGCGAAAGCGGTATCGGCTGGGTCGGCTCGCTGGCTGAGGGCGATAGCGCCAGCGGTGGCGGCAGGTCGGTAGCAGCAGCGCAAAGGGCGGTCGATACAGGGACTGGCGGCTCGCTGACGATCACCGCAGCGCGCACCATCCTGGATGGCACGATCAACCTTGATGGCAGCAAGACCGGCGGCACCGCGCATATCACCGGCACCGATTTCCTGTCGTTTGGCTCGATCCTGTCGGCCAGTGGCGCAGAGGCGGGTGGCAATATCCAGCTTGATGCAGGCGGCTTCTCGCTGGCCGGGCGGATTGTCGTCAATGCTGGCCTCGGCAAGGGCGGCACCGTTAATATCCACACCAAGCGGCGCGCCATCGACACCGGTGATGCGTTCATCGACGCCAGCGGACTGCACGGCGGTTCAATCCGCTATACCTCGGATCAGCAGATCATCAGCTCGGGCAGATTCCGCGCATCGGGCAGCCATGGTTTTGGCGGCACGATTGATGTCAGCGCATTGCGGCTCGACCTGTTTTCGGCGCAATTCTATGCGCAGGGCGGCGTTCGCGGCGGGCGGGTGCGGCTGGGCGGCGAATTTCAGGGCGGCAAGGCGCTTAACGTCGATGAACTGATCAACGCGCGCACTTTGGTGGCCACCGATGCGGTGACGATCGATGTGTCGGCGATCGGCATGCGCGGCAATGGCGGCGAAATCGTGCTGTGGTCGGATGAAAAGACGACGTTCCTTGGCACCGTGATCTCGCGTGGCGGTCTGGTCGGCGGCACCGGCGGGCTGATCGAGGTTTCGGGCAAGGAAACGCTGGTCTATCGCGGCACGGTGGAAACCGCACGCGATGGCCAGCGCGGCGGCAAGCTGTTGCTTGACCCGAAGAACATCATCATCGCCGAGGGCAGCAGTGCGCCCAGCCAATACGGGCTGGTGCTGCAGGCGTTTGCAAGTTCATTTCCGGGACCGGTTGCCACTGGTCCAAGCGTTGCGGCTGGCGACAATCTGGGATTTTCGGTCTCGCTGGACGGCAACCGGCTGGCTGTTGGCGCGCCTGGGGATGATGGCGCGGTCGGCAGCCTTACCGATGTCGGGGCCGTCTATCTGTTTACCTTCGCCAACAGCAGTTTTTCCAGTCCGGTGCTCAGTGCGGTAATCGGCTCGGGCTATACCGGCGGCGCTAATTTATCGATTGGTGGGCTGGATGCGGGCGACCAGTTCGGATTTTCGGTTTCGTTGGCCGGTAACCGGCTTGCCATCGGGGCGCCCGGTGATGACGGCGGTGCGAACACCGCAGTTGATGCAGGTGCAGTCTATCTGTTCAGTCTGTTTGACTTTGAGTTCAGCGCCAGCCCGATAGTGGGCGTGCTGGGTGCGGGATATGGCGGAGATGCAAGCCTTGATGTGCCCAACGTTCAAGCCGGCGACCGGTTCGGCTCAAGCGTATCGCTCGATCGCTCTGGCGACCGGCTGGCGGTTGGCGCTACAGGCGACGACGGGGCATCGGACTCAACCGCCGATGCAGGTGCGGTCTATCTGTTCAGCTTCACAAACAGCACGCTCGATAACCTTTTTGCCGACCCTGTGCTCGAATCCATCATCGGTCAGGGCTATTCGGGTGGCAAGAACCTGTCGTTAGGACTGGAAGCGGGAGATGCTTTTGGCAGCAGTGTGTCGATAACCGGGGATGCGTCGGTAGCGCCGATCCTGCTGGCAATCGGCGCAACCGGCGACGACGGCGCGCTTAACAGTGGTGACGACTATGGCGCTGTCTATATCTACTCCTTTGTCGATACTGACTTTAGCAGCGGATTCATCAGATCAACCATCGGCTTTGGTCATAGCGGTCCTGATGACCTTGATCTGCCAGACCTGGAAAATCAGGACAACTTCGGCGCAGCTGTTGCTCTCAATGCCAATCATTTTGCTGCGACGGCATCGGGTGATGACGGGCTTGCCAATGCCATTGCCGACTCTGGCGTGGCCTATCTTCTGGACTTCCCGACCACCGCTACAGCCCCGACCTTGATCGGCAGGATAGGCGCGGACTACTCCAGTCTGGGCGGGCGCAATCTCAGCCTGGCCGGGCTTGCGGCAGGCGACCGGCTGACCGGCTTGTCGCTCGATACCGATATCGGTGATCCGCAGTTGCTCAGGCTGGCACTTGGAGCGATCGGTGACGATGGGCGGACAGACGCATTGCCGGATACCGGCGCGGTCTATCTGTTCACGTTCGGCCGCGACCCGGCCTTCAGCAACGGCCGCCAGGTCAGCACTCTGGGCGCGGGCTATACCGGTTTCAGCGGGCTTTCGCTGATAGGGAACGGGCTTGAACAGTCCGACAATTTCGGCACATCGGTCTCGCTCGATGGCAACCGGCTGGCGGTCGGCGCGCCGTTCGATGACGGTGCGGGCAACACCCAGACCGATGTCGGCGCGGTTTATCTGTTCAGCTTTGGCGATGCGCAGTTCAGCGCGCCGGTGCTCGAAAGCATCATCGGGTCAGGCTATACTGGCGGCAAGAACCTGTCGGTTGGCCGCTTGCAAACCGATGACCTGTTCGGCTTTTCGGTGTCGCTCGATGGCCTGCGGCTAGCGGTCGGCGCGATCGGCGATGATGGCCTGACCGAAAGCGCTGGAGACGCTGGCGCTGTCTATCTGTTCAGCTTTGCCGATGCGACCTTTGGCGGCGGGCAGCTTGGCCGCTTCCTGAATTTTGAAACGAT
>JBBQXX010000010.1:0-27289 GCA_038209235.1 Sphingomonadales bacterium | reverse complement strand
GCCCCCGCCGCCACCGCCTCCGCCGCCGGTGACGCCACCGTCACCGCCGCCGCCTCCGCCGCCACCGCCTCCGCCGCCACCGCCGCCACCGCCTCCGCCGCCGGTGACGCCACCGTCACCGCCGCCGCCTCCGCCGCCGGTGCCGCCACCGTCACCACCGCCGCCGCCACCGCCTCCGCCGCCGGTGACGCCACCGTCACCGCCGCCGCCTCCTCCGCCGGTGCCGCCACCGCCACCGCCGTCACCTCCGCCGCCACCGCCTCCACCGGTGACGCCACCGCCGCCGCCGCCACCCCCGGCGCCACCCGCTGCTGAAGAGCCTTCGCCGGTTGAATCGGTGCAGGGTCCCGACCCTGTCAAAGGGCCGGTCTCGATGGGCGAGACGCTGCCAGGAGAGACGTTGGTGAATGATGGTTTCATCGACACCAGCTTTGCCGCTGAGACATTGATCGAAGAGCCGATCACCAGCGGCGCTGACAGCAGTCAGTGGGCATGCGAAGCCGGAGACGCGAACTGCGAGCCGAGGAACCAGGATGATTGACATGATCGTCCGCAATTGCGCGGTCTGGCTTCTGATCGGCGCAAGTTTAGCCCAGACACCCGCGCTTGCCCAATCGAGCCCGACGGTGCCGCTCAGCGAGCGGAACGTCTTCCCGATCGGCACCGGCGGCCTTGTGCTCTGCACGGGACAGGCCAGCGCGACCGACCCAGCGCTTATCGACATGTTCGATCGCGGCTATGCAATCGTCTGCCGCGACGCTGCCGCTGCGGTCGGCCAGGTGTATGCGCTGCGCGCGCGCGGTGGCGACCCTGCCGAGCGCCTCGCAACATTGAGATCAGAAAAGGCACGCTGCGCCGCTGCCGAGACGAGCGAGATCAAAGGGCTGGGTGCGGTTGAAACCTTGAACTGTCGGCTGGTGGCGGCCGATGTCGGTTATCGTGTCTATGTTCATCGTTCAGGAAAAACAGTAACTATTGCAGAGGGGTTGGCCGGCTATGACGACGCGCTGCGTCTTGCGCTTCGCAGCGTCGCCGCCGACCGCGTTATCCCCGGCGAAATTGCGATCGCCACCACCGGCATCGGCGATCCGACCTCATTTGCAAGCGTGCAGGCGGGAGCGCTCAATAGCCAGCGCGCGTTTGCCGAGGCCTATAGACGCAACAATGCTGGCAGTTTTGCAGAATCGGCCGAATTTTTCGCAGTGCTGACCGAGAACAGGTCCGAGGTTTCAGCGCGCGCCGAAGCCCTGGTCAACCAGGCGCTGCAAAAATCCAATCTCGGCCGCTATGGCGAAGCCGAACTGCTCTTTGCCGAAGCCCGCACTTTGGCGGGGGGCGAGCCTGTCGCGGCGCGGCGCTTTCGCAATTATCGCGCCATGCATCTGCTCAATCAGGGCTTCGCGACTGAGGCGCTGAGCGAGCTCGACCGACCCCTGGAGGAATCGGAAGCGACGGCGAGCATCGCCGAGGGCATCATCGATCCGGCCACCGCCGCCAGGCTGAGCGCTGAATCGCCAGGTGCCCAGCGCCTTGCCGGTTTTGACGGGCTGACCACGCAGGACAGAGCGCGCGTCCTCGACGGTCAGGCGCGCCAGTTGCGCGGCGTCATCCTGCGCCAACAAGGCCGCACCGAGGAAGCAATTGCGGCGATGACCCGCGCGCTCGACGACCTGATCGCGATCCGCGGCGGGAGGATCGCGGCAACGATCTGGCTGCGCGCCCAGATTTTCGGCGAGCTGGCCGCTATTGCCGAAGCGAGCGGCGATAGTGTCGAGGCGGAGCGCCGCCACCGGGAAGCGGTCGCCTTGCTTGACGCTTCCTATCCGAGCTCGGCAGCCTACTTTGTTGCAAAGGGGAGGCTTGCCGGCCTTCTTGCACGGGCTGGCCGCGCGGACGAGGCGATCGCTATCTACCGCGAGATCGTCGCCGGAAGCGGCGGATCGAGCGGCAGTGCGCGGGCAATCGGTACCACCTTGGCCCCCTATTTTGTGCTTCTGTCAGAGCGCGCCGGAGATCCAGCCGCCGTCGCTGACATGTTCGCCGCCAGCCAGATCCTTCTTCGGCCAGGCGCCGCCCAGACCCAAGTCGTGCTTGCGCGCGGACTGTCTGAGGGAAGCAGCGAAGCGGCGCGTCTGTTCCGCCAATCCGTCAGCCTGACGCGCGAGGTGGAGCGTGCCCGCGTCGATCTCACCCGCCTTGCAGCTTTGCCCCAAGGCGCTGGCGTTGCTGCGCGTGCGACTGAGCTACGCGCCGACATCGCGCGCATGGGGCAGCAACAGGTCGCTACCCAGGCGCGGCTCGCAGATTTCCCACGCTATCGGGTGGTAGCGCCCGGCGCGCTTGCGCTGTCGGATCTGCAGGGCAGACTGAGACCGGGCGAGGTCTATTACAAGCTGAGCGTTGTAGACGACGCGCTTTACGCCATTATCGCGAGCAGCGGTTCGGCACGCGCCCTGCATCTGGTGCTGACCCCGAACCAGCTCGAAGATCGCGTCAATGCATTACGCGAGACGATCACGGTCACTCAGAACGGTGCTCAGGTAACTTATCCGTTCAACGTTGTTCTCGCCCATCAGCTTTATGACGAATTGTTCGGTACAGTCCACGCCGAAATTGCCGCCGCCACGCACCTCATCTTCGAGCCCGATGGAGCGATGCTGCGCCTGCCGCCCAACATCCTGGTCATGGATCAAGCCGGGGTCGATGCCTACCGCGCCCGCGTTGCCGCTTCGATTGATAATGAGTTCGATTTCCGGGGGCTCGCCTGGCTCGGCCGAGACCGCGATGTCAGCACTGCGGTCTCGGCGCGCGCGTTCAGCGACGTGCGCGCCACGCCGCCCTCGCGCGCGCGCGGGCAATATCTCGGCTTCGGCCAGAACATGCCGGTCGTCGCCGGGACCGCGACGGCAGCTGTCGGCGACGGCTGCACCTGGCCAGCCGCTGTCTGGGATCAGCCGATCTCTCCCGACGAATTGTTCAGCGCGCGTGCGGCCCTCGCCATGGACTCCAGCGGCGCTTCGGACATCGTCACGGGCGCTGCCTTCACCGATAGCGCGATCCGCGGCCGGGCCGACCTCAATGACTTTCGCATCCTCCATTTCGCCACCCACGGCCTGGTAACGGCACCACGACCGGAATGCCCGACCCGGCCCGCTTTGGTCACCAGTTTCGGTGACACCGAATCCGACGGCCTGCTGACGTTTGCAGAGATTTTTGACCTCAGTCTCGACGCCGATCTGATCATCCTGTCCGCCTGCGACACCGCCGGTCGGGCCGGCTTGGCCGCCACCAGAGAGGCCGGCCTCACCACCGGCGGCGACTTCGCACTCGACGGGCTTGTTCGTGCCTTTATCGGCGCCGGCAGCCGCCTCGTCGTCGCCAGTCATTGGCCGGTGCCGGATGATTATGATGCCACCAAGCGGCTGGTCTCAGGAATGTTCGAAGCGCCCGTCGGGACCAGCGTCGCAGGCGCACTTCGGGAGGCGCAACACGGCCTGATGGTTTCAGCTGACACGTCCCATCCATACTACTGGGCAGGATTTGCAGTGATTGGCGATGGCGTAGTGCCAGTTGTGCACCCACCCGGCGCTCCACAAAACCAGGCCCCACGCTGAGATTGATGCAGCGCATTGTTGAACGGCAGCTCCGCCATTGCCGCAAGTCTGGCTTCTGGGGTGATATCAATCCCGATGCAGCGCCCGCAACAATCTGAAAAAGTTGACACAACGCATTCTGGCCAAAGGCTTGGTTTGGCGTCAAAAGACGCCTCTAGGTGGCCCTGCGCTATAACGCGCTCTGGCCCGTTAGAGCAAAAAACACTGCGTTGGCCTCTCAGCTTGAATTGCGTGCGATCACCAAAAGCGTTCCTGGTGGGCGCGTGTTGTTTCGCAATCTCTCGTTGAGCGTTGCGGCGGGCGAACTTGTCGCCATCGTAGGCGAGTCAGGGTCAGGCGAGTCGACATTGCTCAATATTGCTGCGGGGCTTGATGCCTACGATGAAGGTCAGATCCTGATCGGCGGTGAAAACCTGGCATTGCTAAATGAACGCGGCCGTCGCCGCGCCACCGCCACCGCCATTGACCCGGAAACCGGCGAAATTACCGAAGCCTGATCCCCGTTGTAGGGAAGGCTTTGCAAAAAGGCCCCCGATCGGCGGCCTTTTTGCAAACAACCATGCCGTGTCGGAAATAGCCTGCTTTTACGCCGCCGCACTGGCCTAAAATCCGACCGGCGTTGACAGTGCGTGGATTTGCAAAGGCGACACACCCGGTTTAGCGGCTGCTTTCAGGTATGCAGCAGCAACGCTTGAGCGACTGGTATGGGGCGCGTTGCTTCCGGTCTGGTTCGTGCCATGCGAACGACTGGTTCTGTCAACTACAGCCGTTTAGCGGCTGACACACGAACGACCGAAAGTGGTCGATATGAGCACCGCAGCAATTTCAATCTTGACGCCAGTAGACGTTCTTTAGGCGACCATTTTGGTCACTGGAGAATAATCATGGATATGCCTGAAACCGAATCTACTGCCACCAAGCGTCAGGTCTGGAACGCGGGGAGAACAATCGGCGCGAAGCGTGCGCTGAAACCGAAGCAAATATGGGAGATCCGATTTTATCTCAACCAATGCGGCCGTTTGCGAGATCGCGCGCTGTTTGACCTCGCGATCGATAGCAAGCTGCGTGGCTGTGACCTCGTACGGATGAAGATTAGCGACATCGTCAGCGGCACGCAGATCCGTACGCGCGCAATTGTGATGCAGCAGAAAACAGGCAGGCCTGTTCAGTTTGAACTGCTGCTGGACGCCCGGACCAGTCTATTGGCATGGCTTGAACGCCGGGGCGGCACGGTGGACGATTATGTTTTTCCGAGCCGGGTTGATCACAACTGGCATCTCAGCACCCGCCAGTATGCTCGGCTTGTCGATGAATGGGTGACCGCGGTTGGTTTGATGCGAAACGAATATGGCACCCACTCTCTTCGGAGAACGAAGGCATCAATCATCTATAGGGCGACAGGCAACCTGCGAGCCGTCCAGATTCTTCTTGGTCATAGCAAAATCGAGAATACGGTGCGTTATCTCGGAATAGACGTGGAAGACGCGCTTGCCCTCGCCGAAAATACCGAAATTTGATCCATCGGCTCCTCGCTGATGGCGGGGAGCCGACCCAGCAGCGCTTGGGACAAAGCAGTCGTTCGGGGGGATGGTAGCGAATGACCGGTTTTGGACGAAGCGGATGTTGCCGAAGCGACGAGTTGTATTCCGGGAACGAGCATTCGGCGCCGACTACAGCATGTTGGCTTCTGGTCAGCCGGGCGTGAAAATCGGAGGTTTGTCCGGTAATGGCTGCCCGGTCCGACCATTCAAATTGTGTAGGGGCGATCGCCCAGACAGGTTGATTCCTTACCCTGTCAACATGCTGAGACTGGCTTACCCCTTGGCAATTTGGGATTGCGCATTATTGGCGTTCGAACCCTGCAACCCCCTGGATCGATCCGAAGTCCACCGTTCCGATCTGGTAAGCAAAGCCGACAAACTTTCCATCCACACCGCTGACGAAGCCGCTGGCGCTGCCGGTGCAGCCCTGGCAGCGACCTCGTTCAGAAACCACGCTGCCATTGCCGCTGAACGTGACACCGCCGTTGCCGAGGTTGCGGACATCGACCGAAAGGTTTTGCAGGCCGCCGCTTGACAGGAAGTTGAACCGATCATCGCCTATGCCGATGATCGTGTCCCAGCCCATTTTCAGCGTGGCGAAGTCGATGGCGATCTCGCCCTCGAAGGTACCGGGACTGCCCATGCCATCGACCCGCGTGGGGCGCGTTCCACCGGCCACGGCGTAGTCGGCGCGGCCCGTTGGCAGCGTGCCGGTTGCGCGCGAACCGTAAATGTAATGGATCGATTCACTGCCTGTCAGAACACGCTTGCCACCCTTGGTGTTTGTGAACTCGCCATCGGTCCAGCGTGTCCAGCCCAGCACATTGCCCAACGCGCCATTGTCGGCGTTGCGCGCGGTGCCGATGGTGCGTTGCGCATTGCCGATGCCGGCATCGACGGTGACAGCGGACAGCGCAGACCTGTTGCTCGGAGAGCCATCTGCAAAGCCCGCTATACGGATCGCACGGCCTTCATCCGCCTGAATTTCGCCGCGGGTGAGGAAGTTGGACGAGACATCTAGCGCTGAAGAAAAATCACCAGCAACAGGTTGGGCAAGCGATCCATCGATCTTGACACCGCGAAAGGTCTTGGTGACCGGGTTGGCCGGGCCGCCGGTGTTCGCGGCCTTGGCAAAGGCTGCCGTGCCGTCGATCCATTTGAACACCGTGTCGGCATCGTCGCGGATAGTGTAGGCAAAGCCAGCATGGCTCGCCCCTGTGCCTGCCAGAAAGCCGTTGAACACGAACTGGCATTTGCCAACGTTGCAGGCGATGCCAAGGCCATCTTCAAGGTTGATTGTACCGTTGAATCGGCCCTCGCGAGACAGCACTCCGATGCTGGGTGCCCCGATTCCTCCCGACGACATGATGTTGTAGACCGAATCGGCAATACTGATCGTGGCCTCAAGCCCTGCGAGAACCTGCGCCCCTCCGAAACTGACGGAGAATTTTCCGTTGAAAGACCCAGGCGCAACGCTGTCGTCGCGCAATGTGGGGCTGGTAAAGCCGATCAGATCGTAATTGATCAGCCCGCCAGTCGGCAGGTTGCTGATCGGCGCGCCGAAGATGAAGTGATCACCGCTGTTGGGTCCGCGCGGTGCGCCGATCACGCGCGTGCCACCGACCAGCCGCGACCAACCGATGATGCCCTTGTCGCCGCCTTTCTCGCCTTCGGTTCGACCGGTGAAGCGCTGTTCAAACCCGCTGGGCCTGCGGAAACCGACAAACGCTCCGTTATCAAACAGCAGGGTAACAGGTGACGCCTGGCCGGTTTCGGTGATCACCGAAAAGGCCAGGTTGATGTCGCTGCGCGCGCCATCGGGACGCACGCTGTCAGAGGCTGCCAAAACAGGCGGCGGTGTAGGCGTGGGGCTTGGTGTCGGTGTCGGTGTGGGCGACGGGGTTGGCATGACTCCCGTGCCGCCGCCGAACTGCGGCGGGACGGCGTAACCGGCGAGCCGGAACAGACGCGCAAGTTCAGCCGGATCCAGGCCGGGAGGAAACGCGCCTGCAAACAGCAGATCGACCAGAGCCTGCACTGTGGGATCGCCGGGCGGGATTGCCCCGCCTGCGGCGACCAGCGCCAGCAGGTCAGCCAGCGAACCGAAGGTTGGCCCCTGACCGGCGATGCCCGAGATGGTGTAGCCTGCATCGCCCAGCGCGCGCAGAAATTCTTCCAGCTGCGTTTGCGAAAGGGCAGGCGGCGCACCGAAGGTCTGCAAGTTGAACAGCAGCGCCTGGATCTGCGTCGGGGTGAGACCGGAATAGGAGCCCAGGTTGCCATTTCTGGACGCGGCCAGAATTTCGGTGATGAAGCGCAGCGCGATGGCCGGATCGAGCTGTCCCGTTTGCGCCTGCACCAGCGCCTGGAACTGCGCTGGCGTCGTAGCCGCTTGCAAGGTGCCGGGGATCAATGCCTGCGCTTGTGGCACGCCTGCAAAACCCAGCGCGGCAGGGCTGGTCTGGCTGGCATTGGCAAGATATTGCGCGGCGCTGGTTTGCGCCTGACGCACCTGCTGGAATGCGGTTTGCCCGCTGCTGCGGTTGGGCTGCACGCCTGCGGTCACCGCAGCCGATGGCGCGGAGCCTGCACCCGCGCGAAAGGCACTGCCCGCGCTGAAACTGCGAGATTTGCCTGAGCTGGCAATTTGCATTGTGCCGCTCAGCGCAAAGCCGGAAAATCCGCCGTCGGTCGCGATCTTGCCGCTGGCGCTGCTGCCGGGACGCAGCGTAACCTGACTGCCATTGCCCGCCAGGATGGGCCGGGGCGTCCTGCCTTGGGGCGCAGACGCGGTGAAGCTGCCGCTGGCCACGCTGATCTGTCCGCCAGCATCGATGGTATAGCGTGCCGGACCGACGATGCTGATCAAGGTGCCGTCATCCAGCCGCAGCTGCACGGTGCCCGATGTGATCTGCTGTTCGCCTGCGCCATTGGCGGCCGATGGATTGCCCGCGCCGGGAGAAACGAACACCGGCTCGGCACCCCAGGCCGGGGTGGCATTGGCGAGCAGGATGACGAGCGTCGTCACCAGCGCGCTGGCCCCAGCCAGCTTCACGTCGGTCAGCAGGCTGTTGTCGCGGCGGTTGGTCCGGGTCATGTGGAGTCTCCCCAAAAGATAGGCGTTTAATGATCAGAAGCTTAAGCGGGCGCCGATGGACGCGGTCCAGCGGTCGTAATCGTAGAGCGCCAGGTTGCTGTCGTTGTGCGTGTAGGTGATCCGCGGACGGATGCTGATGGTCTCGGTGAACCGGTAGCGCACGCCCAGTGACACATCGTATTGCTTGTCGCGGCGACCGGTGAGGAACAGCGGATCGAGCGCATCGTAATTGCGGTGTTCAACGCTGGCCCCACCGATGATGGCGGCCTTGTCTCCAAGGTCGAACTCGCCGCCGAGCTGCGCATTCACGAAGGCAAAGCTGAACTGGTCGGCCCCCGCGCGGCGGGTCTCTTCCTTGCCGCCGCCGATGCCGCCGAAGATGGCTTTGTCGGCATAGGTGATGCTGCCGGAGAACCTGTCCGCATCGAGCAGCGGGTTGCCATCGTAGTTCAGCCGGAAAAACTGGCCGCTGAAGGAGAGCGCGCGGTCGCCCGCAAGGCGCTTGGTGTAGCGCACATCGCCGCCGGTGCTGGTGCGAAAGCCGTTTCGACCCAGCCAGAACCGCTGGCCTTGGGCCGAGCCGGAAATCACATCGCCACTGGCCAGGCTTTGCGCAATGCCAATCGTGCCGACAACCGAGGCCTGATCAACGAACCGGCTGTCGATATTGTCGCGCCAGTTGCCCAGCACCGATGCGAACAGCCGCGTCTTGCGACTGAGCGGCAGCGACCCAGATAGCCCGGCCTGAATCTGGTAAAACCCGGCGTCCTGTTCCCGCGCGGCACCATTGAGGTTGGCCGGGCCGAGAAACGCAAACAGGGGCAGCGTGATCGATGTCGCATCGGTGGCGGTGTTGATGTTGCTGTCGCGCCCCCCCTCGAAATCGACATAGCCGGTCAGCTCGGCAGCGCCGCCCGCAATCTGGCGGTCCATATTGCGCACCAGCCCGTCGATGCGGTTGCGCACCGGATCGGGGATGGACGGATCGCCGCGCACGGTGGCGAACTCCGCGCGGGCGGTATCGATGTCGCCAGCCGATGCATATGCGCGCGCCAGTTCGGCCTGCGCGCGGGCGTTGCCAGGGTTCTGCGCCAGGATCCGCTGGAACGCGATGATCGCTTCGCCATGACGTCCGCTTTCCAGCGCAGCCAGACCCAGCGCGAGGTCGTAATCCTGGTTCCCTGCGCCGTTGGCTTCCATGGCTTGCAGGGTCGTATAGGCGGCGTCTGCCTCGCCCGACTGAAGCTGCTCCATGGCCTGCTGCAGGTCGGTCTCGCTCTGCGCTGCAGCCGGCGTCGCTATCGCGGCAAAGGCGAAGACGTTGAGTGCAACTGCCGATGCGGCGATGACTTTGGAAATGCGCATGTTGGCCCCCTTGCTCCTCGATTGGTTGCAAGCGGGGCATAGGCCAGCGCGCCCGTTCAGGCCCGTGACAAGCGTTGCGCAAATGATGACAAACCGCGTTAGAAATCAGCAGCCGCACGGGTGACGCACAAAGACAAGTTGCTTCAGCGCCATTACCTGTCGGCGGTCAGCCTGTCACTTCTGCTGCCAATGGCTCCCACAAAATGTGGCGATCAGCCAGGCATATCAAATTGTCTATCTCGACCAGCACACCGCGCGAATGATAGCCAATCAGTTGCTTGACCGGGATCGCTCCGTTGCGCACCAGAATGGCCGTCTCTTCCGACGAGAAATCGGTCATCCCGCGCGCGCGCTCGGTGCCGGTTTCGTCGTAGATGTGGATCACGTCGCCCTTCACATACTTGCCGCAGATCGAAATGACATCGTCACGGTCGATGCCGCGGTTTCCTGCGGCAAGGGCGTCAGCGGCGCTGTTCGAAACCACGATGCTGCCATCCATCTGCAGGCGGTCGGTTAGCCACGCTGCCCAGCTGTCGGCGGGTTCTGCATGAGCGACGCAGGTGGTGCACGGGCGATGGCCATCAAGCACCGATGTTATCGGGTTGTCGGCTTCGCCATTGGCGATCAGCGTCGTGCAACCGGCGTTCTGCGCCATGTTGGCAGCCTGCATTTTCGTCAGCATTCCGCCGGTGCCCAGCGTGCTCACGCCGCTGGTGACGGCCAGATACTGGCTGACGTCGTGAACGATCTCCACCAGCTGTGCACCGGGTTCCGACGGATCGCGGTCATAAAGGCCGTCAACGCCGGTGAGAATGACCAGGTGCTGCGCCTGAACCATCTGCGCCACCTTGGCAGCCAGACGGTCGTTGTCGCCAACGCGGATCTCCTCGGTGGTGATTGTGTCGTTCTCGTTGATGATCGGGAGCACGCCCGATTCGATCAGCCGGTGCAGCGTGTTCTTGGTATTGAGAAACCGCCGATGGTCTCCGAAGTCCCCCAAAGTCACCAGGATCTGCGCAATGTTGAGATCGTGTTCGTGCCCGATCTGCTTGTAGGCGTTCAACAGCAGCGGCATTCCGCAAGCCGCAGCGGCTTGCTTGTCCCGCAAACCTGCGGTCGCGGGGGTCACGCCGATCATCTTCATGCCCAGCGACACGGCGCCTGACGAGCAGAGAATGACTTCATAGCCTCTGGATGACAACAGTGCGATATCTTCCATCAATCTTTGAAGAAATGCCCACCGTGGTACAAGCTTGTTTTGATCCGTTAAAAGACTGGACCCAACTTTAATAACAATGCGATTTGTCTTGTTCACGATTTATTCTACTTTTTATTTCAAATTAACGGCGATGTGAGGTTTTGGAATCACTCCAAGGTCTCACCAATGGCCCGCAGTTTGACACCGTGGGCCATTTTTGACATAGGGGCGTATATCCTTGACATTAACATATGGCAACCCGGTGATCCCGCGGGCATGGCTGTATGTCATTTTGGCTCGATCGTTTGACAGCTCAGGTTTGCGTCAAGCTTTGCACGGTCTGGCCGCGTCAGATGGACCCCTATCGATGATAAAGAAGGTTGTTGTTTTGCGTATTGCATTGGTTGGACATGGAAAGATGGGGGGCGCGCTGCTCACCCAATGGTGCTCGGTTGCCGAGCGGAATTTTCCCGATACCAAGTTTTTCGTTATCGATCCGACAAATGACGATAGCCTGTCTTCGAAGTCGGATCGCGTTGAGTATATGTGCGAGCCGCCTGCTGTAGACGCATGCGGGTTCGATCTGGTCATCGTTGCGGTCAAGCCGCAGACCGTGGCCGAGGTGCTCCCCGATTATGCCTCGCGGCTATCGTCCGACGGGTTCGTGGCATCGATTGCGGCAGGCTGTTCGATCGAACGCCTGCAAGCCTTGTCGGACGGCGCGGCGGTGATCCGAATTATGCCCAACCTCCCTTCAGCAATCGGCGCGGGCGTGTGCGGACTGTGCGCCGATGACCGCGCGACGGATGCGCAGCGGACATTGATCGAACGCCTGATGGAAGCAGCGGGCAGCACGATGTGGGTGGCGGATGAAGACATGCTCGACCGGTTGACCGCCGTGGCAGGATCCGGTCCGGGTTACGTGTTCGAGATCGCCCGCAATTACGTCGATGCGGCAACAGCCCTGGGGTTCAGTGCCGAAGATGCCCGGCAGCTTGTGCTCGGTACCATGGCGGGCACGATCGCAATGGCGCAGGCGTCGGATCTGAGCCTTGAGGAACTGCGCACCAGCGTGACGAGCAAGAACGGCACGACCGCAGCGGGCCTTGACGCACTCAATGGCGACGGCGTGCTCGGTGAGCGGCTCTGTGACACGTTGACAGCCGCTTACGACCGCGCGGTCGAATTGCGCTGACCGCCACACACAGCAACCAAAAGACACCAGGCCGGTCCGGCCGGAAAGACGATCCATGACATTGATGCAAACAATCCAGAAGCCATCCGCCGATGTGAGCGCGCATATCGCTGCGCTGTGCAAGGCCGCGAAGGCTGCCACGCGGCAACTTGCGATGGCGGATACCGCGACCAAGAACGCCGCATTGCGCGCTGCGGCGCGGGCCTTGCGCGCAGCCAGCCCCGATCTGATTGCCGCCAACGCGACAGACATCGCGAGCCTCGATGCCAGAAAGCCTGAATCTTTCATTGATCGGCTGCGTTTGGATGAAGGCCGGGTCGCTGCTCTGGCGAACGCGCTTGATGCCATCGCCGAACTGCCGGACCCGGTTGGACGTGAACTTGCGCGGTTTGAGCGGCCCAACGGTCTCGACATCCGCCGGGTTGCAGTACCTATCGGGGTGATCGCGATGATCTATGAATCGCGTCCCAATGTCGGTGCGGACGCGAGCGCCTTGTGCATCAAATCGGGCAACGCCATCATCCTGCGCGGCGGATCGGAGAGCATCCGCTCGACCGAGGCAATCGTGCGCTGCATGCGCGAGGGGCTGGCCGAAGCTGGCCTGTCGCCCGACTGCGTGCAGACGGTCGGCACCACTGACCGGGCTGTGGTCACCGAATTGCTGCACGCGGTCGATGACATCGATCTGGCGATTCCCCGGGGCGGTCGTGGCCTCGTCGAACTGGTTCGGCGCGAAGCCCGCGTGCCGACGCTGCTGCATCTCGATGGCAATTGCCACAGCTATGTCCATGCCGATGCGGATGTCGCGCAAGCGGTCACAATTATCCGCAACGCCAAGCTGCGCCGCACCGGCGTGTGCGGTGCGACCGAAAGCATCGTGGTCGACCGTCAGATCGCCGCCCAAGTGCTGCCCGCGCTGGTCGAGGCTATGCCCGATTGCGAATTGCGCGGTGATGCCGACGCGATTGCCATCGAACCACGGCTGACGCCCGCGAGCGACGGCGACTGGCGCACCGAATATCTCGATGCCATCGCCTCGGTGAAGCTGGTCGATGGCCTGGATGCTGCTATCGCCTTCATCGCCGGGCATTCGTCGGGGCACACCGATGCGATCCTCACGCGCAATGCTGATGCCGCGCGCCGCTTCATGCTTTCAATCGACAGCGCGGTGGTGATGCACAACGCCTCGACCCAGTTTTCGGACGGCGGTGAGTTCGGCATGGGAGCCGAGATCGGCATCGCCACCGGCAAGATGCATGCTCGCGGCCCAGTGGGGCTAGAGCAGCTGACGAGTTTCAAGTATCTGGTCCATGGTGACGGTCAAACTCGCGACTGACCGGCGACTGGCCGCGTCCGCCCCGACCCCAAAGCAAGCGCCGAACGGAATATTGCGATGAATTTTGAAACCGCTGTCTCGCTGGGCGGCTATTTTGTGCTGATGCTTGGCATCGGCCTGTATGCCTGGCGCAAATCGACCAGCAATGTCTCCGAATTCATGCTGGGTGGGCGCAACCTGCCGCCAGCCGTCGCGGCGCTTTCTGCCGGGGCGTCTGACATGAGCGGCTGGATGCTGATGGGGCTGCCCGGCGCGGTCTACCTTGCCGGCTTCAGCGCGGTGTGGATAGCAGTCGGCCTCACCATCGGCGCGTGGGCAAACTATCGGCTCGTGGCACCACGGCTGCGCGCCTATACCGAAATTGCCGACGATGCCGTCACCATCCCCGATTATCTTGAAAAGCGGTTCGGTGATCGAAACCGCAGCGTCAGGGTTATCGCTTCGCTGGTGATCGTGGTCTTTTTCACACTGTACACATCGGCAGGCCTTGTCGCTGGCGGCAAGCTTTTTGAGGCGTCGTTCGGTTACGATTACCGCTTCGGGCTTATCCTGACAGCATCGGTAGTTGTGCTGTACACGCTGTTCGGGGGCTTTCTTGCGGTCAGCCTCACCGATTTCGTCCAGGGCTGCATCATGTTCATCGCGCTCGTGCTGGTGCCGATCGTCGCAATCGCAGCGGTCGGCGGCTGGTCGAACACTCAGGCTGCGACCACCGCGATCGATCCGGATTATTTCGACTGGTTCGCCGGTGTCAGTACGCTGGGGATCATATCGAGCCTGGCCTGGGGGCTGGGCTATTTCGGTCAGCCGCACATCATCGTGCGGTTCATGGCGGTGCGTTCGGTCAAGGATATGCCCGCCACCCGCCGGATCGGCATGTCGTGGATGATTGTGACCGTGATCGGCGCGGTGCTGTGCGGTATCGGCGGGCTTGCCTATGTCACGCAGAACAGCATTGCGCTGGCCGACCCGGAGACGATCTTCATCGTGCTGTCGCAGACGCTGTTTCATCCGTATATCGCAGGCTTCCTGCTTGCAGCCATTCTCGCGGCGATCATGAGCACAATTTCGTCACAGCTTCTGGTGTCATCAAGCTCGCTGACCGAGGATTTCTACAAGACGTTCTACCGCAAATCAGCAAGCCAGACGGAACTCGTCATGGTCGGCCGGGTTGCGACGTTGCTGGTTGCAATCGTCGCGGTGTTACTCGCGTTGGATCGGTCGAGCAGCATCCTCTCGCTGGTCGGCAACGCATGGGCAGGGTTTGGCGCGGCGTTCGGCCCGGTCATTCTGCTCAGCCTGCACTGGCGTCGCATGACTCGCCAGGGCGCGCTTGCTGGCATCACCAGCGGCGCAGCTATCGTGCTGATCTGGCTCTATGCGCCCTTCACGATCAACGGGCAGGCGCCAAGCGACGTGATCTATGAGATCGTCCCTGGCTTCATCATCAGCACCATCGCGGTGATCGCCGTCAGCCGTTTCGGCAAGGCAGCACCGGACACGCTGGAGAAGAACTACAACGCCATGCTCACCGCGCAATGATTGTCTGAACTCCTAGCGTTCCACCAGCACGAACGGAGCCCAGATCGATGGATTGGCGCTGCCCGGTAGACCTGCCTTGCCGTCGATCAGGGCGAGCTGTGCCTGCTGCAGCGCCTCGGCATGCGATGCTCCGGCCAGCGCACGCTCCACGGTCGAGGCGCTGAGATAGGCCGCCGCATCGTCGCGAACCCGCCAGTGCGACAGCAGCAGCCCTTGCGCGCCCGAACCCAGAAACGCATTGGCAAGGCCAGTGTAGGCAGGTGCGGTTTCATTGCGACCGGCGGCGCTGTTGCACGCGGACAGGATAACGAAATCGGCGCTGAGACCCAGCGCGCCGATCTCGCTGGCCAGCAGCAGGCCGTCATTATCGGCCTTGCCCGGTGCTGCAGGCGGCGTGAGCACCAGCGCCGGTTCGTTGAGCCCGGCAACCTCGCCATCCATCAGGCCGTGGGTGGCAAACAGCAGCACGCCATAGCGGTCCGCACTGGCCTGCCGGACGCGGTATTCGGTCGCGTTGTCGCCCGTCAGCACCAGGCGGGTGGAGAAGCCCTTGATTGCAGAGACGCGGGCGATTTCGCTTGCAGATGCGGGCAGAGGGCGAAGCGAGCGAAGGTCTTCCATCGCCGCCGTTCCGCCGCGAAACAGCGTGACCGATCCACCTGCGGGGTCTGCTGCACCGGTCAATGTCGGCGCGCCGACACCCAGAAAGCTGAGCTTAGCGCTGCGCTCTGCTCGATCAGCGAAAGCGGCAGACGGCGTAAGTGCAATCGAGAACGCATGGCGACGGACCATCCAGTCCATCGCCTTGTAGTCTTTCTGATCGACTGCGGACACGCTGGGAATCAGCACGCCGAATGGCAGGCGCGACAAGGCATCGCTGGTTACGACTGCGACACGAGTGCGCCCCGCCAATGCTACCGCTGCGCGTTTGGGCAGGACTATATCGTGCAGAGCAGCCGCGTTGCGGGCGAAGCTGACAGGGTCGGCCAGCGCCTTGCCGTCAAGTGCCGCCCGCAGGCCGGACACCAGCGCGCGCACTTTGGGGCGCCCCTGGTCGCTGGGTGCCATCACGACCTGATCCGCCGTGATCACCATCGTGAACGTCCGGCTGCGGCTGGGCATGGTGATAAGGATCGCCTCATCTTGCTCCAGCTTTGCCTGCAGTTGCGCGACCGTAGGCGTTGCCGGGCGGACCCACTGGCCAAAATCAGGGATCGTGCCCACAAGGTCGGAGCGCAACGTTGCCAGCGAAGCCGAAAGTTGCGCAATCTCGGTCGCGCGTTGTGCTGCGGCATCGGCCTTATCGGTGGCCAGCAGCGCCGCGCGTTCCTTGTGCAATATGCGCAGGCGCGCACTGTCGCCTTCGAACGCCGCCACCTTGTCTGCAAGTTCGGGCGCACTGGCAACGCTGGCTTTCAGCGCCAGCAGCTGCCGGGTGCGCGCGTTGACGCCCCATCCGGCAAGCTCGAAAGCGTGCAATGCATCGTCAGGCCGGTCGGCTTCGAACGCAGCCTCGACCATCTGCATGATCGATTCATAATAGCTCGCCAGATCGGCGCCCAGTTCCAACCGCTCGGCATCGGCGATCAGATCAGCTTCCAGCGCCTTGGCTCCGGCAGAGGCGCGCGCCCAGCCCCCGTCGCGATCACCCGCCTTGATCGCGTAAAGGCCGCGCCGCAGTTCCAGCACCGGGTCGGCATCGGTGTCACCTGCCTGTGTGCGACGCACAGCTGCGGCTTCAATGCTTTGCAGCGCTGACTTGGTGTCACCGGCCTCGTCCTGACGCAAGGCGAGCAGGACCAGCCCCTTCACCGCCTTGCGGTCGTCCTGGGGCAGCGTTAAAGCAACATCGGCAGCCTCTTGCGCCAGTTTCAGAGCCATATCCGGCTTTCCCGCTTCGTGGGCCGCATTCGATGTACTAACCAGCTGGTTGATGCTTTCGCCCGGGTCCATCTCACGAATTCTGTCGTGGGTGGACATGGTCAGCGCTATAGATTCCTCAAATCGCCCAAGGCGCGCGAGAATGACCCCCAGGTTATGCACTGCGGTCATCGTGTTGCGATTGTCCGGTCCCAGCTTTCCCGCCATGATATCTACCGCCCGGCGCGCAGGCGCCTCGGCTTCTTCGTAACGGTCGGACTGCAGCAGTACCTTGGCGAGCGTGGCGTGGGCAAAGCCGATGAAGGGGTGGTCTTGCGGCAAAAGCTCGGTTGCGGTGGCAACCCCGCGCTGCGCCAGCTCCAGCGCCTCCGCCTGTCGACCGGCGTCGGACAGCATATTGGCCCCGCTGGACATCGCCACGAACAGTGTCGCATCGCGCAGTTCACCGGTGACCACGCCGTCGATTGACGGCTTGACCAGATCGGCGGCCTCGCTGAACCGCCCAGCGCCGTACAGCGCGTTGGCGTAATTGAGATAGCCCAGGCCCAGCAGCTTCGCTTGGGCAGGTGGCAGCGAGGCGGGATCTTCCCCGTATAGCTGCTTGCGGATCGCCAGTGATTGTTCTTGCAGCGGAACCTCAAGGTCCGACTGGCCGAGCGCGCCTCGAAAGGTTGCGATGTTGGCCAGCGTGTCAGCCATCGGCTCGCCCGATGTTTCGCCTGCTGCGTCAAGCCTGCGTCTGGCCTCCAGCGAAGCATCCAGTCCGCCCTTCATGTTCTGCTGATAATAGCGTGAGTCACCCATGCGATTGAGCGCATAGGCTTGATCTGCCACCGCACCGCCTGCCGTTTCGAGCGCCGAGAGGTACGCCTGCCAGGCCTTCTCGGCCTCCGCTGCCTTGCCCAGGGGGTCGATAGCTTCGGCAGCGGTGCGTAAAACCTCAGGGCTCGAGACTGGATGCGAGGAGGGCTCTTGCGCCTGCAAGATAGCGCATCCCGTGATCGGCAAGGTCAGCCAGGTCAACGCGAACAGGCCCGTCGATATGCGCATCCAAATTCCCCCCGTGTTGCAACAGCTTAAGGATCGGTCACTCGATCACAAGATAAAAGCGGGCTTTTTGACGGCCGGGATTGGTGAGTTGGATGACATGCCGCTGCGTGTAGACCGGGATCCACTCGCAACTTGGGCTGGCCGCAACGTGTTGGCAGACCGGCTTGGCAGCGCCGTCGATCACCTGCAGCCGCAGCTTTGATCCGCCGGGGGTCGACAGCGCAATCGATGCCCGCTGGCCGGACAGAAACGTTTGTTCGATGCGCAGGTCGCCGCCAGCGCTCAGCGTGCCATGGCGATAGCCAGGCCCCAGCGTGCGGCCCCTCAGCGGAGGGGCAGTGTCAGGGCTGCGGCTGCGCCAATCCGCCAGCTGTGCCTGAGCTGAAGCGTCGAGCGGCCGGGCATCCAGCGCTGCGATGATCGCCAGCGGCTGCGCCAGATCGGAATCGCTGCCGGTGCTGGCGGCAGCATCGGCTTTCGCCAAAGCATCGGCCAGCGTCGCCGCTGTCGAGCCTTTGGCAAGCGGTGCAACAGTGACACCTTCCATGGTCGGTGTGCAGGACACCAAGGCCGATAGTGCAGTCGCGGCAAGTGCAAACAAGCGCATCATCTCGTTCCCCTGCTGACCTGAAAGCATGCCCCTTGCGGGCTATCGACAAGATCGAGCGCCAGCCCGTGACGTTCGGCAATCGCACGAGCGAGCGCAAGACCCAGACCGCTGCCGGGCTGACGCTGATCGACGTTGCCGCTGCGATAGAATTGTTCGAACACGCGTGCCCGGTCAGTCTCGGGTATGCCTGGGCCGTCGTCGCAGATCGTCAGCACCGGTCCTGCGGTCAGGCTCACCGTCACGCTGCCGCCAGTGGGCACGTATTTGAATGCATTGTCGAGCAGGTTGGTGATCAGCCGCCCCAGTTGCGCCTCTTCACCTTCGATCAATACGCCGGGGGCAACATTCCACACAAAGTTGTGTCCGGATTCCTCTGAACTATCCGCATACAGGTTGCAGATGCTTTCGAGCAGAGCCGACAGGTCGATTTGCTTTAACCCAGCGCGATCTCCCCGGCGGGCCTTGCTAGCCGCAATATCAAGCAGGGATTCCAGTGTGCTGACCAGTTGGCGGATGTCCGCCCGCGCTGCGACTAGCGCGCCTGCCGTCGCTGCATCGGGCTTTGCCGCCAGCAGCTTCACCAGCCGCCGGTCCAGGTGCACCACCGGCGTACGGATTTCATGCGCGACCTGATCGGACGTGTCGCGATACGCCTGCATCAGATCACGCAACCGGGCGAGCGCGACCGCGCTGTGCCCAGAGAGTTCGTCGATCTCGTCAGTTCGGGCACCTTCGGCAAGCAGGCGGATGTGCCCCGCATCGAGGTCACGAAATGCCTGATTGATGCTTTCGATGCGCCGCTGAAGACTGCCTATAGCGCTGCGCCCGTACAATCCGATAACCACAATGAACACCGCGCCGCCTGCCAGAAAGACCAATGCGATGCGGAATAGCAACGGCTCGCCATCGGCGGCTTCGTGAGCAACCACGAGTCGCAGATCGGGGCCTAGCTGAGTGGCGCGGGCGAACGCCTCGGTAGCCTCACCAATACGGATAACGCCGCTTTCGGACACCTGCGCATCGAGCGCGGGCCATACGTCGATGTCTCCTGCGACCCGCGCTCCTTCGGTATCTGCCAGCAGGTAATGCGGAAAACTGCCGTCCGCTGGCCGGATCATCAGCCGGTCGTTGATGCGCCGCGCCAGCTCATCGCGACCGCCGCTGGCATGAATATCGGCAAGCCCCGCCAGATCGACATCCACCGCATCGCGCGCCGATGCCTCCAGCGTCGAGCGGACGGTGCGGTCGGTCAGCAGCCACAGCCCCGCGACCAGCAACACCGATAAGGCGATGGCAACGACAACGATTCGCGAGAAAATGGAACGATGGGGCAAGGTGGTCATGTGCCGTTGAGTAACCTGTAGCCCGAACCCCAGATCGTCTCCAACGCAGGCGTGGCAAAGCCGTCTTCGAGTTTGCGCCGCAGCCGCCCGATGTTGACATCGACGACATTGGTCTGGGGGTCGAACGCCATATTCCAAACATCGCGCAGAAGCATCTCCCGGGTGACGATCTCGCCTGCATTGTCCATGAAATACCGGAACAGTTCAAACTCGCGCGGACTGAGCGACAGGTGCTGGTTCTGGCGAAACGCCGTGCGCGCCTTCACGTGGCATTCGAACGCGCCGTACAGGATGACCGCGCTGTGTTCGCGCCCCGACGCACGCCTGTGCAGTGCGCGGATGCGCGCCATCAGCTCAGGTGCCTCGAAAGGTTTGGCGAGATAATCGTCAGCGCCGGCTTCAAGACCTTCGGACCGGTCGCTGGTCCTTCCCAGCGCTGAAAGCATCAGCACCGGCGTTCCTACGCCGCTCTCGCGCAGTCGCTGTAATATCGTCAGACCGTCCAGATCCCCAAGCATGCGGTCGAGGATAATGACGTCGAACTTTTCCAGCCCGGCGCGCAGCAATCCGGCCGCGCCGGTGCTCTCCCAGACGAGTTGATCACCATTGTCCGCGGCAAGCTCTTGCACCTCGTCTGCCGCGCGCTGATCGTCCTCGACATACAGGATCCTCAGCATATGCGTTGCGCCTGATCTGCCATTCACATGCCCTTGCTCGAATACCAGTAAACGCTTGCCGAAAGGCAATGGCCAACGCCACCCTGTTCGCCATCACCGTGGCACTGGTCAGCTGTATCTACCAAGCCTGCTGAAAAATGCCCGTTACAAATGCCGTTAGGTGCGCAGGAGCGACTAACAACCTTTGTCATCTTCATATCAACCATTGTGCATGGCCGGATTGGCGGGTGCACCGCATAGAAGCGGCTATGTTTTCAAGGAGACCGGACATGCGCTCATTATCCCTGGCGGTTTGCGCCACCATATTGACGATCAACGTTCCCACCATGCCACTGTTGGCGAAGGATCCCAGCCCCCAGCAGCTGATGGATATGGCCGCCGGCTGCGCCTACATCGTCGGCATCGCCGAGGGCAACAACGTGAAGCTGAACTATGGTTCTGCCGACTGGATGAACGTGGTGCGCCAGCTGGAACGTGTCACCGGGCTGGATGGCGAGCAATCTCTGAATCTGGCCAAGGCGAAATACAACAAGCGTGCCCGCGTGATGGGCGCTGATGAAGCCCTGTCGCACATGAAATCCCGATCGAAGGAATGCGACCGCGAAATGGCGGTGATCCAGTCCTGAACCGCACTGCATCGGGAGGCCCTATCATGACTTCTTTTCGTCTCACGGCGATCCTCACAGCGCCATTGTGCATGGCCATCGTTTCGCCTGTCGCAGAGGCCAACACTGACGATTCCGAGCTGATCTACGAGTGTGCTCTCGCGCTGGATTTCGCAGCCAGGAAGGGCGTCCAGCTGCCCGTAACCAGCGCCCGCGCAATGACCCATTTTTCCGAGGTTACGCGCAATGATGCCGCGCTACTTCGCCAAGCGAAGCAGATGATCGATGCCTCCTGGAAGGATTACAAAAAGGAAAACGGCAGCCAGGAGCTGGACAAATATGTCCTGCTGGTCGCGCAGGATTGCGCCGATCTGTATGTCGAGCGCGCCGCCCAACCCGCGCAGCAGCAACCCGAGATGAACGGGCTGGGCACCTTGTCTGCAGCATCGCTGCGCGCCCATGCCGACCACACTGGCGATTATGGCGCGGTCGCCGACTATCTTGTCTTCCACTATCCTTATGGCAAGGACCTGTTCAAGGACAATGCCGACGGCGAGCTGCTGGGCAAGATGATTGTCGAAGTGGGCGCCAGTGGTCTGCGCAGGTGGAGCGATGAAGCGGTCTATGCCATCGCGAACAAGTTCTACTGGCAATACAATCCGCCCGCCACGCGGCTGATTTTCGCAGAGTATCAGCGCCGGATGCGGATGCAGCGGCACACCGAGGCCGAGGCCCAGCGCTGGGCCCAGCGCGCTGCCGATGATCGCGCAGCACAGGCACGTCAGGCAAACGCGAAAGCGGTCGGGTCGCTGGGGAACGGGTGCGAAAACCGAAAGCTGACCGACCAGCGCGGCGTGGTGACAGCAACCTATTCGGTTTGCCGCAGATGATAGGCACGATCATGAATCTGCCTTCCACTGGAATAAGCCGGTCGGTGCTCCGCCTATTTATGGCCCTGGTGGTTGTTTTGTGGTCTCTCTCTTGGGGCCTTGAACCGGCAATGGCTGCAGCCGGCGACGCGCTGCAAAGCCGGATCGCTGCCTGTGATGCCGGTGACCGGACCGCCTGCCGCGATGCGGGCATGATCCTGTCCGATGGCGAGAACACGTCTTATGATACGTTTCTGAGCCTGCGTTTCCTGCAACTAGCCTGTACGGCAAATGAGATCGCAGCCTGTGGTCGCCTGGCACTCATATTCTACGCTGGCGAAGGCAATGTAGAACGCGATCTTGCCAGCGCTGCAAATTTTGGGGCGCGCGCCTGTACCGGCCAGGACCGAGATGGGTGCGAAGTGGCCGAAGCGGTGTTTGCAAATGGGGCTTCCCCGCAGTTTGACGCCACGAAGGCGCTTCGCTACCGCCGGATCAATTGCGATTTCGGCAACCGGCAATCGTGCATCGCACTTGCACGCATCTACTACACACTCAATGAGCACCTCCAGGCCGAGCAGATCGCGCTGACGGCGTGCAAGCCTGGTGACCCGGACAGCCGCGAAGTCTGCACCTTTGGCAAGCAGCTGCAGGACCGCCGCCGTGACATCGAGGCGCAACAACAGGCTCAGCGGCAGGCAGCGCTGGATGCGCGCGCGCAGAAAGAGGCACTGTTCGATAGCCTGATGGCGCAGCGCGACTATGGCAAGGCGCTGTATTACGCGCTTTATTACAGCCGGTCTGTCCCGCAGGCCGAAGCTGCCGCCCTGGCCGCCTCGCATGCCGGTGCTTTGCAAAGCATCCCGGACGATCACTTTTACGTGCTGGAATTCTGGTTCCGGTCCGGCCCTGTCGCCGGCATCGCCGCCTCGGAGATCGCCAAGCGAAAGCGGTCGAACGATTGCGGCATCTTCAATTGCACCAACACGCCCGGCGCCAGTTCGCGCCGTTGGGAGGCGCAGAACGGCCGATCGGGCAGCGGCAGGAGTTCAGCGCCGTACAGGCCAGACTATGCGCCCGCAGGTCCAGACGTTCGTCAGCAGGTGCGAGACAAATACCGCCAAAGCCATTGTGGCGGCGCGGTCAATGCCAACAGCCCGACGTGTCGGAGCTGATCCATCAACCAACCGGGATCAAATCGATGAAGAAAATGATTGCTGCCTTTTTCGGCTTTGGAATGATGCTGGGGCCGGTTGCATCCGATGCTTCGGCGCAGGTGAACCGTTCGTCGGCGCAGGAACGCGCCACCCAGCCAGCACAGGCTACGGTGGTTGTCGAGCCGGGCGGCAGCAGCAGTGCGCTGGCAGGCCAGGCTGCGTTCAACTCTGGTGACTTCAATACGGCTCGGAGTAAATACCAGCTGGGCTGCTTTACTGACGGCAACAGCGCAGCCTGCAACAATTTGGGATCTATGGCGACACAAGGGCAAGGCGGCGCAAAGGATTTGCCGTTGGCTCGAAAGGCATATCAGCAAGGCTGCGCCAAGGGTGTCACAAAATCCTGCGAAGTCTTTGGTTCGATGCTTAAGAACGGAAGCGGCGGACCGCAGGATTTCGCAGGGTCGATCGCGCCCCTGACCACATCCTGCAACGCTAGCTTTGCCACCTCGTGTTATGATTTGGGAACAAATTACTATTTCGGAAAGGTCGGCACAGCTCCGGATTATGCTCTTGCCCGGCAATATCTGGCCAAGTCCTGCCCCGGCTTTGCAGCTGATGGCTGCTATGCGCTGGCGTTGATGCAGCGCGACGGCCAGGGCGGGCCGGTAGATGCGAGCGGTGCGGCAAAGTCGTTCGGACTATCGTGTCGTGCCGGCAAGTCAGACGGCTGCCTGGAATTCGGCGTGGCGCAATATACTGGCGCTGGCATCGCTCAGGATCCGGCCGGAGCCCGCGCCAGCTTCAGCAAGGCCTGCAACACCGGTAATGGCGGCGCGTGCATGAATGCGGGCATGATGGCGCGTGACGGCCAGGGCGGGCAAATTGACAGGCCTGCGGGCAAGAGGTTGTTCGGGCTGGGATGCAAGCTCTTCATACAGGACGGCTGCGCAGAGTCGTCGAGGCTGGGCGCATGACGCGGCCTGGCCTGATCATCACGGCTGGTGTGCTGGCCCTGCTGGCGCCCAGCGTTACCTTTGCCGAAACGCCCAAGGCGTCGGCGCTGGCGCACAATGCGGCGTACGAGGCTGCCACGAAAAGCGGCCTATCACCGCAGACGCTGTCAGAAATGCTGACCTGCGCTGCGATGTGGGACAGATGGGATTATGCGGTCACCAGTGCTGCCGAACCCAAGTTCGCAGGAGCCCTGCGCCGCGAGCTGACATCCGCCAATGCCAAAAAACGCAAGATATACTGGCAGAGGCTGGCACGGCGCGAAATGAACGAAGACGACGACGCGGCCTATTTCGAGAAGACCCGAAGCAGAGCGGAAGAGTCGGCTGACAAGCTTTACGCCGCTTATGCCGCAAATGACGCGCGTGGTACCCGTAGCTTTATCGAATGGCTGGGCATCTGCAAATGAGGCACTTCGGCAATGGCTACATGGCCGTTGCCAGCGCCTTGGCGGCGGCTATCGGTGCCGCTGGATGCCTTGCCGGGCCTGTCAGCGCCCAACGCACAGACCAGGCATTCGACCTTCAGGTGCGGGTCTGCCCCGATGGCGGCTATGAAAGCGGCTGCGATCGCGAGGCCATCACCGACGCAGTGTTGGCAACTGAAGGGTTCGCCGCCGATCTTGCTGGGCAATGTCTGTTCCAGACTAAGGCGCAGTGCTCGCCAAACGCCTTTGGTTCTATCCCTAAGCTACAGCGGGGCGGGGCCATCGCATGGCAGCTCATGAGCATTCAACCCAAGGACGGCCCCCACATCGAGATGCTGGTGATCATCGAAACACCGGATGACGGACCGCTCAATGTGCTCGCCGCCCGGCAGACCGAAGGCTGGTACGGGCCTCCTGAAGTCATCGAAGACAGCGCCGAACGCCTTTTGCTCCACGCGCCCGGGCGTGCCGGTGGCACAGGGGCGGGCAATGCGGACATAGTTCTCACACGTCATAGGCAGGGGTGGACGACGTTCGATGTGGATGATCTGCTTGAGGAGGCGTCGGCCATGCTTCCGGAAGGATTCGCGCTGGCCGGCGGGGTGAATTTCAATTTTCGCGAGATGCACGCTTACGTTCCCGTAAAGCGCACGGGCGATGGCGGTTGCTGCGCCACCGGAGGCATGGCTCACGTCAATTTCGCCCTGCCGGAGGCGAACTTGATGGTGGTTGAGTCGGTAACGTTCGAGGAAACGGTACCGGTTCGAACACACCGATTGGCAGCGCCTGGTCCAACAGCCGAACCGATGCCCAACTGATTTGACTGGCTGCCGCGGTTGGTTCTTTGCGCCTACCGGGATGGGCCTGAAGCCGGGCAGTGTTCGTTAGCAACCTACCGCCACGCTAACCCGGCTCAAGCCTGTCGGGATCAATTGGCTGTCGTGCTAGCCCCGCCGTTCAGGCCTGCAGTTCAGCGCGGCCCATTGAGCTGAGCTACCAGCAGATCGTTGGCAAGGCTGGCGACTTTGGTTGCGCCCTCCTCGTAGTTGCCCGGTTTGGCGTTGAAGGCGTATTTGCGGGTCTTTCCAAAGCCGAGGCCACCCAGGCCCACCGCAGCGGCGATGCCGCCTGCGACATTCGCAGCGGCCTGAACGCCCTTTTCGCTGCCGCTGCTGGCATCGGACATCTCGATGAATTCGCCATCGACCGAAACCGATTGACCCAGCGTCAGCACCGTCTGCTTTCCATTGGCGCCGATCACCGTCATCTTGGAATAGCCGGGCGTGACCGACAGGTTGGCGTTGACTTTCAAGCCGCCGAAATTGAACGCGCCAGGGCGCTTCTGGTCAGAAAAGTCGATCAGGTAGGTTGCGGTGATCACGGGCGTGCCCGACGATCGGGCATAGTTGCCCAGGGCAACGCCGTTTTGCGCATAGGCCATGGTGTTGCCCATCTGGCCGAACCCGCCCGATGTCGGGATATCCCCCATGATCATGATCTGGCGCGGGATGGCGGCGGGATACATGTAGGTAGCCTTGCCCTTGCTTTTCTTTTCGAGCAGCAACGTCGCTTCTGCTGGTTCCGCCTTGCCCTTGCTCGCCAGTTCCTTACTGGCGAACACGGCATTAGGCTCGGCCACAGTGAAGCCGCTGGCGACCAGCCGCTCGACGAAATCTGCATATGCAGCATCGGTAATCTGCTGCATCATCTCAGGTGTTACCCCGACCAGGCTGCTTTTGGCCTTGGTAACGCCACCAACCGCCGCCAGCGCGCCGCCGGTCTTCTGGATCTGGTCGGTCGATTCAAAAATGAAGCCCACGTTGAAGGCGCCAATCGCCACTGTGGTCGCACCTGCAATCGCGTCCCTGCCGGACACCTTGACCGCAGCTGCCTCCTTGGCATGAGCAACAGCGGGAACAAAGGTCGGCGTGAACACCACGGACATGCCAACAGCGGCTGCAACAAGGTCGCGATTGTTAAATTTCTGCATCGATTTGTCTCCGGTTTGTTCGAAGCGAGCCTGATGGCGTCATCTTGCGATCTGTGAGGTTTTCCAAACTAGCCGACGCCAAGTGCCTTGCAGGCGCCCTCGATTTGCGATTGTGTGGCGCGGTCCTGCTCGATTGCCGCTCCCAAGAACCTGTTCGCTGCCACGGTCAGTTCGGACTTCAGTTCTTTGTCGGTCTTTGCAGGTTTCAATGCCTTGGCCTCTGCCAGCAGTGTCTGCGCGGTGGCCTGGCCAACCCGCTTTATTTCCGGGTCTTTCGAGGCAAGGGAAATGCCATGGACTCGGCCAGCACAGGCCATGACCTTGTCGTAACCGGCATTGCGAAAAACCGAACGGCCCCCAGACTGCTGAGCCACCGGTGTCAGAGCTTTTGAATTCGGAGGTTGTGCACCGGCGGCCAAGGTGGCGGAATTAGCTGCCAGGGCGCCAATAAAAAGTATGTGTTTGAGCATCATGGGTTCAAATTTATGACACTTGCCCCGACGAGTCCATTACCGCCGAAATCCTAACATCATTTGTCATTCCCAGCGGCGGCTGTGCCTTGCCGTGGATCAGGACTGTTTCCCGACGGTGTTCTAGTGCAGCAGTTTGACCGATGGATAAGCGACGAGGCCATGTGTTGTAGGACAGCGGCCTGCTACCTCTTCGAAAACATCTGATAGCTGTGCCATCAAATCCGCCTTGGAGATCAGCGGGCCTGCATTGCAATGGGCAATGATGGGGCGCGATCATGACCTGGCGTTGCGAACTGCCGTATCGG